>NZ_JBHEEA010000008.1:0-116501 GCF_041900695.1 Bifidobacterium sp. 2450
GGTAGTGCCCGAACTCTTGCGCACTTTGGTCTTCGCCCGTCCCTGTGGCGGTGATCAGTTCGCTGCTGGTACGGTCTCACCGAGCCTTGACATGTCGAGGTAGCGGCGCGTCGACCACTCGTCGGATGTCACGTAGCGGACCCTCGCGCAGACGAGCATCAACGCGCTGCGTCCGTCGGGGAACGAGCCGACCACGCGGGTCCTGCGCCTGATCTCGCGGTTGAGCCGTTCGATCATGTTGTTGGTGCGGATCCGACGCCTATGCTCGCGCGGGTAGTCGTCGAGCAGGTAGGTCGTGGTCTCGCCGATGCCCTCGCGCAGGCATTTGGCGGCCTCCTTGAGTTTCCTGGATTCCATGTCCCGGGCGACGGATTCGGCCTTCTCCAACGCCTTGTCGCGTGATTCCATGGAGAACACGGCCTTCAGTGCGTCGGCCGCCCAGTCGCGGTTCCCGGGGTTGACCCTGGCGAGTATGTTGCGCTCGAAATGCACCATGCACCGCTGGTAGCGGGCATCGGGCAGCAGCTCGCCCGCGGCGGCGACCAGCCCCGCGCACCGATCTCCCGTCACCAGTCTCACGCCCTTGAGGCCTCGTGCGAGCATGCCTTTGATGAATTCGCGCCAGCTTTCCGCGTCCTCCTTCATGCCCTCGGCCACCGAAAGCACCTCGCGCCGCCCGTCCATGCCGACGCCGATGGCCACCAGGATGCTCACGTTCTCCACGGACCCGCCCCAGCACCTTTTGTGCCACACGCCGTCCATGAACAGGTACGGGTAATCCTGTTCGAGGGGCCTGCCCCGCCATGCGTCGATATCCGCATAGACGCGCTTGAGCTTGTCGCTCAGGGTCTGCGAGGGCATGCGGTCGCCCCACAGGAGCCGGCTGACATCATCGACCTGGCGGGTGGAGACGCCGGCCAGGTACATGTCGATCAAGGCCTCCTCGACGCTCTCCTCACGCCGACGGTATCGTTCGATCACGGCCGACTCGAACACCGCGCCCTTGAGTTTCGGCACTTTCAGGCTCATTTTGCCGGCCTTGACGGTCAGGTCGCGCTCGTAGTGGCCGGCCCGGTACGCCTTGCGGTCCCCGCTGCGCTCGTAGCGCGCGGCGCCGGTGATCTCGTCGGCCTCGGCGTCGAGCATCGCGTTCAGGGTCTCCTCGACGCTTTTGCGGACCATCCGGTCCAGGGTGGTTTCCAACATGGCCTGGTCGACCTGTAGAATCTGCTGTGACATGGCTTCGTGCCCTCGTTTCCAATCGCGGTTTTCTAATGTCTGGCGACTGAAAATCGTACACAGGACACGGGCCATGCCCCTATCTCAAGCCCAAACCAAAGTGCGCAAAATCTCAGGCGTTATCGGCAATGCTGGTGGAAATGTCCATGGTTGCGGTCGGATAGTGGATACTTTAACTTGGTTCCCGCTGGCGGGAGCAAGCACCCTCAACAACAAAAAAGGGCGGGGATCTTGCGATCCTCGCCCTTTATTTCCGAACTACCTAACGGTATCCGTTCAGTGAGTCAGACTCACTTCTTGGACATCTCGGCGTAGGTCGGGAGGTTCTGCCAATCGAAGGCGTAGCCGGACTTCACGTTGAGGGAAGCCACACCGGAGGCGTTGGAGTAGTACAGCGGGATGGCCGGAAGGTCGTTGAGGAGGATTTCCTCAGCCTGCTGGTACAGCTTGTTGGCGTCATCAGTGCTGGAAGCGGCAGCAGCCTGCTTGCACAGGTCATCGAAGGCCGGGTTCTTGTAGTCACCATCGTTGGAGCCGTTGCCATCAGCAGCAGCGGTGGAGTACAGCTGCCACAGGTAGTTCTCGGCGGACGGGTAGTCAGGCAGCCAGCCGGTACGGAAGGCGCCCTTCATCTGACGGTTGGTGACCGCGTCACGGAATTCCTGGAAGGTCGGGATCGGGTTGGTGGCCGCGTCGATGCCCAAGTTTTTCTTGAGCTGGTTCACGATAGCATCGTAGATCGGTTTGGCACCACCATCGGCGTTGTAGGAGAAGGTGAGCTGGCCGTCGTACTTGGAGATGGCGTCAGCCTTGGCCCACAGTTCCTTGGCCTTGGAGGCATTGAACTTCAGGTTGTCGTTGCCCTTGAGGGAGTCGGAGTAGCCCGGGGTCTTCGGGGAGGTGAACTCGATGGCGGCGGTGGCGTTGCCGTTGAGCACCTTGTCGATGAGCTGGTCACGGTTGATGGCCATGGAGATGGCCTGACGACGCAGCTGGCCTTCCTCGTCGTTCTTGAAGTGGTCAAGGGAGGACGGGATGGTGAAGGTCTGGATGACGGAGCCGGCCTCGGAGTAAGCCTGGACCTTCTTGTCGGTCTTGAAGGTCTTGGTGAAGGCGGCTGGGACGGATTCCATCACGTCGAGGTTGCCAGCCTGGATGTCGCGGTAAGCGGCGGAGTCGTCGGTGTAGACCTTGAAGGTCACACCGTCGTTCTTGGGCTGCTCATTACCCTTGTAGTCAGGGTTCTTGACGAGGGCGATTTCCTTGTTGTGATCCCAGTGGTCCAGCTTGTACGGGCCGTTGGAGACAGGCTTCTCGCCGAAGGCCTTCGGGTCCTTGTAGAAGGACTCAGGCAGCGGGGCAAAGGCCAGGTAGCCGACCTTAATCGGGAACACGGAGTCGGACTGGTTCAGGTCAACGGTGAAGGTGGTGTCGTCCACGACCTTGAGGCCGGAGAGCTGCTCGTCACCCTTCAGACCATCAGCCTGGAGCGCATCGTAGCCCTTGATAGTGGAGAAGAAGGAGGAGCACTTCTGGGCGTTCTTGGCGTTGGCCACGTAGGACCAGGCCTTGGTGAAGGACTCGGCGGTCACCGGGGTGCCGTCGGTGAACTTCCAGCCGGACTTCAGCTTGATGGTGTACTGGGTGGCGTCATCGTTCGGGGTGATGGACTCGGCCACTTCGTTGGCAGCCTTGCCATCCTTGTCGAAGGAGACCAGACGGGAGAACAGCAGGCCGCCCGGCTTGCCGCCACCGGTCTCGTTGGTGTTGCCCGGGATCAGCGGGTTCTGCGGTTCGGAGTTGTACGCAGTGATGACGTTGGAGCCAGCGGTGTCACCGGAGGCAGCGTTGCTGTTGGAGCCGCCGCAGGCGCTCAGCAGCATGGCCACGGAGCAAGCCATGGCAGCGAAAGCAAGAGCTTTCTTCTTCATATGATTTCTCCTATTCATTAGG
The DNA here is from genome assembly GCF_041900695.1 of Bifidobacterium sp. 2450. Classification (NCBI taxonomy): domain Bacteria; kingdom Bacillati; phylum Actinomycetota; class Actinomycetes; order Bifidobacteriales; family Bifidobacteriaceae; genus Bifidobacterium; species Bifidobacterium sp. 2450. Next base: position 3,193 of record NZ_JBHEEA010000008.1, read on the forward strand.
TTGCGAAGCGTTTCAGCCCCGCCTCATGCGAACGGGGTCGGATTCCTCATCGTCGGGACGCTTACGCTTCCCGCCACTTCGGACACCCAACCCCGTTGCTGTTACCTGTCATTTTTGCGCACTTGGGAGACAAGCAGCGTATTTTTGTTACACCCATGTAAAATTCAGGGGTTTTTACCGGCTAGGTTCAGTCTTTGCCAAGTTTGTTAACCAATGTCCACATAGTGGTCATGCCCGGGGAAAGGCCTGTCCGTAACGGTTCTTGAGCTGCTCGATGGAGACGTGCGTATAGCGTTGTGTAGTTTTCAAGGAGGAATGCCCGAGCATCTCCTGCACCTCCCTCAGATCGGCACCGCCGTCCAGCATGTGCGTGGCGGCGGAATGGCGCAACGCATGGGGGCTGATGTCCGGTACGCCGGCCTCTCGGGCCGCTCTGTGTACGATGCCACGGGCTATGCGTTGGTCGATACGGCCGCCTCGTGCGCCGAGGAACAGGGCGTTGGCAGCACGGGACTTGGCTGCATCCGTTGCCGTACGGGCCAGTACAGGCCGCCCTTGTTCAAGCCAAGTCTCCAGCGCACGCTGGGCGGGTAGTCCGAACGGCACCACGCGTTGCTTGTTGCCTTTGCCGGTGACTTTGATGGTGCGATTGGAGAAGTCGACGTCAACGATATCCATCGACACCAGTTCGGCGACACGGATGCCAGTGGCATACAGTAGTTCGAGAATCGCGGCGTTGCGCTGCGATTCGGCGACGACTCGGGCGCTGTCGCGCTTGTCTGCACGGGCGGGTGCCTCGTTGCGGTTTACGGTGTCGGCTGACTTATCAGCTGTCTTGCCGACTGCCTTGCCGCTACCACTGTCGGACGCGGCTGCCGCTCCCCCATCGCCCTTATACTGGTTTGTTGCAACGACATGTTCGGCGACATCCAATAACTGCTCGGCCTGGGATTCGGTGAGCACCGCGGGCAGCGTGCTGGGAATCGAGGGAGTCATCAGTGTGGCGGCCGGGTCGGTGTTGGTCACCCCATGCTCATAGGCCCACGCGAAGAACCCGCGCACGGCCACGGTTTTGCGGGCCATGCTGCTGCGGGCGTGATCGCGCGATTCCACCGCCATCCAGCTGCGCAGATCATCCAGCGTGATCTCGTTCAGATCGGTCACGCCGCGCAGCTCGAATAGGTGCAGGCATGCCGTGAGATCCGCGCGATACGCTTTGAGCGTATTCGCTGACAAGCCGCGGTTGGACTTCAGATAGGAGACGAAGGAGTCGATATCGCCGTCGAACTGCGTAGATGACACTCTCGTTCTCCTCCGAATCCTTTATAGCCTTGGGCTACGGCCGAGGTGGCGTGTTGCGCCGCTCCGGCACGGGTTTCAATGTGGCAATCTGTTCCTGATGGATGGTCACGTTCTGGGCCGGGCGCGAACCATTGGCGGCGGCGTCACGCACCATCTCCAACGTGTATCCGTCCCAGGAAACCACGTGGCCCACATAGTCGCGGAACTTCATACGGTGGTCGACCGGGTCAATGCCGTCGGTGATGCGCACCACCACGCGGGCACCGGCCGGAATCTGCCTTGGTAACGTCATACGTCATCATCCCCTTAACCATTCGCCGCATCAACTTCGATGCGTTTCCCGAAAAACGGTACAGACTACCTTACTCCTTTGGACCTTTCGAACAGCGGAGCCACACGGTCTTCTCACGAAAACAAGCGGGAACTTCATCCCCCTCGCACAGCCTTCTTCGTGACGGACGGTGAGAGGAACCTGCGCACGGGCCTACATGGCGGGGCGCAGTTACATGGCGGGGCGCAGTTGAATGATGGCCTGACGCGGATGGACGAAGCCGGTGATGGCTTCTCCTCGGCGTGCGGAGAACAGCAGGGTCTGCTGCCAGCCGGCTTCGGGGACGGCGAGCTCACGTTCCGGGAATCCGGCAGCAGTTGTGCCGGCTTGCGGCGCAGCGGTGGCTGTACCGTCTTGTGCAGCGGTGATGCCGGCTCTCGTCACGGCGGCCTTGTACCGGCGGAAGGGGTCGCCTTCGGCGAAGAATCCCATCACATCCTGCTCGCCGGCGGCACCAGCGTGCAGGTGGTCGGCCATATCGGTCAGACGTGCCGCCATGCGGCGCAGCAGCGCTTCGACGTTCAGCGAGTCTTCCTCGACCATCGCGCGCGTACGGTCCGGGTCGGTCAGGGACACGCGGGTCATGTCCCTCCAGCAGCCGGCGGCCAGCGCGGCGGCGATGTTGCGGTCCGGGTTGGCGACCAGTTCGTTGATCAGCGCGGTGGACACCACATGCGGCATGTGGGAGATCATCGCCGCGGCCTTGTCGTGCGTTTCGTCGTCCACGACGATGACGCGGTTGCCGACGTCCTTGGTGATCATCGCGGCGACGTCGAGGAAGCGGCGGTAGTCCGTGGACTCGTCCACGGTGATGGCCCATAGGGCACCGTCGTACAGATGCGGGTCGGCGGCCTGCCAGCCGGACAGTTCGTTGCCGGCCATCGGATGGGCGCCGACGTAGCACTTCCCCAGCCCGGCAGCCTTGACCTGATCGCGGACCATGCCCTTGACCGAGCCCACGTCGGTGAGCGTGGTGTTCGGATGGTCGCCCATGAGCGGGGCTAGGGCGGCGAGGATTGCGGGCATCGTCTTGAGCGGATTGCACAGCACGACCACATCCGGCTCGGCATCCATGAGTTCGGAGAGCGTGCTCTTGCAGAAAATGCCATCGGCTTCGGCCTGGGCGTAGGGGTGCGGGCGATGGTTCCACGCGACGACGCGCACGCCGCGCTCGGTCAGGCGGCGTGCGAGCGAGCCGCCGATCAATCCGAGTCCGACGATTCCGACTGTATCTACCACAGCAGTTCCTTCCTTGCTCCCTCGGTGTACTGCCAGCCTTCCGGCGCGCGATTGGTGATGTGGACGCCGCCCTCGGGCAGCATCCAGGCGTCGACCGGCGGGTTCGGGCGTTCGCGGCGTGGGTAGACGGCCAGGGTTTTTGCCCAGTCGCCGTGTCCGGCGATCTCTTCCAGTGCGGTGCGGAATCTTGGCTCCCAGGGGGCGGCGTCAAGGGTGACGATGAAGCTGTAGGTTCCGTCGTGGCCTTTGATTGGGCGCGAGATGAAGCTGGTCATGTTCAGTCCCGCATCGCGCAGGACGTCCAGCAGGTCGGCGAGTACGCCGGGGCCAGTGACCAGCGGGATGAAGGTGATGATGGTTTCGAAATCGCTGGCGTCATTGCGGTGGGCGCGGGCGTTGAGTTCCTGGACCACATCACGCGGGGCGATGACAAGGAATTCGGTGCGCGCGCCATCGAAATCCTGCACATGTTCGGCGAGGGTGTCGAGATCGTAGAGTTCGCCGCAGATGCTGGGGCCGAGCGCCACGCGGCCGGGCTTCAGGTCGCGGCAGGCGGCGGCGTTGGAGGATGCGGGTTCGGGCTGCAAATGGTGTTTGGCGATGAACCGGGTGCATTGGGCCAGACCGTGCGGGTGGGCGCTGACGGGGTTGCCGGTGCAGTCGTAGATGCTGTGGCCGCGCACGGTGAAGGCGTTGAAGGCCACGTCCACACTGATCCGGGCGAAGCCGGCCGCGTCGGGGGCGTCGATCAGCGCGTCGAGATTCGGGACCACATAGCCTTCGACGTTGTTTTCCCATGCGATGACGCCCCAGCCTTGGCGCGACTGTACGGCCTGCATGATCGCGGGCACGTCGGGCAGAGCGATGAGGTCGAAGTCGCCGAGTGTGGCGAACTGGTCGGCGGCCGTCATTGCCGCCTGATGGGTGAAGGTGCCCTCCGGGCCCAAGTAAAACAGTTTCATGCGTGCCATAAAGTTCTATGGTAGCGGCCGTAATCCCCTACGCCCGCCGATACGCGACGCATTCCCGGGAATGTGTCGCCATATATAGTTACGCGCGCGATCCAGAATGAGTGGGAATGACGAACCAGCGGGTGGGAAGAATGAGCAGGACGACTTGGACCAGTATCAGGCCGTACAGCCAGATGTAGCCGGCATGCTGGGAGAAGAACGGCATATCGCCTTGGAATCCGGCGACGATGAGCACTTTGCCGGATGTGGTGGTCGGAGCCATACCCCATGCGGTCAGTGAGGAGGCGATGAGGTGCAGGGCCAGTCCGACCGCGCCCATGCGCGAACGGGCGCACCATGTCGATAGGCCGATCAGCAGAAACGCCAGCACCAGACCATACGGAATATTCAGTTCCGCACCCATACGGTGGGCGAACGTGCCCACATAGGCGGAAGCCACGCCCGCCGCAATCGTGATCAACGATTTGACCAGTGCGTTCTGGCGATACGACCACGGACGCAATTCAGTAGTGCTCTTCACAGTCATGCGTTTCAGTATAGGTGGGGATATGACTTGGTGAGGAATAAACTTAGCTCCCCTCAGAGAGGGGAGCTAGAGAGAATGGTCGGCTACAGCCGCACCAGATCACTTACCCTGCTGAGCGGCGTTCTGGCGGCGCTGCTTGGCGCGCCACTTGTACCAGTCCTCACGGCCGAGGATGATCTTGCGCACGCGGATGGACTCCGGGGTGACTTCCACGCACTCGTCCTCGTTGGCGAAGTCCAGGGACTCCTCAAGGCTCATCTTGATCGGCGGGGTCAGGGTTTCGAGCACGTCAGCGGTGGAGGAACGCATGTTGGTCATGTGCTTGGCCAGCGTGATGTTCACGTCCAGCTCGTCGGGCTTGTTGTTCACGCCCACAACCTGGCCCTCGTACACCGGGGACTGCGGTTCGACGAAGAAGTTGCCGCGGGCCTGCAGACGCTGCATGGCGTACGGGGTGGCGACACCCTTGCGATCGGAAACCATGGAACCGTTCTGGCGAATGGTGATGGCACCAGCCCACGGCGCGTAGCCGGCGGAGATGGAGGAGGAGATGCCGGTGCCGCGAGTGGCGGAAAGCAGCGCGGTGCGGAAGCCGATCAGACCACGGGACGGCACGGTGAACTGCAGACGGACCCAGCCGGAACCGTGGTTGGTCATGCCATCCATACGGCCCTTACGGTCGGCCATGAGCTGGGTGACGGTACCCATGTACTCTTCCGGCACGTCGATGGTGGTGTTTTCCATCGGCTCGTTGATCACGCCGTCGATCTTCTTGGTGACCACCTGCGGACGGCCGACGGTCAGCTCGTAGCCTTCGCGGCGCATCTGCTCGGCAAGCACGGCCAGCGCCAGCTCGCCACGGCCCTGGACTTCCCAAGCGTCGGGGCGGTCGGTGGGCAGCACCTTGATGGACACGTTACCGATGAGCTCGCGGTCCAGACGGTCCTTGATCATGCGGGCGGTGAGCTTGTGGTCCTTGCCCTCGGTGCCGGCCAGCGGGGAGTCGTTGGTGCCGAAGGTCATGGAGATGGCCGGATCGTCCACATGGATGAGCGGCAGCGGCTTCGGGTCGTTGGGGTCGACGATGGTCTCGCCGATCATGATGTCGTTAACGCCGGCAACGGCCACGATGTCGCCGGGGCCTGCGGATTCGACCGGGATACGCTCGAGGCCCTGGGTGCGCAGCAGTTCGGAGACACGGAAGTTCTCGAGGGAGCCGTCCACACGGGACAGGCCGTAGGTCTTGCCCTTCTCAAGGGTGCCGTTGTAGATACGGACCAGACCGAGTCGGCCGAGGAAGTCGGAGGAGTCGATGTTGGCCACGTGAGCCTGCAGCGGGGCGCCTTCCTCGTATTCGGGGGCCGGGATGGTGGAGATGATGGTTTCGAACAGCGGCTCGAGGTTGTCGTTGTCCGGCAGGCCACCGTCGGCGGGCTGGTTCACGGAGCCGTAGCCGGCCTTGGCAGCGCAGTAGATGACCGGCATTTCAAGCAGCTGGTCAAGGTTCAGGTCGATGCCTTCGTGCTGCACATCGTCGGCCAGGCCGAGCAGCAGGTCGGAGGTTTCGCCGACGACCTCTTCGATACGGGCGTCGGGGCGGTCGACCTTGTTCACGCACAAGATGACCGGCAGCTTGGCTTCGAGTGCCTTGCGCAGCACGAAGCGGGTCTGCGGCAGCGGGCCTTCGGAGGCGTCCACGAGCAGTACGACGCCGTCAACCATGGAGATGCCGCGCTCGACCTCGCCACCGAAATCGGCGTGGCCGGGGGTGTCGATGATGTTGAGGGTGATGCCCTCAGGGTGGTCGTACTTGGCGGCCAGCGGACCGGTGTATTCCACGGCCGTGTTCTTGGCGAGGATGGTGATACCCTTCTCGCGTTCCAGATCGTTGGAATCCATTACACGATCCGGCACTTCCTCACGCTCGCTAAACACGTGCGACTGCTGAAGCATGGCATTGACCAGGGTGGTCTTGCCGTGATCGACGTGAGCCACAATCGCCACATTACGGATATCTCCACGAACCGCCATCGAAACCTCTCTTAATACTGATTCTTTTGCGTAATCGTTCGGTACTTGCGTTCTCGAGTACTTAAGTACTTACTCTGAGGTGTTTATTCATACCCACACACAAACCGTCACGATGATACTCGCACACCTTGACTATGTCGGAACACAGAAAAGCACCTCACAACGGCAGAACTCCCGTGTCTCGACGAACCCCTCGCGGGATTTCTGCCGTTTTACGGCCTTCAAACGGCAGAGCCCCCCGCGTCCCTTTCGTCGGGACGCGGGGGGCTCTGCCGGTAATCAGGCAAATATCTGTTCTCCCGTCATCGACTTCCGTCAGTCTTCGAGATCGAGGCCTTTACGTTCGGGCAGGCAGAGGGCGGCGACGCAGGCGATGATGAAGGCGGCGGCGAAGATGATGAAGGCCACGGCCTTGTTGCCGCCGGACAAGGTCAGGAACCACGGCATGAGGAGCGGCGCGACGATGGCGGCGATGCGGCCCACCGCGGCGGCGGCACCGGCGGCCGCGCCACGCAGACGGGTCGGGTAGACTTCCGGGGTCACGGCGTACAACACGCCCCACGCACCGAGGTTGGAGGCGGACAGCAGCATGCCGAACACGAGCACGAGGGCCACGGATCCGGCCTGCGAGAACGCGAAGGCGGCCACGGCGGAGACGGCCAGGAAGATGCTCAGCGTCTTGCGGCGGCCCCAGACCTCCACCAGCCAGGCGGCCAGGAAGTAACCGGGCAGCTGGGCGATGGAGATGGCGAGCGTGTAGCCGAATGACTTGGTCAGGGAGCCGAACTGGTCGGCGAGCAGCGACGGCATCCATGTGAACGCGCCGTAGTAGGAGAAGTTCACGAAGAACCATGTGGCCCAGATGGCGATGGTGCGGGCCAGGTACTTGGAGCCGAACAGTTCGCGCGTCTTGATCTTCGGCAGCGGCTTGCCCTTGGGAGAGGTTACCGGAGCCACTCCCCCGGCTTCCTCGAAGTAGCGCACGGCCTTTTCGGCTTCGTCTTCGCGACCCTTGGCTTCGAGGAATCGCACGGATTCTGGGATGTGCACGCGGGTGACGATCGCGTAGAGCAGCGGCAGCGCGCCAATGGCCAGCGCCCAGCGCCAGCCCCAGTCGCCGGTGTTCGGGATCACGAAGTAGCCAATCATGGCGGCGATGATCCAGCCGACGGCCCAGAACGATTCCAGCAGCACTGTCATGCGGCCGCGCTGTTTGGTCGGCGAAAACTCGGAGACCAGCGTGGAGGCGACCGGCAGTTCCGCGCCCAAGCCCAGTCCGATGATCAGTCGGGCGCCGAGCAGCATGCCGAGCGACCAGGATAGCGCCATGGCGCCGTTGGCGATGCCGAAGATGATCAGCGTGGCGGTGAACACGGTTTTGCGGCCCACGCGGTCGGCGATGAAGCCGCCCACCGCCGCGCCGATGGCCATGCCGACGAAGCCGATGGACAGCACCCACGACTTTTCGGTCGGGGTGAGGTTGAAGTGCGGGTCGGCTGCGATGGCGGCGACTACGAAGGAGACGAGGCCGACGTCCATGGCGTCGAATGCCCAGCCGATGCCGGAGGCGACGAGGAGTTTGCGGTGCGCCTTGTTGAAGGGCAGCCGGTCGAGGCGCTCGTTGCGGGTGAGCTGCGCGGGTTGCGCTGAAGTGGTGGTGCTCACGTCGTTTCCTTTCTGGTAAGTGGCGTCAGATTTAATGGCGGGTCAGGTCGGTGCAGGACTCTTCGATGGCCAAGCTGATGCGTTCGACTTGTTCGCGGGTCAGCGGCTTGCGGAAGGTCATGCGCAATGCCGATTTGGCGATGGACGGTTCGAGGCCCATCGCCAGCAACGTGGCAGGAATCTCGTGGCGCCCGATGGCGCAGGCCGAGCCGGATGAGGCAGCGATGCCGCGCGCGTCCAGGTCGACGAGCAGCGCTTCCCCGGTGACGCCGGGGAAGATGAAGGAGGCGTGACCGGGCAGACGGCGTTCGGGGTCGCCGGTCAGGTCGGCGCGAGGCGCGACCCGGCGAACCGCGTCGATGAGCATGTCTCGGGACGCGACCAACTCACGGTACTGCACCTGCATGCGCGCATTCGATTCGTTGAGTCCGATGGCGAGCGCCACGGCACCGGCCACGTTCTGCGTGCCAGAGCGCAGGCCGCGTTCCTGCCCGCCGCCGGACAGCACCGGTTCGATGGGTGTGCGGCCGCGTACCAGCAGCGCTCCCAGACCTTTGGGGGTGCCGAATTTGTGTCCGGATACGGACAGGGCGTCCACATCCCAGTCACGAAAACGAATCGGAATCTGGCCGGCGGCCTGTACGGCGTCTACATGGATGGGCACGCCGTGCGCGTGGGCGATGCGGACCAGTTCCTCCACGGGTTCCACGGTGCCGACCTCGTTGTTGGCCAGCATGGTGGAGACCAGCGTGGTACGTTCGCCGGCCTCGCCGTCGAGCTCGCGTTCAAGTGCGTCGAGATCGAGATGTGCTTGCGCATCCACGGGAATGTGCACGACTTCGAAACCGAACCATTCGTGCAGCCAATCAGCCGATTGCGCGACGGCCGGGTGCTCGATGGAGGAGATGATGATGCGCGGGCGACAATTTGCCGGCTGTTCGCCATCGGCTTCGGCGAATCCGTAGACCGGCCGCAGGCCCAGTTTGCGCATGCGCGCCATGGCGATGCCTTTGATGGCCAGATTGTCCGATTCGGTGCCGCCTGAGGTGAAGATCACGTCATCCGGCCGGGCGCCCAACGCCGCGGCGAATGATGCGCGGGCCGCGTCCAGTGCGCGGGCCGCGGTTTTGCCGGGCTGGTGCACACTGGCCGGATTGGCGTAGGCCTCGGTCAGGAACGGGGTCATGGCCTCGATGACTGCCGGGCTCACTGGTTCGGTGGCGGCGGCGTCCAGGTACAGTTCGCCGGGTTCACCGGATGCGTTGGGGGTATCGGCCATGACTAGTTCCAATCCAATCCGAGGTCGATGCTGCGCACGGAGTGGGTGAGCGCGCCCACGGAGATCACGTCCACGCCGGTGGCGGCCACGGCTGGCACTCGCTCCAGGCTCATGTTGCCGCTGGCTTCCACGATGGCCTTGCCGTCGATGAGCTCCACGCCGCGACGGGTGTCGTCGAGCGAGAAATTGTCCAGCATGATGGTGTCCGCTCCGCCGGCGAGCACGGCGGGAATCTGGTCAAGGCGGTCGACTTCCACTTCGATATGCGTAGTGTGGCCCACCTGTTCGCGCACGTGGCGGATCGCGCCGGCCAAGTCGATGCCGCGCGCGGCGAGCGCCGCCAGATGGTTGTCCTTCATCATGACCGCGTCGGACAGTCCGTAGCGATGGTTGTGGCCGCCGCCGCAGACCACGGCGTATTTTTCGAACGGGCGCAGGCCGGGCGTGGTTTTGCGCGTATCGACGATGCGGGTGTGCTCGTAGCGGCGCGGCCGGGTGACGGGCCAGTCACAGTCGTCGCCGCAGATGGCGTTCACCGCGTCCACGAAGGCGGCGGTCATGGTGGCGATGCCGCTCATGCGCTGGGTGAAGTTGAGGGCAATGCGCTCGGCGGTGAGCAGGTCGCGTACCGGGCCTTCCACGGTGGCGAGTACCTGGCCGCGCTGGAATCGCTCGCCGTCCTTGATGGCGACGGTGACAGTGACGGCCGGATTCTGTGCGGCGAAGGCTGCGGCGAACACGTCAATGCCGCTCATCACGCCGTTTTCGCGCGCGGTGAGGTGGGCCGAGCCGGTTTCGTCCGCGGGGATGGTGGTCTCGCAGGTGATGTCGCCGTAGGGCGAGTCTTCGGCGAGCGCCGCTTCGACGGCGGTGCGGATGATGTGTGATGTGAGCATGGGTCAGTCCTTGATGTAGGCGACGGAGTGGGCCCAGTCGTCTTGCGGCTCGCTGTAGTCGGTGCGGGCGTGGGCGCCTCTTGACTCGGTGCGGGCGAGCGCGGCGGTGGCGGCCACATAGCCTACGGTGAGCATGTTGCGGTTCTCCAAAGCCTCGACGGTATTTGCGGCAACGGCTTCACCATCGTTTGCGGTCGCATTCGTGGCGCTCTTGGCATCAGCATCGGCCTGGGCGTTTGAGGCGGCGAGGCCTTGGCCGAGTTCGGCGATGGCGGTTTTCAGTCCGGCCTCGTCGCGAAGCACGCCGACGCCATGCCACATGGTGTTCTGGATGCGGGTACGATCCCACACCTTGTCGGCGACGGTATCGTCAGCAGCAGCCGTAGCGGCAGGAGCGGCTAGCGCGATCGACGCATGGTCGAACACGGCACCGGTGGCGGAGTTCAGGAACGGTTCGGGTGCCCAGACCGCGTCGTCACCGTCCGTGACGGCGGCAAGACCGGCGCGGCGTCCGTAGACGAGTCCTTCGAGCAGCGAGTTGGAGGCAAGGCGGTTGGAGCCCATGACACCGGTGCGGGCGCATTCGCCGGCCGCGTACAGGCCGGGGATGGAGGTCCGGGCGTTCAGATCGGTGCGAATGCCTCCCATGTAGTAGTGCGCGGCGGGCGCCACCGGGATCGGCTCCTTGCTCCAGTCGAAGCCAAGCGAACGCGTATAGGCGTCGATGGTCGGGAATCGGTGGGCCAGGAATCTGGCCAGGTCGGGGTTCTCGCGGGCCATCGGCGAGACGTCGAGCATCACGGGCTTGCCGCCTTGCGCCTGCATCACGCGGAAGTTCTCGCGGGCCACGACGTCACGCGGTGCGAGTTCGGCGCGCGGATCAATGTCCTTCATATACCGGTGGCCGTGTTCGTCCAGCAGCACCGCGCCTTCGCCGCGCACGGCTTCGGAGACGAGGAAGTGCTCGCCCACGGCCATGGCGGTGGGATGGAACTGGTAGAACTCCAGATCGGCGACCTGGGCGCCCGCACGCCATGCGGCGGCGAGGCCGTCCGCGGTGGCGACCGGCGGATTGGTGGTGTACGGGTACATACGGCCCGCGCCACCGGTGGCCAAGATCACCCGGTCGGCGGCCAGACCCTTGTCCTGCCCGTCGATCAGCAGGTGGACGCCGGCGATGTGGCCGTCCCGCACGATGAGATCTTTGAGGAAGGCGTTCTCGATGATGTGGATGCGCGGGTTCTTGCGCACCATGGCGGAGACGTCCAGTTCAAACACTTTGCCGGTGGCGTCTCCCCCGGCATGCACCACGCGAGCGCGCGAATGAGCCGCTTCCAGGCCGCGCAGCATGTGTCCATGCGCGTCGCGGTCGAAGTGGACGCCGGCCGCGGCGAACTCGCGGACGCGCTCCGCACCCTCACGGGTGAGGATGTCCACGGCCTTCGGGTCGCACAGGCCGTGGCCCGCGGCCATGGTGTCGGTGGCGTGCAGCTTCGGGTCGTCGTCGGAGAAGATGGCCGCGGCGATGCCGCCCTGCGCATGATAGGTGTTTGATTCCACCAGTTCGGCCTTGGTTACCAAGGTCACGTCGTGTCCGGTGCCGGCCACGGCCAGTGCCGCGGACAGTCCGGCGACGCCTGCGCCCACGACGACGATTTCAGTGTTGCTCATTGTGTTGCTTTCCTCTGTTTTTGCGTCATCTGCTCCCCTCAGTCCGCTACGCGGACAGCTCCCCTCATGTACGAGGAGCGCCAGGGACGGATCACGGGTGAACGCGCAGCATGCGCTCCAGTGCCACCTTGGCTTCGCGGGCGGTGTCTTCGTCCACGGTGATGCGATTGACCACGTTGCCGGCTTCGAGGTTCTCCAAAGCCCAAGCCAAGTAGGCCGGGTGGATGCGGTACATCGTGGAGCAGGGGCAGACCACGGGGTCCAAGCAGAACACGGTCTTGTCCGGGTACTGCGCGGCCAGACGGTTCACCAGGTTGATTTCGGTGCCCACAGCGATGGCGGATCCGGCGGGCGCGTTGGCGATCTCCTTGACGATGTACGCGGTGGAGCCAGTACCGTCGGCGGCATCGACCACCTGCATCGAGCACTCGGGGTGCACGATCACCTTGACGCCCGGGTATGCCTTGCGGGCACGTTCGACCTGTTCGACGGTGAAGCGCTGGTGCACGGAGCAGAAGCCCTTCCACAGAATCATCTTGGCACGGGCGTAGTCGGCCGGATCGGCGGCGCCTCCCTGTGCCTTGAACGGATCCCACAGCGGCATCTCGCTCAGCGGAATGCCCATGGCGCGGGCGGTATTGCGGCCCAGGTGCTGGTCCGGGAAGAACAGCACGCGCTTGCCGCGGGCGAACGCCCATTCCAGCACGGCGTGCGCATTGGAAGAGGTGCATACAATGCCGCCGTTGCGTCCGCAGAACGCCTTCAGTGCGGCGGAGGAGTTCATGTAGGTGACCGGGATGATCTGCTGCAAGCCATCGGAGTCCGGCTGGGTGTCGCAGATCTCGCCGAGCTGGTCCCAGCATTCCTGGACCTGGTCGATGTTGGCCATGTCGGCCATCGAGCAGCCGGCGGACAGGTTGGGCAGGGTCACGCTCTGTTCGGGCGTGGAGAGGATGTCGGCGGTTTCGGCCATGAAGTGCACGCCGCAGAACACGATGTGGTCGGCGTCCGGACGTTCGGTGGCGTTCTTGGCCAGCTGGAAGGAGTCGCCCACGAAATCGGCGTGCTTGATGATCTCGTCACGCTGGTAGAAGTGGCCCAGAATCAACAGTTTGGAGCCGAGACGCTGCTTGGCGTCGGAGATGCGCTGCTGCAGCTCCTCGTCGGAGGCCTTGCGGTACTCGTCCGGCAGCACCTGCTGGCGCGGCGCGTTGGCGGGCAGACGGTCAAGCATCGAGGCACCTGGACCGTAGCTGGGTGTGGTGGTGTCGAAGTGCCATGGGTCCTGGGTCAGTCCTGCATCGCAGGTGCTTTGCGCGCCCAGCTTGGCGATGATCTCGTCAACGGACGGCGCAGTGAATAGTGCGGTCATAGTGGTTCCTTTCCTATATACGTCTGTGATGCCGGCCCGAAGCGGGTCGGCGGGAAAAATCAGATGCGCGCGGATGGGATCAGCGCGTCGAGAGCGTCTTCACGCTCGCCTTGTCTGGACAGTTCCACGATGTCGTCGCCATCGGATTCGTGGGGCGTACCGTTCTCGACAGGTCGTTTGGGGATGTAGCGGTAGACGGTGGCCGGTCGTTGGCGGCCTTCGCGCATCTTCTCCCCGGTGTCTTCAAGATCGCCCGAGGCAAGCATTTTGCGGCGGAAGTTCGCCAAGTCGAGGGGTTCGCCGCCAATCGCCTCATAGACGCCGTGCAGTTGGCGCAGGGTGAACGTGGGGCCGAGCAGTCGGGTGGCCACGTCGGAGTATTCGATTTTGGAGCGCAGGCGGAGCAGCGCGTAGTCGATGATCTGGCGATGGTCGAACGCCAGCTCGGGCAGTTCGTCTTCGGGGAACCATCGCACGTTGTCACCGTCCTCGAAGCCCGCGGCCTCGGTCTGGCCGACGAGCGCCCAGTACACGACGGATACCATGGGCAATCCGCCATGGGACCGGGTCGGGCCTCCAAAGGTGTACAGCTGTTCGAGGTATCGCGGGTGCAGGTCTGTGGTCGATTCGAGGGCCGCGTAGGCAGACTGTTCCAACGACCGGTCGGAGCGCAGGTCACCGCCGGGCAACGCCCAGCAGCCCAGGAACGGCTGACGGACGCGCTTGACCAGGGGCAACCAGAGACGGGAATGGGCCGAGTTCGCGGCGTTGCCGGAATCGGCGGCACTGTTGCCGGTATCGCCTTCCGGGCCGAGTGCCAGAATCACCACTGACACGCCGACCTGTGGCGGTGCGCTGCGGCGCTCGGACACATTGCCGAATCCCATGCCATGCCTCTTTCCATACCGGTTGTTCTCCCTGCATTGAGAGCATAGCACTACTTATAGTCACAATGACCATAAATCGCATATTGGATGTTCCAGCGCACGAATATTGGTCAGTTAGCGGGCCTCAATCGCTACGAAATCACGTCCGTATCTTCCGATTTCGACTGTGTCATTTCGGCGACGGACGGGAGGAACGGCGCTAGGGAGGGTAGTTCGTCGAGACTCTTCAGGCCCATTTGGTCGAGGAAGAATTCGGAGGTAACCAAGAGGGCCGCGCGGGATTCGGGGTCCACGCCGTCTTCCTTGATAAGGCCGCGTACCGTGAGCGAGCGAATCACGCCATCGGAGTTGACACCGCGGATCGCGGCCACTTGGGCTCGGGTGACGGGTTGGCGATAGGCCACGATGGCAAGCGCCTCCAGTGCGGCCTGACTGAGTCTCGCAGTCTGGCCGTCGGTGACGAATGATGAGACGACCGGCTCGAACGCGGCGCGACTGGCGAACTGCCAGCCACGAGCGGTGCGGCGTAGTTCGAAGCCGCGCGGGCGGATGTCACGGGATTCATCGCCCTCATAATCATCGTGCAGGGCTTGCAATGCCTCTTCGACTGTGTTGCGGTCCAATGCCAAAATACGGGCCAGCTCGGTGGCGGTCTGCGGCTGGTCGGCGACCATCAGAATCGCTTCCAGACAGGCGGGCAGCCCGCCGGGAAAAACGTCTACCGTGAAATCCACGTATTCGGGGTGCATCTCCTCCACTCCCCTCACCGCGGCCTTTGCGGATTCAGCCGTCGATTCGGCATCCGCCATGTGTTCGGTTGCATTCGTTGCGTCAATCCGTTCAGTCACCAATCGCCGTCCTTACGCAAAATCGCCTTCGGAAATGTTCACGTCGCTCATCGTTTCGTCTACGCCGGGTACCCACCTCAGGTGCAGTTCGGCAAACGGACCATCTTGCTGATACTGCAGCACACCTTGTTTGAAGAACACGAGCACGGCCATGAACCGAGCCACCACCTCAATACGAGAAGTGCAGTCCCGGGTCAATTCGCTGAACGACATCGACTGGTCGCTCTTGGATTCCAGTGCCGCGATCAGCCGGTCGCGCACCACCAGCGATTGGGCCCGCAGATCGACCAGCGGCACGTGCAGCTGGTGGATCGATACTTCGGAGGCGGGCGCGTTGGCGATGACCTGGGCGGCCAGTTGGGCGAGTTCGAGCGGGGTCAGCGTCCATACCAGCTCAGGCAGCATGGCGGCAATGCCCTCGTCCATGGCCGCCGGATGCGGGAATCGGCCGGCATTGGCGGCGATACGCGCCCGGAAATCACCGGCGGCCTGCTTGTAGGCGCGGTATTGGAGGAGTCGGGCGAACAGCAAATCGCGTTCGCGCAGCGCCTCGAGACTTTGCTCGTCGTGCTGGTTGTCTTCGCCGCCGGGCAGAATCGCCACGCTTTTGGCCTCGACCAGAATAGAGGCGATGTCGAGAAAGGCGCTGGCCTCATCCATGTTTTTCGTGAAGTCGAGCCCGCGCACGTATGTCAGGAATTCCTCGGTGATCGAGGAGAGGGAAACTTCGGTCAGCTCGAGTTTGTTGTTGGCGATCATGCCGAGCAAGGCATCGAACGGACCGGAATAGACTTCGAGGTTGACCCGGAAGCCGGAAGTGGCGGATTCCTCCGTGCTGATTTCGGCTTCCGCGGAGCTCCCCTCAGCCTCGCTACGCGAGCCAGCTTCCCTCAGAGAGGGGAGCCGAGAAAGGGAAGTCTCATTCATCGTTTATCGAAACAATCGTTACGCCACGATGCCGCGAGCAATGAGCTCACGTGCCACCTCACGGTATTCCTTTGATGTCTTGTGCTCAGGGGCATAGACCACCACGGGCGCGGCGGCAACCGTGGAATCGGGCAGTTTGATGGAGCGGGAGATGAACGCGTGGAACACCTTTTCGCTGAACGCCTCGTAAATGCGCTGGCAGACCTCTTCGCAGTGCAGTGTCTTGGTGTACATGGTGATGAGCACGCCATCCACTTCCAATGCGGGATTGATGCGGGACTGCACTTTTTCGATGGACTGCATCAGCAGGGCCACACCGCGCAAGGCGAAGAATTCGGCGGCCACGGGAATGATCACGCCATCAGCTGCGGCAAGCGCGTTCACGGTGAGCAGGCCGAGCGATGGCTGGCAGTCGACGATGATGAGATCGTATTCCGACTTGAGCTTGCGCAGCACGCTGTTCAGGATCTGCTCCCGGCCCACTTCGGTGACCAGCTGGACCTCGGCGGCGGACAAATCGATGTTCGCCGGAATCACATCGACGTTCTCGAATGCGGTGTGCTGCACCACATCATGTGGGTCCACGGAAATATCGAACAGCGCGGTGTGAATCGTGTTCTCCACGGTATTCGCGTTGACGCCCAGTCCCACAGTGGCGGCGCCCTGCGGATCGAAATCGACGATAAGCACGCGGCGGCCATACTGGGCCAACGCACCGGCGATATTGATGGAGCTGGTGGTCTTACCTACGCCGCCCTTCTGGTTGCACATGGCAATGACACGCGCCGGACCGTGCTGTTGCAGCGGTTCGGGTGCAGGAAAGGTTTCGTATTCACGTCCAAGCAAATCGGTAGGCATACTGTCTACCTTATCAACATCCGGGTTCGCTGGGGGTGCAACGACATACGTTCCTGCCATAGGCAGCGTTCCTTGACGGAATGCGCTGTCTTTATCGCGGGTGTCTCGCCAGTCGTCCATCGTTGCCCTCGCCCCCTTTGCCGGGAATACCTGCTCGCCCATCCTAATGTACTCGCCGGGCTCGCCTCGGAACACCGTTCTGCAGCGGACATTCCAGTGTTCCGAGGTTTATGAATCTCGTCTCGTACTATGTCGATGCGCTTACTCGGTGCGCAGTGCGGTGGCCGGGTCTTGCTTGGCTGCCTTGCGCGAGGGAATCAGGCCGCCGATCAGCGTGAGCACCACGCTTAGGATCACCAGCACCACGCCGCCGGTCACCGGCAGGGCGGCATTGACGTCCGCATTGCCGATGAAGTGATGCAACACGGCGTTGATCGGAATATCGAGCAGCACGGTCAAGCCCACGCCCAACAGGCCGGAGCATAGGCCGATGATGCCGGTCTCCGCATTGAACACCTGGGACACGTTGTGCTTCGAGGCACCCATTGCGCGTAGGATGCCGATTTCCTTGGTGCGCTCCAGCACCGAAATGTAGGTGATGATGCCGATCATGATCGAGGAAACGATCAACGAGACGGACACGAACGCGAAAAGCACGTAGGAAATCACGTTGACGATGGTGGTCACCGAACTCATCATGAGCCCCACGTAATCCGTGTAGGTGATCTTGTCTTTCTTCGAGACGGTGTTGTTGTAGTCGGTAATCGCGTCGGCGATGTGGTCCTTGTCTTCGAAGCTGTCGGCGTAGACGTTGATCGAGCTGGGCGCGTCACGACTCACCACACCGAATGCGGCGAGGTTGTCGTCGAAGGTGCCGGTCGACACGTACTGGTCGTAGATCGCGACAAGCACGTCGTTCGAAGCCGTGGCGATATACGAGTCGAAACTGTCGGCGAGCTGCTGTTCGCTCATCGCGGCCATCGCGGCGGCCTGATCGCCAGTACCCGCCGCGCCAGCGGCACCCGCAGCACCAGCCGCACCAGCACCAGCACCAGCGGCGTCCGATGCGCCCGTACCGGACTGCTGCCCGGCACTCATCATCGACATGGCCACGTTCGCCTTCTGCGTCACGCCCAGCGAAGCCACGTAGGTGCGCGCGTCGGCCGCCTTGGTGGCGTCGTCCGAGGGCGAGAACGTCATGCCGTTGAGCACGTTCGTGTTCGGGTTGGCCTTCTGATCGGTGACGATGGCGCTGGAGGCCGCACGGTCGATCAAATCATCGGTCAGGGCGCGCGCGTACCCCACACCAGCGGCCAACGGCGTGGCCGAAGCATCCTTCTTCGCCTTGACGACGCCCACCACCTTGAGTTTGGTGGCCGTTTCGAGGCGCTGTTCGATTTCGTCCTTGTCGTTGCCGATGAAACGGTAGTGACCGTCATCGTCCTTGACGTACTGGTCGGATGCCGGAATCATGTACAGCGTCTGGTCGAGCGCCTTGGCATAGTCGATCTTGTCTTGTGGAGTGCTGACCTTGTCGCCGGCGTTGAGCTTGGACATCATCTCGTGGTAGTCGGAGGCGGGCAGCAGGCCGAGCTCGTACAGCGTGGTCAGCGGCACGCTGTTGTTGTCGTTGAGCACCAGCACCACCTCGTCCTTGGACTTCGGCCATGAACCGTTGACCACTTGGTAGTTGTCGGTGATGACCTTGCCTACGAGCTTGCTGTCGTCCGCTCCCGGCATGATCTCATTGAATGAGTCGGGCGCGGCGTTCTCATCGGTTTTGCCGGTCAGCATCGACATCTGCTGCGAGGTGATCGACGAGGTGCCGGACATGCCGGACGAGCTTGTGGACGCCATCTGCGAGGCCATTGAAGTGGAGTCGCTGGCACCGATCGTCACGCCGTCCGCATTGACCAGCGTGCCATCGGGGTCGTGGTCGAACACGGAGAATTTCACGTCATACGTGTACTGGATACCGGCGGAACCCACATACTGGTGAATCTCGCTCTTGGAATTATCCAGGTATTTCTTGAAGCGGGTCAGGTTGTTTTCGGTAATCGAACTGGTCAGGCTGGATGTCGCTGATGTACGCGTTCACGCCAGTCGACACCGATAGAATCAGCGCGATGCCGATGATGCCGATTGAGCCGGCGAACGAGGTCAGCAGGGTACGCGCCTTCTTGGTTTTCAGATTGTTGAAGCTCAACGCCAGCGACGTGACGAACGACATCGACGCGCGGCCCATCGTCTTGTGCACGGCCGGCTGTTCGGCCGTCTCATCCACGACAAACGGGTCGGAGTCGGAGCGGATCACGCCGTCGCGCAGGTTGACGATGCGCGTGGCATATTGTTCCGCAAGTTCGGGGTTGTGGGTGACCATGACCACGAGGCGGTCCTTGGCCACGTCCTTGAGCAGGTTCATGATCTGCACGGACGTGTCCGAATCGAGCGCGCCGGTCGGCTCGTCGGCCAGGACGATGTCCGGGTCGAGACCAGTGCGCGGGCGATCGCCACGCGCTGCATCTGGCCGCCGGACAGCTGGTTCGGCTTTTTATTGATGTGTTCGCCGAGTCCGACCTTCTCCAGCGCCTTGCGCGCACGTTCGCGACGGTCGGCCTTGCCGGAACCCGAGGGACCCAGAATCGCGACGAATTCGCTGTCGCGTAGGTTCAGGCTGACTTTGTCAAGCGCCTGTTGAACGAAATCACCGGTTTTATAGCGCTTCGAGATCGATTTGATCTGCAGCATGAATACCTCTTCCTGGCTGACGGTTCGCTGTTATGTACTGTATTGTCACGCCTTGAATTTCCGGCCGACTTTGGTACTCCCCGCCGTGATTCCGCTATGGGCGGACGCGTCGCAGAATGGTGTGTCTCACCGCGCTCTGGGGTGTGAGGTCAGATACGTTTCGATCAGGGTTTCCGGACTTACGTGCGTGTAGATCTGAGTGGTGGTCACGCTGGCATGCCCAAGCAGTTCCTGCACGGTGCGCACGTCCGCGCCACCTTGAATCAGGTGTGTGGCGAAAGAATGGCGCAGGGTGTGCGGATGGAGTGGTTTGGTGATGCCGGCCCGCTCCCCGGTTGCTTTGACGATTTCCCATACCGATTGCCGCGAGATGCGCTTGCCACGTTTGTTGAGAAACAGTGCGCGTCTCTCGGGAATCTTGGCGCTGGAGCGCCGTTCCAACTCGCCACGCCCCGCATTGAGGTATGCGGTGATGGCCCGGCATGCGTAACTGCCCAATGGCACAAGCCGCTGCTTGGAGCCCTTGCCCATGAGTCGCGCGATGTGCTCGTCCAGGTCGATGTCGTCCAGATTCGCGCCGGTGGCCTCCGAGACGCGGCAGCCGGTGGCGTACATGAATTCGAGCAGGGCCTTGTCCCGCAATACCACCGGATCGGTTGAGCCGCCGACTGCCGCCGCGTCGAGCAGACGGGTTACCTCGTCCACGGTGAGTACGTCGGGCAGGGTGCTGGCACCTTTGGGTGCCTTGACTGCGGCCGAAACATCCGCCGTCACCGCGTGCTGGCCGAGCGCGAAACGGTGGAATTCATGGATCGAGGCCAGTCTTCGGGCTTTGGAGCGGGCGGACTCCCCCGCCTGGTCAAGGGCGGCGATGTAGTCTTCGACGTCTTGTCTGGTTATGACGTCCGGTTCGTGGATGCCGCGGGTTTCGAGCCAATCAATGTATTTGGCGATGTCGGATTCGTAGGCGGTGACGGTGGCCGTGGCGAGCCCTCGCTCCACGCCGATGTGGACGAGGAACTGCTCGGTGAGTCTGGTGAATCCGTTGGTCATAGTGCCCATGGTACAAAGAAACCCCGCTCGGAAGCGGGGTTTTCTAGTGTGAAGTCACGACTTCAAGCAATCAGGCCTCAACCGGAGCGTTGACGTCCTCAGGCAGGGCGGCCTTGGCGGCGTCCACGATGGTCTTGAAGGTGTCCGGGTCGGAGACGGCGATCTCAGCCAGAGCGCGACGATCCAGCTCGATGCCGGCGAGACGCAGGCCCTGGATGAAGCGGTTGTAGGTGATGCCCTCAGCGCGGACGGCAGCGTTGATGCGCTGGATCCACAGCTTGCGGAAGTCGCCCTTGCGAGCCTTGCGGTCGCGGAAGTTGTAGTTAAAGGAGTGCAGCAGCTGTTCCTTGGCCTTGCGGTACAGGCGGGAGCGCTGGCCACGGTAGCCGGAAGCCCTCTCGAGAACAACGCGACGCTTCTTGTGGGCGTTCACTGCGCGCTTGACACGTGCCATAATCTATTCCTCAGCTTTCTAAAGTCTTGTTATTTCCGGGTAAGCCCTATGCTCACTTCTGCAGAAGCTGGTGCAGCTTCTTGGCCTGGCCGCCGCGCAGCACATCGTCGGCGGACAGTTCACGGCGCTTGCGAGCGGACTTGTGCTCGAGGTTGTGGCGCATGGCGGAACCGACATGCTTCACCTTGCCGGTGCCGGTGATCTTGGCGCGCTTGGAAGCGGCGGAATTAGTTTTCATCTTCGGCATTGCTGCCCTCCTTGCTGGTTTGCTTCTTGTCGGAAGTCTTCTGAGAAATCGCGGACTGCGCGTCGGCCGCGGCCTGAGCCTGAGGCTCCTGCTTGGCCGCGAGACGAGCCGCCTGGCGAGCCTGACGCTCGGCGCGGGACTCGGCGCCACGACGACGCTGCTCGGACTGGGTGTGCACCTTCTTGCCCTTCGGCGCAAGGGTCATGATGATGTTGCGGCCCTCCTGCTTCGGCTTGGACTCGACGGTGCCGTATTCCTCGACATCGTCGGCCAGACGCTGCAGCAGTTCCACGCCACCAATCGGGCGGGAGATCTCACGACCGCGCAACATGATGGTGACCTTGACCTTGTCGCCTCCGTTAAGGAAGCGGGTCACATGGCCCTTCTTCACGTCGAAATCGTGGTCGTCGATCTTCAGGCGGAAACGAATCTCCTTGACTTCCGCGGTGCTCTGGTTACGGCGAGCTTCACGAGCCTTGATCTTCTCGTTGTACTTGAACTTGCCGTAATCAATGAGCTTGGCGACCGGAGGCTTCGCGTTCGGGGCCACCTCGACGAGATCGAGGTTTGCCTCCTTGGCCAGGTTCAGCGCGACGGAAGTCGCGATGACGCCCACCTGCTCGCCCTTCGGGCCGATCAGGCGTACCTGCGGGACGCGAATCTCGTCGTTAATACGTGGTTCGTCGCTGATGATGACTCCAATCCTCTACTTCAATTCCGTGGCGAGGTCCTTTGCTGGAGTCCTGTTCAATGCTTTGGGTTCATGGCAAGCCAAAACCAGCGCAATATGCGCTCAGCTTCTGCAGACGCATATCAGTTCTTTGCGTCATTCCTGATTGCGCGTTGTATATCGCAATCGCTAGGCTGTTTGCCTTGAACCCGAGGCCTTGAAAGGCTTCCAGGTGGGGTTGCCCCGCTTTCTTGATTTCTCAAGCCAAGTAGGAAGTCTACCATACGCCCGGACATTCGCGGCCCGTGTGTCGATGGGTGGATACCGGCTACTGTAGGCATCATGACTCAGGTATGCGTGATTTTTGGTGCGGGCGAATACTATGCGGGCACGCCCGTGGTTCCCACCGGTGCGTATGTGATTGCGGCCGATGGCGGACTCGACCATACGCGCGAGTTGGGCATCGTGCCCGATGTGGTGGTGGGCGATTTCGATTCGCTGGAGGGCCGGCCGCCCCGCACCGCTGTGCGCACCATTGCGCTGCCCGCGTTGAAGGACGACCCGGACATGCTTTCCGCGCTGAAGGTCGGTTGGTCGGCGGGTTGCCGAGAGTTTCACGTGTATGGCGGGCTTGGCGGCCGTATTGACCATACGATTTCTGGTATCCAGCTTATGGCGCTGCTGGCCCGACACGGGGCAAGCGGGTATCTGTATGGCGACGGGCTCATCGTCACGGCCATCACCGATGGTAGGCTTTCGTTCCCCGCGCATCCGGTGCCCGAGGACGGCCGCATGGTGTCAGCGTTCTCTCACTCCGATGTTTCGCTTGGCGTGAACGAACCGGGGCTGAAATATGAGCTTAAAGACGGCACGCTGACCAATACGGTGGTGCAGGGGGTCAGCAACGAGTTCCACGACGGCGTGGACGCGGCCATCAGCGTGAAACGCGGCACACTGATCGTCACCTTCCCCATCGAAGTGGCGTTGCCACAGGTGAGCAGATTCCATGAATTCGGCGGCGATATCGGCGAGCTGGACACCGAAGTGTCCAAGCTGCTGGTTCGCTGACTTGCATGCCGCGCGCTTGCTCGTGATGATTCGAGACATTCCTCCAAAGGAGAGGAAAATCACATGTCGGTTGCGGGCAATCCGAATTGTGAGCGCTCACAGAAAATACGGCATTTTTACCCAAAACGCACGCTGAAACGTTGCCATGTGTACAGAGTCGGCATTACAGTAGCAACTGTTGGTAAACAATGGCCCGGTGTGCCAAAGCGCGCCAAGGCCACCCTACAAGGGAGAATTACATGACAGTTAAGATTGGTATCAACGGCTTCGGTCGCATTGGTCGTCTCGCCTTCCGTCGCATCTTCGAGCTGCAGGCTCGCGGCGGCCAGGCTGGTGACATTGAAGTTGCCGCCATCAACGATCTGACCACCCCGGCTACCCTGGCTTACCTGCTGAAGTACGACAGCACCCACGGCACCTTCCGTCATGACGATGGCACTCCGGTTGATGTCAAGGCCACCGAAGACTCCATCATCGTCGACGGCAAGGAATACAAGGTCTACGCCGAGAAGGACGCCAACAACATTCCGTGGGTCAAGAACGACGGTGTTGAGTACGTGCTCGAGTGCACCGGCTTCTACACCTCCGCCGAGAAGTCCCAGGCCCACATCAACGCTGGCGCCAAGAAGGTCCTGATCTCCGCCCCGGCCAAGGATGACACCACCCCGACCGTTGTGTTCGGCGTGAACCACGACATCCTCAAGGCTTCCGACGTGATCGTCTCCGCCGGCTCCTGCACCACCAACTCCATGGCCGCCATGGTCAAGCTGCTGGACGAGAAGTTCGGCATCAAGGCCGGCTTCATGACCACCATCCACGCCTACACCGGCACCCAGATGCTGCTCGATGGCCCGCGTGGCACCAAGACCGGCCGCAACCTGCGCGCCGCCGCCATCAACACCATCGCCCACTCCACCGGCGCTGCCAAGGCCATCGGCAAGGTCGTTCCGTCCGTGAACGGCAAGCTGCAGGGCCACGCCCAGCGCGTCCAGGTTCCGGACGGCTCCGTCACCGAGCTGACCACCGTTCTGAACACCGAGACCACCGCCGACGAGATCAACGAAGCCTTCAAGGCTGCCTTCTCCGACACCGATTACTACGGCTACAACGATGAGGGCATCGTCTCCTCCGACATCCTCGGCGACACCCACGGTGGCGTGTTCGACCCGACCCAGACCGACGTCAACACCATTGACGGCGTGACCCTGGCTCGCACCGTGTCCTTCTACGACAACGAGTACGGCTTCACCTCCAACATGATCCGTACCCTGCTGTACTTCGCTGAGATCTCCGAGTGAACCACTGCGGTCTAGGCCGCTACGGTTCGTTTGAGAACTAAGCTGTGAGACCCCCGCCTTGTGCGGGGGTCTCTTCGTAGTAGAACGGTAATCATGGCAAAGAAAAGCAAACATGATAAAGGCGCGGGTTCCACTCCGGCGACAGTCCAACTGGAGAAGGCGGGCGTGGAATTCCACGTATACGAATACGAGCACTCCAACGACCATATGGATGACGGCTACGGCGTGGAGGCGGCCACCAAGCTCGGCTTCGACGAGCATCAGGTGTTCAAGACGTTGATGGCGGACACCGGTTCGGAGCGTGTGGTGGGCGTGGTACCGGTCAGCGGACATATGGATTTGAAGGCCCTGGCTGCGGCTGTAGGTGCCAAGAAGGCCTCTATGGCCGATCCCAAGGTGGCAATGCGCGAATCCGGCTATGTGGTAGGTGGCATCTCGCCGTTGGGCCAGAAGACACGTCATAAGACTGTGTTGGATGAAAGCGCCCTGCAATTCGACCAGATTCTGGTCTCCGGCGGCAAGCGAGGCCTGTCTGTGGGCGTGAATCCACAGGACCTGCTCAAGGTCCTGAACGCCGTTGCCGCACCGATCGGCACGTGGTGACGGAATCAGCTTTCAGTCACTACATTTTCTCGGCTATTCTCTATATTTCGTTGAAATCTCTTCTCTCATACATAAAATTCGAGACTGACGGTCGCATAAATAACGTAACCATCAGTCTCAATTATTGTACTTTACTAACCCCGAATGTTTCACTGCTTTTCAAGAGTGAACTCGTGATCGCCTCCAACGTCAAAAGTCATGTCATTATTTTCAATTGAAACTCTCACAGTATCTCCTGTATTAAGTTCGACATCAAACCAATTATCTTCTGGAGAGCCCGAAACGACCTTCCCATTCTGAATATTAACCAATCCTGCGCCACCCCACACTTCGCCGGGAACGCTATCTATTGTAACTTCATCTCCGGTTTTTTGATCATAATAAACGACATTAGCGGACAAAGTCCCATTCTTATTTATGGTGAAGGTATAATCACATGACAATGAGTAGAATTGCATTTCTTTTATGTTGTCTCCATGACCACAATCCTCCAGCATCCCTTCGTATGTGCCATATGGATTACTACCCAATGGAACCGAACATGCGGAAATAAGAGTTCCAATAATCAAAGCCAATACAACAGCAGAATAATATTTAATTTTTCTATTCATTCTACTTCCTTTATTCGTTTATTCTGTTATAAATTAATCACTGTATGTCATATGTAATCGTGGACTCCCCTGTTCCAGCTGCTTGTATATGGCATACTGTAAAACCTTTATTGTGCGTACAGCGAGCCTGTGCTACATCAGTCAAAGGTGAGAACTCTATATTCCAAATCGAACTGCCATAGATACCTGAATATTCATCAATTTGATTTTGCAATCCAAGCCCTTCCAGATATCCTCGCAATCGTTCACCAGCAGTCCCTGAATCCAAGCCCGGCTCATAACCGACGTCCCACGCAATACACCCCAGCCCCATCGTGACTGCATAATCATGAGATTCTAAATCATAGCCGTCATACATCCTCATCCGATCATAATTTGGTCCTTTAAATTGCAGATATGCAATACTGTTATCATCTCTGTCTCGGTCAATTTTAAAATATGCATCAGCGCTGTTTCCGCTAAATACAGAATTGTATTGATCTAAGCAAAGAAATATACTTTCGAAATTGATTTCTCTGGTCACTGATTGCGGATTATCGGAGGCATCATCGTCTTCTTTGGAATCATCTTTGTCTGCATCATTATCCTCGCTCACATTTGTTTCATCAGCAGGCTCTATTGCCTTACCTATTTCTTCATTGCGCTTTTTTTCCATCGTTGAGCATAGTCTCATATTTTTTGCAAATATAACGCTACCAAGAACAAGGAGAACAACCACCGGTATGATAAATAATGCTTTCTTTTTCATAGCTGGCTCACACCTTTACTCCATATTCCAAGTAACTGCACTACTTAAGATAGAATCAACCGTGAGATCATCAATGATGGTGTTTAGACGCACTAAGACAGGACGACTTTTGTGATAACGAATAATCAGACGACCATAAAAGGGCCGAAGAGATGACCACTCTTCACCCATGTAGGCAGGGCCAGGAACAGATCCTTTAGGAGCAAGCTCCCTGACAATCGTTTTGATTGTTGTCAACAACCATAAATCAGAATTTTTCGGCAACCGCATAAGACACATACCCGACTCTCCCATACGAAAGCGATCTATCTTCGTTCTCCACAGAAACCAGCCATCGTTAACATTTGAAGGAGATTTCATATATTCTTTGTATGCTGTTGTTTCTTCATTCCGGTCAACAAAACGAACCTTCATCGTATCCAGCTCATGCTTGGACAAATGCAGAACACTATTCAACGCAATAAATGACCCGCTCATATTTTGCGAAGCCTCCTTCCGGCCTTCCCTTCGGCTCCTATGCCGATGCCGAAAACGATACCCCCCCCCTCCAGACAAAACGCCCACTGGGCTCATGGTTCACAATCACTTAAAAAGAAAGGAGCCTAACCACCAACGGCCTTCAACGGCAATATCCTCGGCCCCGAACCGCAATAACCGACCGACTCCAGACATGGCCCTGAACCCCAATAACACCGCCCCCCCCCAAAAAAAAATCAAATATTCATATTGCAGACAAACCGATGCAATTCGAAACTGAATTTATAGATGGCAAATGATACCTTCAAAAATGTAGGCACATCAATATCAACTATAGTTGAAAAAAAAACTTTACATTATTCTCATATCTTCAATGGCATTAATCAGCATTACTAATCTGTAACCATACGAATCCATCATTAAAATGCCTGATAAGCAATCTATTGAAAAGGCCGCTTACGCAATTCGGCAGACTGAGCCGTAAAACGGACGGCCCAGTGGGCTGTTCGTAGGCGAAGCGAGCGGTTTACCGCGAGGGCTTCCTGCGCAACTCCGCCGGCAGCACGAAGTGCATGTTTTCTTTGATGGTTTCGACGGACTTCATACCGGTGAAGCCCAAGTTTTGCAGAGCGTCAATCACACCGGACACCAGTTCGTCCGGCACGGAGGCACCGGAGGAGATACCCACGGATTCCAGACCCTCGAACCATGCCGGGGCAAGCTCGCTGGCATCATCCACGCGATACGCTTTGCCGCGCTCCCCCAAGCCCTCCTGCGCCACCTCCATCAGTCGCACGGAATTCGAGGAGTTGGCCGATCCGACAATCACCACGCAATCGGACTGCTGGGCCACCAGTTTGACCGCAGCCTGACGATTCGACGTGGCATAGCAGATATCCGAACTCGGCGGCTCTTGAATCCACGGGAACTTGGCCTTCAGCGCGGCAATGGTGCCGGCGGTCTCATCCACACTCAACGTAGTCTGCGAGAGCAGCACCAGCTTGGTGTCGGGCGCAAAATCCAACGAATCGACATCCGATTCATGCTCGATCAAGTGCACATGTTCGGGGCTCTCCCCCACCACGCCGACCGCTTCATCGTGGCCCTTGTGCCCGATATAGACGATTTCATACCCCTCGCGCACGAAACGCAGCACCTCACGGTGCACCTTACCCACCAGAGGGCAGGTGGCATCCACCACATGCATGCCACGACGTTCGGCTTCCGCCTTCACTACCGGAGATACGCCATGGGCGGAAAACACCACCGGAATACCCGCTTGGGCAGCAGCATCCGGAATCTCCGCCAATTCCTGGACGAACACCGCGCCTTGCCCGGCCAAGTCCTCGACCACATGCTTGTTGTGCACGATCTGCCGGCGCACATATACCGGGGGCAGCCCATCCTCGCGCGTCCGCTTTCCGGAAGCCTCCGCGGCTTTGAGAATGGTCTGTACGGTAAGAATCGCACGGTCCACACCCGCGCAGAAGCCTCGCGGATCAGCGAGCACAACGCTTTTGGTCATCGGAACCTCCTGAACGTCAATAGTGTTTTCCAGTGTAAGGCAGGGATTACAGGAATCTGCCGTCACAACTTTTCCGCGTCTCCCACGAATCACCGGTTTCCAAGGGATCCACGTGCTTCTCGCATGATGGTGTGAGACTCGTCACTCCACGTATTGCTACCGTGTTTGTACGAATTGTTTATTATATGCCGGCTATCGCCAATCCCCGCCTCGATAGAGGAGACGCGCTAGACTGGGGCCAGCGATAGCAGGAGCTACCGGCCCACCACACCTCACTACGGGAGTGATTCCATGACGAGTAAAACACCACGCACCGGAAATCAGTATTCGATTCACTATGGCGATTATTCCGCCGTCATCTGCGAACTCGGCGCCAAGATTCGCCGATTCGATTATCAAGGCAAGGAAATTTTCTGCCCGTTCGGCGTCAACGACCTGACCCCCACCTGTAACGGCTATGTGCTGGCCCCGTGGCCAAACCGCATCGAAAACGGCGAATACGATTTCAATGGCAAGCATTACTGCGCTCCGGTCAACGAATATCATCCCGCACCGCGCAACAATGCGAACCACGGCTATGCCTACCACTACATGTGGAAGCTTGAATCGTTGACCGATAGCGCCGTGACGCTTTCGCTGCGCTTCCCCAACCTGGACGGATACCCGTTCGATGTGACCGTGACCGTCACCTACGAACTCGGCGACAACGGCATGACCGTGACCGTCAATGCCCGCAATGACGGCGACGAGCCGGCACCGTGGGCTCTCGGCCTGCATCCGTGGCTGGCCAACGGCAAGCAGGGCGCGACTGTCGCCGAACGCGATGCCGACTCCGCCGCCTGCCACCTGCAGATCAAGGCCGCCAGTCATGTGACGGTGAACGAGGCGCTGATTCCCACCGGCACGGAGCCAGTAGCCGGCATCTACGATCTGAACGATGGTCCGACGCTTGAAGGCCGCACCTTCGATGATGCCTGGGTCGACGTGGAACGCGCCGCCGATGGTACGACCACCACCACATTCACCCGCCCGGACGGGATTGAAGTGAAGCTCATTGGCGATGAGACGATTAATGCTTGGCAGTGCTACACCGCCACTGGCGCGCCGTTCTCCGAGCATCCGTATGGTATCGCCGTCGAACCGATGACCGCTCCAGCCAATGCCTTCCGCACTGGTGACCACTTGGTGACGCTCGCCCCCGAGAGTGATTACACCACTGTGGTGCGTTACGAAGTAGCCCAGAAGTAATCCAGAAGTAGCCTTATGTCTTGGCTCTCCTCGTTGAGGAGAGCCAATTTGTTATCTATGTACGCCGCGCCCCATACCGTATGCGGTACGATTGTGAGCGATAACAATACGCTTTCACAAAGGAGTGTGCACTATGGCTTTGAAGCCTCGCACCGGTAACCAATACGCCATCTCGTCCGGCGAATGGAATGCCGTCGTCACCGAACTGGGTGCCAGCCTGCGCGAGCTGAAGTGGCGCGGCGAAGACCTCATCGTCCCCTTCGACCCGAACAAGGTCATCCCCTGCTGCAACGGCTGGGTGCTGGCACCGTACCCGAACCGCGTGACCAATGGTCAGTATTCTTTCGATGGCGAAGACTACCAGATGCCGATCGACGAGTTCGACCGCCAATCCTCCCTGCACGGCTACGCCTACCGCTACATGTGGGAGCTCGTTGATTTGCAGGAATCACATGTGACGCTCTCCTGGCGTTCCCCCGACATCGCCGGCTACCCGTTTGATATCACCATCACCGTCACTTATGCACTTGACGAGAACGGTCTCACGGAAACCTTCACCGTGCACAACAACGACAGCGTGAAGGCCCCGTGGGCATTTGGCATCCACCCGTGGCTGGCCAACGGCAAGCACGCCACCGGTCAGGCCATTACCGCCGACAACGAGCCCTGCCGTCTTGAGCTGCACTGCGATACTCACGTGACTGTAGACGAACACCTGCTGCCCACCGGTGAAGAGCCGGTTTCCGGCATCTTCGACCTGCGCGATAACCCCACGCTGGAGGGACGTGGCTTCGACGATGCCTGGACCGATATCACCAACCGCGGCGAAGACGGCAGCACTTCCGCCATGTTCACCCGCCCCGACGGCATCAAGGTCACGCTGACCGGCGACAAGACCATCAATTCCTGGCAGGTGTGCACCGGCAACGAAATCGGCGAGAAGGCTCGTCAGGCCGGCGTGGCCGGCGAACCGATGACCGCCTACGCCGACGCCTTCCGCACCGGCAAGGATCTGGTTGTGCTCGAGCCGGGCGATGACTACACCACCGTGGTCACCTTCCACGCCGAACAAATCTGAAAAACCGAATAACCAAGCCTGACGATCATCGCCACATGGACACCCGTGTTGCATCACGTCATACTTATGTGGCATAATTCCGAAGGCTTATTTTTTACTGCAGCAAAGGAGTCCATCATGGGCATGCGCGGACGTAAGCGCAAGGATCGTCGTAAGAAGGCCGCCAACCACGGCAAGCGTCCTAACGCCTGATTCTTCGCGTTTCTTATAGAACGCTCAAGGCCCGTCTGATGATACATCAGACGGGCCTTGTTGTATATGTCGTTACTTATCTTCGCCGCAGCAGTGATCAAGCGTGGCCTTGAGCCGGGCCATCAGACATTCGGGTGCCGCATCCGGGCGCAAGTAGGCATGCAACGCGGCAATCAACGCCCGTTCACGCTCGTCGCAGCAGGTACGGGGGTCAAAACAGTCGCCCTCCGTAACGATATGCACGTCCGTCTGGACCGACGCAGAGGCCGAGCCGGTATCCACTGAACGATGATGCACCGCCGTGATATGCACTTCGGTCTGGCTGACTGTGCCATCGGCCGCCGTACGGGTTATGGAGATGTGGCGAGTACGCTCTACCGGCTGATCGTTCATCAGATCTCCTTTCCCGAAAGCTTGCTTGACTGTTGTGGCGTGTGGGTGTGAGTCACATGACTATGTCTCACTACGGCTTGCGTGTCGCCATTGCTACCAACAGTTTGTTCACTACTTCCATTATGGCCGGGATCGGCGATTCGACCAACGTTTTCGCCCAACTTCGCGGATGGTGAACCAGCCGACGAACCAGACCGTGAACCAGCCGACGAACCAGTCACGTACCCGCGCTCTTTCGCATACGAGGCGAGCTCACGCTTGAGTTGCGTGCGGGCGCGATTCAGGCGGCTCATCACCGTGCCGATTTTCACGCCCTGCTCATCGGCCACCTGCTGGTAGGACTTGCCGTCGATGGCGGCGTCGATGAACACCTGCCGGCGTTCCGGCGAGAGTTTGGCGAGCGCGGCCATGATTTCCCCGGGCGCGAAGGCGTCCAAATATTCCTCTTCAGCGGACTTGAGCCCGTCCGACGTATGTTCGGCGGCATCGTAAATATCCCAGTCGTCGTATTCACCGGTGGAGTCGTTGGCACGCTGCGGGCGCCGCTTGGCCTTGGCATACTGGTTGAAGTAGGCATTGCGCTCGATGGTGGTCATCCACGCCTCGAAGTTGGAGCCCGGCTGGAATGAGTCGAAGGCCTTGAACCCGCGTTCGAAGGTGTCCTGGACCAGATCCTGCGCGTCATCGGGATTGTTGGTCAGCCTCATCGCCCGCCGGTACAGTGCATTGACGGCGGGCATGGCGAGCTGTTCAAATCTGGCGCGCTTGGCTACCATGGACTCGCCCGATCCGGCTGACTGCCCGGATTGCATAGTTGCTTCGCTTGTCGTCACGCTTCACCATTCTAATCAGATCATGTGCCCATATCGTGGTCGATGACGTGTGAGTCACAACACGCTACACCCCACCTGTAGAATGGCGTATCGGCTAAATAATAGGGAGAAACAATTATGGCTTTGACTTTGGCTTCGGCTGCTGACCTGCTCAAGGAACACCACCTGCTGCGTGAAATCATCCAATGGGATGTCTGGACCGACGACCCGGCCCGTATCGTTTCGGCGGATGAACCGTTCGCCGGCATCACCTACGACACCCGCAAGGTCACGCCGGGTACCCTGCTGTGCTGCAAGGGCCAATTCAAGGCCGAGTATCTGAACGGCATCGACGAAGCCGGCCTGGCCGCATACGTGGCCGAAACCGAGTACTCAGCCGCAACCGCCACCCCCGGCCTGATCGTCAACGACGCACGCAAGGCGATGAGCCTGCTGTCCGCCGCGTTCTACGGATATCCGCAGAACGAGCTCACGGTCATCGGCGTCACCGGCACCAAGGGCAAGACGACCACCTCGTACTTCACGCAGGCGCTTATCAACGCCGTCTCCGGCGGCAAGGCCGCATTGTTCTCCTCGGTCGATAATTGCCTTGACGGCCACACCTACGTCGAATCCGATCTGACCACGCCCGAATCGATGGACGCCTTCCGCATGATGCGCGAGGCGGCCGATAACGGCATGAAGTATCTGGTGATGGAGGTCTCCTCCCAGGCGTACAAGGTGGACCGCGTCTATGGACTGACTTTCGATGTGGCCGCGTTCCTGAACATCTCCCCCGACCACATCAGCCCGATCGAACACCCCACGTTCGAGGATTACCTGTATTGCAAGCGCCAGATCATCGCCAACGCGAAGTCGCTGGTACTCGGCGCGGACAGTCTGCACGCCGATCTGTTGCGGGAGGACGCGGCGGCAGCCGGCATCGGCGTGACCACCTTCGCCCTGCATGACGCGGATAATGCCGGCACCAGTGCGGACGTCGTCGCCTGGCCCGCCGACCCGGCGCACGCCTCCTTCCACATCGCCGACGGAGATCAGGCCCTTGGCGACTACCATCTGTCCATCGATGGCGACTTCAACTACCTCAATGCGGCGGCGGCCATCGCCATCGCCCATGCGGTTGGCGTATCGCTCGATGACACTGACGCACTGCACGCCATCGAATCCGTACGTATCGCCGGCCGTATGGAACAGTTCCGCGACCCGCAGTCAAACACGCTCGCCATCGTCGATTATGCGCACAACTACGCATCCGTCACCGCGCTGCTTGACTTCGTCTACGAGCGTTGGGGCGAGGAAAACCCGCGTATCACGCTGGTGACCGGATCGACCGGCAACAAGGCCTACGATCGTCGTAAGGAAATCGTCGAGGCTGCCGAGAACCGCATCGCGAACTTCATTTTCACCGCCGAAGATACGGACACCGAGCCGATCATCGACATCTGCATGGAAATGCAAGGCTACATCACGAACAAGGATGTGGCCTCCACGGTGATTTCCGACCGTCCGACGGCCATCACCAACGCCATTCACGATGCCCGTGCGCACGCCGACCGATTCAACATCCTGCTGATCATCGGCAAGGGCAACGAGCGTTGGATCAAGGACCATCACAAGCATGTGCCGTTCGACGGCGACGATCACGTCGTCGAACGCATGTTTGGCTTGTGACGGGATTCCGGCCAATCAGATCCTGATCGGATCCCGATTGGCCCACATCAGATCACGCGCAATACGACCAAACCAGAAACACAACATACGGATACGAACGAAAAAGGATAGCTGAATCGTAATGATCACGTTGGAGAAAGTTGACGGAGCCACACTGGAAGCCGAAGCCGAGAGGACCGGCATCACGTTGCCCATCGAACAGACCAAGGTTTGGTCTGGTTTTCAGGCGGATATCGACGGACGCACACCATGGGGCGATTATCTGATCAAGCGTGATAGTGAATTGGTCGCCGTGATCTCCTTTATCGATTTTGAGACGCACGGTTATCATTATCTGCGCTCAATGCATGGGCCGGCGTGGGTCACCAAGCCCACCGAGGCTGAGGAGCGCGAGGTCGTAGACGCCATCGTGGACACCGTCAAGAAGGCCGACAAGAACATCGCATTCCTGCGTATCGACACCTGGTTCGCCGATGGTACGGAGAAGGTGCTCTCCACAGTGCCGTACGACCAGACCGTGGTCATCGACGTCACCGGTGGCGATGATGAGATTCTGGCTCGGATGAAGCGTCGTGGACGCCGTGACGTGCGCAAGTCTCTACGTGAATGCCCGGCCGAGGTTGCCGATGAGACGGATAAGGCCCTGACCGATTTCTCCGAATATTACGATGTGATGGTCGAAACCGGACAGCGCGATGGATTCACGCCTGCTCCGATGAGCGACTATTCCGATATGATCGGCGCGTTGGGTGCCGACCATTGCCGTGTGTTCGCCGCACGTATTGAAGACCGTGTGGTGGCATGGTCGATTGTCACCGTGAATGGCACGCATGCGGTGCGCTACTATGCCGGCATGCGCAACGAGGTTATGCGTCTGCATGTGACCGACAAGCTGCTGTATTCCGAATGCTGCATCCTGGGCTCGCAAGGTATTACGGAATACGATCTGATGGGCATCGGCTCCGATTTCGCGCCGTCGCTCAAGGGTCTTAACGAGTTCAAGTGCAAGTTCACCGAGGAAATCACCCCGGTGGCCCCCGCCCGCGACGTACCCATCAAAAAGGTCTTCTACAAGACGCTGCAAACCATCCAAGGCGTACGCAAGGCATTGCGCTAATACCGTCCCGCTCCCGCTGGCGGGAGCTATCGAGCGAAGCGAGACTGAGGGTGGTCTTTTGAGATGGGCCACTCTCTGTCACCTGTGGCGCCAGTTCCTACCAGCGGGAACCACTCGTTTATCGTTCGAGTTTTTGACTCACCACGGCTGTTACGCCGTCGGCTCGCATGGTTACGCCGTAAAGCGCGTCGGCAATCGACATGGTGCGTTGCTGGTGCGTAATGATGATGAGCTGCGCATGGGCGCGTAACTCATTGAACGCATTAATCAAACGGGTCAGGTTCACGTCGTCCAACGCGGCCTCGACCTCGTCCATCACATAGAACGGGCTGGGGCGGGCGGTGAAAATCGCGAACAGCAACGCCAGCGCGGTCAGTGAACGTTCGCCGCCGGACAGGAGACTCAGCTGTTTGACGCGCTTGCCGGCCGGGCTGGCCTCGACCAGTACGCCGGTGGTGAGCATGTCTTCCGGGTTTTCCAAGCGCAGTCGCCCGGTGCCGCCTGGGAACAGCGTGGCGAACATCTGCTCGAATGCCTCGGCGGTATCGTCGAACGCGGATTTGAATACCTGGACCATCGTGGAATCGAGATCCTTGATGAGCTGCATCAAATCGTCACGTGATTTGACCACATCGTTGCGCTGATCATTGAGATACTTGTTCCGCTCCTCAAGCGCTTCGAATTCCTCGGTGGCCAAAGGGTTGATCTTGCCGAGTGCGGCCAGATCGCGGCGAGCCTTATCGAGACGCTTCTTCTGCTCCTGACGGTTATACGGCACGGTCTTAAAGCGGGCGGAATCGCCGTTGGTGCCGGTCTCTCCCCCGGTTTCTTCCTCTTCGGTCTCAGCCTCAGCTTCCGTCTCATCCAACGGCACAGGGTTGCCCTCATCATCCAGCACGGGCACCGGCTGTTCGGGGCCGTAATCACTAACCAATTCCTCCAAAGTGAGACCGAGTTCGTCGGACACTTTTTGCATGAGCTGCCCAGATTCGGCGGCCAACCGTTCGCGGTTTACATCCAAGGCATGTTCACGCCCGGTCAGATCGGTGACCTTGGGCTCGATCTGGTTGCGCTGCGCGCGCAGGGCCTTGAGTTCCTCGTCATGGCTGGAGGCGGCGGCCTGCAGCTCGTCTCGTTTGGCGGCCACGTCATGCAGCGTATGCTCTACCATGGCGGCCACTGCTCGCGCGTCATCGGCCACGCCTTGCAGGTGTGCGGCCTGCTCGCGTCTGCGATCGTTCAACGCCTCGATGCGGGCGCGGCGTTCGGCGGCTTCTTTGGCGTTGTCCCGCAGCAGCCCGGCCTGTCGGCTCAGTGACTCCCCTTTGCGGCTTGCTTCGGTCCACGCGATTTTCGCGGCGACCTCATGCTCGCGAGTCAGGTTCAGTTCGCGCTCCAGCGTGCGTTCGCGTTCATCGAGTTCGTCGAAATCGGCATGTTCCGCTGTGGATTGCCGGACCGAGGCCAAAGCGCGATTGAGATCGTCGAGCTTGAGCTGATGCTCGTTGCGATTCTCTTGGGTCTCGGTGATTTTCCTGTCCAGCTGCTCGAGCTGACGGGCGAACGATGCGACGCGATCCGTGGCGGATTTCAGAGATTTCTCCGCCTGTTGGGCTTTGAGCCGGGCTTCGGTGCGTTTGGCGGATTCCTGGTCGACGAGTCGGGCCGCTTCATCGCGTTTGGCTTTGGCCTCGGCCACTTGCTCAGCCATTCCGCCGTCTTGAGCGGTCAACTGTTTGACCTGTGCCAATGCTTTGTCCCGGCGTACGGCCAAAGACAGGTCCGATTGAGAGATGGAAGAGCCGCCGACCGCCGCCACGCCGTGCACAAAGGTCTCGCCGTTCTTGGTGACGGCCCGCATGGCTTCGCCGGACGCCACGATGTGCTGGGCTTCGTCGGCGGTGCCGGCCGCGGCTACATCAGCCAGCAGGAGACGCACGGTGTGCACGACCGCTTCGGCCTGCGCCGAGTTCTCGGCATCCGGGTTCGCAGTGACGAGCGCTGCCAGCGCGCTGACCGATTGCGGGGCGGCCGCCGTGTTCTCGGCGCTACTCTCCTCCGACTCCGTGCCCGGCTCTGTGGCGGGATCGCCGGCAATGCTCGCGGTCAGCACCACGG
Organism: Bifidobacterium sp. 2450; assembly: GCF_041900695.1. Classification (NCBI taxonomy): domain Bacteria; kingdom Bacillati; phylum Actinomycetota; class Actinomycetes; order Bifidobacteriales; family Bifidobacteriaceae; genus Bifidobacterium; species Bifidobacterium sp. 2450. The sequence continues at coordinate 40,148 of NZ_JBHEEA010000008.1, forward strand.
CTTTGCCGAGCTTATCTTCCCGAGCGTGTTCGAGGGCGTGCAACATGTTGTCTGCCTCGGGTACCACGATGGCGCTGGCATACTGGTCGAGCGCGTGGGCCACGGCTTCTTCCCAGCCTTCGGCCACATGGATGAAGTCGGTGAGTCGGCCAAGCGAGGCCACGTCCGTGTCGCGTTCCAACGGTCCGGAGGCATTGCGGCTGCCTAGCGTGTCGGCAAGCGCATCGGCCTTGGCTTTGAGCGAGATGATCTTGGACTGTATCTCGCGCTGCTTATCGGCGCGTTCATTCAGTCGTTCGCGGCATTCGGCGAGCGTCGCACGTGCGGCGTCCAATGCGGCACCGTCATCGTCGGCAATGCAGTCCGCTTCGCTGCGCAATGCGTCCAGCTGTTGCCGGGCATCGTCGCGCTGGGAAGTCAGCGAGTCGCGCTGGGAGGCGTAATCCTTGGCGCGGCTGGTCGCCAGTTGCACGGCGGATTCCTCGCGGGCGATGAGTTCACGCAATCGAGCGATCTGTGCATCGCGCTCCTGTGCGGTTTTGCGCAGTTCCGTCAAGGTCTGACGGACCGAAGCAAGCTTCTTCTCGTCGTCGGCGCGTTCCTCGGTGGCCTTGTCAAGTGCGATGCGCGCATCGGCCACGGCCTTGGTTTGTGCCGCGGCCTGAGATTCCAGTTCCTCGGCTCGTTTGACGAGCATGCCGGGATCCTCACCGAAGTTGGTGGCGATCTGGCCGGTGAGTGATCGGCTGCGCTCTTCGGCCAACTGGGCGAGCGCGTTCAGTCGTTCACGGGTCTGCGAGAATTCATGCCAGTATTGGTTGGCCTTGGCGATGGCCGGACTGGATTCGGAGCTCAACGCCTCGACCTGTTCGATGCGTACTTTGACTTGGGCGAGTTCACGCTGGGCGACGGCCAGCTGGTTACGCACATTGCCAAGCTCTTGACGTACCGTGTCGCGGCGGCTCATCGAACGTTGGGCGTCTTCGGCATACAGACGGGCTTGGGCGTCGCGTACGGATATCTGAATCGCGTCGGCGCGCCGGGAGATACGTGCCTGGCGTCCGAGGGGGCCGAGCTGGCGGTGAATCTCCCCCAGCAAATCGTCGAGTCGGCTCAGGTTCGTTTCGGTATTGGCCAGCTTGCGCAACGCGCGTTCCTTGCGCTTGCGGTGCTTCAGGATGCCGGCGGCCTCTTCGATGAACGCACGGTGGCCGGACGGGTCGGCCTTCAGAATCGCATCCAATCGTCCCTGGCCTACGATCACGTGCATCTGCTGGCCAAGACCGGTATCGGAGAGGAGTTCCTGAATGTCGAGCAGGCGGCATTGCGAGCCGTTGATCGCGTATTCGGAGCCTCCGTTGCGGAAGATGGTGCGGGAGATGGTGACTTCCGTGTAATCGATATCGAGCGTGTGATCGGAATTATCGATGGTCAGGCTCACCTGTGCACGGCCCAGCGGCGGGCGGGAGGACGTGCCTGCGAAAATCACGTCCTCCATCGAAGTGCCGCGCAGGTTTTTGGCACCCTGCTCACCCATTACCCAGGTCAGGGCGTCGACGATGTTCGACTTGCCCGAACCGTTGGGGCCGACGACCGCCGTGATGCCGGGCTCGAAGCGCAGCGTGGTGGCGGAGGCGAAGGATTTGAATCCGCGGAGGGTGAGTTCCTTGAGATACATGGCGTGAGACTGTTTTCCGTGTGTCGGGTGTCCGGATATCCGATATGCCTTGGATGCGGGTTACCGGACGTCGGCGGAATCGTCGGTGCCGGTGTCGGCGCTGGCTGTGTCAGTGTTGTCGGTGTCGGCACTGGCCGTGCCGGTGCCGGCGTTACCGGCGTCACTGGCCTGTTCCTTGCCGAGGCCGAGGACGTCGAACACGTCGAAGTCGTCCGGGCTTACCGAATCCTCGAGGTTGTCGGCGGCCTCATCCTCGGCCTTATCTGCCGTCTGATCCGAATCGTCCGGGTCAGCCGCCGGCTGATGAACGGCCATAGCCTGCCTCATCGTGGGGCTGGCGTGCCCCTCAAGCATCAGGCGTGCGTCGCCGGCGGTGACGAAGCTGCCGCAGATAAGCACGCCGTGGCCGTAGCCCACGCCCAGCTCGTCCTCGGCATCGACCATATTGACGGCGGTCTGAATCGCGTCAGGCAGGTTCGCTTCCTTGATCACACGGTCACGACCGAACACGTCCACGGCAATCTTCTCGAGCTCGTCGGCCGGCATCACGCGCTCGCGCCACGAGTTCTCGGTGACCACCACGGAGCTCAGGATCGGCTCCAGAACGCCCAGATATTCCTCGACCTGCTTGTCGCGCATCATGGCGACCACACCGACCAGCTGCTTGAAGTCGTAGCTTTCCTCGATGGCCTTGCGCAGGGCTTCGGCGGCATTCACGTTGTGTCCGCCATCCAGAATGATGGTCGGTGAGGTGCGGATCTGTTCGATGCGTCCGGGAATCTTGACCGAGCTCAACGCCTCGGCCACCAAGTCGCCGTCCAGCGGGCCGTTGACCGGAATCACCACTTCGGAGGCGGCGAGCGCGGCAAGCGCGTTGTGGGCCTGATGCTCGCCGAACTTGGCGATCGGCACGCCCTCGTAAGTGCCGTTGGGCGTGGTCAAGGTGGCGACTTGGCCGCCGACTGCGGACATGCGGTCGGACACGGTCATTTCGTAGCCGTCGCGCACGAGCATGGCGTGGTTGCGTTCGGCGGCATCGGTGAGAATCGGCATGACGGCTTCCTCATGCGGCTGCGGGCCGATGATGGCGGTGCAGTTCGGCTTGATGATGCCGGCCTTTTCGGTGGCGATTTGTTCGACGGTGTCGCCCAGCCACTGCATGTGGTCCATGTCCACCGGGCCAATGATGGCCGCATCCGCGTTGAGCACGTTGGTGGCGTCCCACAGGCCTCCCATGCCGACCTCGACGATGGCCACGTCCACGGGCGTGTCGGCGAACTTCCAGATGGCCATGGCGGTGAGCACTTCGAAGAAGCTCATCTTCGGCTTGCCCTGCTCCTCCATCTTGGCGTCCACCAGGGCCACGAGATCCTTGGTCTGGTCCCAGATGTCGATGAAATCGTCGTCGGACAGCTGCTGGCCGTCGATGGCGATACGCTCGTTGATCTTCTCCAGATGCGGCGAAGTGTACAGGCCGGTGCGCATGCCGTAGGCGCGGCAGATGGCCTCGGCCATGCGTGCGGTGGAGCCTTTGCCGTTGGTGCCGGTGATATGAATCACGCGGAACGACTGCTCCGGGTGGCCCAGGATGTCGAGCATCAGGTTCATCCGGTCGAGATCCAGATTGGTGGTGTTATGCTCCGGCGGGCGGCTCATGATGTCCAGTTCGACGTCCCGCATGCTCTCATTGTTCCGATTCGGATGCTCGAATGACATATCCTCTTCTAACCTCTGCTCGTGTTGCTGTTGCACCGTTCGGAGTGCGTATGCCACTTACGTGTTCGCGCCATTCTCGTCATGTCTACGCATGCCCGCATATATTCCGCTTCCGCATGCGCAGGAAGCTCCCCTTGCACAGGTTTGCCCTGCATGGTTCGGGATTCTTGCCTTCACGCGTGGAGCCGCACTCCCTCAATTCCCTCTATCCTAGCCGCCGGGGTGGTTTATCGTGCCCGCACAGTGAAACCGTCTCATATGTCGCCGCCGCGCGAGCAGTCTCTACCTGCAGCGCGCACAGTGAAGCCGTCTCATATAGTTGCAATGCGGCTCTTGCCGTCGGCATCCCATACTTAGTCGGCTGCAATCCAAAACTTGTATGTCCGGCGACGCTGATGCTATTCAGCGTCGGTACAGTGCCAGCTTCTGGCGGCACACCGACGCTATGATGCTCTTGCGAGTCGGTAGCTGGCCAAAACCTGGATTAATCCCGACTCCATCGCCTCTCAGTGTCGTCTCCTCGCCAAGGCATGCCATTCTGCCGTCGTTGAGAAATTTCAACGTCGTCAATCGACCATGTCTTGCCCCGGAAACGACTCTCACAAACGTCCTCTACATCATCTTTTGAACTCGCAGAGGCTCATTCACTGTTATGACTGCTCTCACCGTCGGCAGCCGTCCAAGCCCTGGATCTATGCCGCCAATAAATTGCAGCAAATCGTCGGCCACGATACAACCATTGGACTCACGCCGACGCTAGATTCCACACTCAGACAGAAGCCAGCCAATATCTGAACCAGCACCGAGGACGTACAAAGCATAAGCACCGTTAACCGTCAATTCACCGCCCTCTACCAGCTACATCCGCCTTCGCCGATGATATCTTGTTCGAATCCCCAAAGCACGTTGTTCGAATGACATTACTGATGGTGGATAAGTTTTGTATGTTATCCACTATTCCGAATTAACGGCCTAATACCTTGAAATTATCGGGAATATCTCACTCCAAGACAGCCAAGCTCCGAGGCTAGAACCACAATGGCTGAAATTCATACTTACGCTGCTTCGTTCCGGCTACGCTCGACGTCATGAAGACACACAAAGCAGTGGTCTCGCTCATATCAGCCGCGCAGAATGAGCTGAGATGCGTCTATTCAAGAAATGAAGCGGAACAAACCGCTCTACGCCGCCGTGCCCAGAGTGGTGAGTTGTTGAAAGTGTATGACGGCATTCCCAGTCTTTATGCAAATACCGCATACTGGGATGGTTTGACGCCGCCGGAGCGAACGTTGCATATGGCCCGCGCTCTTGCGCAAGAGCATCCTCAGTGGGTTTTTGGCGGCTTGGTGGCAGTAAGTGCCTATGGATTCGAACATCAATGGCATTTGCATGATGGCTGCATAACCATCGTGACTTCCGATCATGGATCTCGTCAATGCCATCAGCGCTTACGACATGTCTATATGCCCGATATGAACAGTCCGAAGACACATTACGAGGCCTCCGGCCTATCCCTGATATCACCGGCTAGAACCTTGGTCGAGGCCGCTATAGACCTTGATTTTCGGTTTGCGTTGCCGATCTTTGACTCGGCCCTTGCCAAGGGAATAACCAAGGAAGAGATAGCCGCCGACTGCGTTCAATGGAGAATCGATTATGCCCGAGTATTCCGCCTGCTGCGCTATGCAAGCGAAAGGAGCGAGAATGGTGGAGAATCCCTCGCGCGAGGCACCATCATCGAAGACCGCTTCCTCACGCCGCGTATTCAGGTAACGGTGACCGACCCGCAGACGAATACCGAGTACCGCGTTGATTTCGTATGGAAGCTCGATGACGGGCGCGTGATAGTGGCCGAATACGACGGCACACAAAAATACGTGGACCCAGCCATGACCGATAACCGCAGCATTCAGGAGGTGGTGGCCAAGGAACGTGCACGCGACGAGGTACTGAAACGAGCCGGTGCCACCGAAATCGTCCATTTCACATACGCCGACGTCATCGAACGCACTCCGCTGCGGGTAAAACTGATCAAAGCCGGGGTGCCTCAGGTGGAGACCTCCGCATAGCAGTGAGTCCCGCGACGCGATAAACCTTCATCGCATGGGTTCACATGGATTCAGCCCGCAGAATATGTCAATATCAATCGGCAAGCTCCAGCCCAAGCCCATGCCCCTCTCCTTCCCTACCGAGAACAATAAACGGGCCCGCATTCCAGCCCGCCGCACTCGCCATATGGGCATGTCCAGAAGACCGTCCAAATTCCGTACTCGGTTTTACCGCCAGCCGTCAATCGTGGCACATCGCATAAAGCCGACTAATATGAGGTGGGAATCGATGATTCGACAACAACTACATACAGGAGAGTGGCAATGGGTGAAGTGATCACCGCCAAGGACAAGGAATATGAGGCCGAAGAGCGCGTTACTGCGCCGGGCGCGAACCAGTCGATGAGCGACCGTGTGAACAACCGCTCGCTGCGCCCGCAGTCGGCTGCATTCAAGGAGTTCATGAAGTCCGGCTGGGCCGATGATGATCCGGAGATCAAGCCTCTCGAATCCTCCAAGTTCACGCCAGCCCGCCTTGAGGCGCTGGGCAAGGCCTTCCCGGGCGAACGTCTGGTCATTCCGGCCGGCCAGCCGAAGGTGCGCAACAATGATTGCGATTACATGTTCCGTCCGGACACCACGTTCGCCTACTACACCGGTCTGGGTTCCGATTACGAAGCCGGTGCCGTGCTGGTGTTGAACCCGGTCGATCCGGACTCCCCCGAGGCCGCCGCCGGCAAGACGCACACTCCGGAACTGTTCGTGGCGCCGCGCGCCGACAATTCCACCGAGGACTTCTTCATGTCCGCCCACTACGGCGAATACTGGGTTGGCCCGCGTGCTGGCCTCAAGGAGATGCAGGCGATGACCGGCATCGAAACCCACGACATCGCCCAGCTGGCCGACGCCCTGTCCAAGGACGTGGGCGCCGAAGCCGGCGCCGTACGCGTGCGCGTGGTCAGCGAAACCGACCCGCAAATCACTTCGATGGTTGAATCCATCCGCGAGGCCAACGGTTTCGCCGATCCGGACAAGAACTCCGCATCCGACGACAAGCTGCACGAGTTCGCCGCCGAGGCACGCATGGTCAAGGACGGCTACGAAATCAACGAAATGCGCAAGGCCGTGGACGCCACCAAGCATGGCTTCGACCGTCTGCTCTCCGCACTGCCGGCCGCGCTCGACAAGCCGCGCTCCGAACGTATCCTCGAAGGCGCGTTCAACGCCGTGTCCCGTGAACTGGGCAACGCCGTCGGTTACGACTCCATCGTGGCCTCCGGCCCCCACGCCCCGATTCTGCACTGGATGCGCAACACCGGTGTGGTGAAGACCGGCGACATGCTGCTGGTGGATGCCGGCGTTGAGGTCGATTCCCTGTACACGGCCGACATCACCCGTACCTTCCCGACCAACGGCAAGTTCACCGACTTCCAGAAGCGTCTGTACCAGGCCGTGCTCGACTCGCAGCAGGCCGGTTTCGAAGCCGCCAAGCCGGGTGCCACCTACTCCGACATCCACCACGCCTGCATGCGTGTGATCGCCGAGCGTCTGCACGATTGGGGTCTGCTGCCGGTGAGCGTCGAGGAGTCGCTGTCTCCGCAAGGCCAGCAGCACCGCCGTTGGCTCGCCTGCGGCGTGGCCCACCACCTGGGTCTTGATGTGCATGATTGCGCGCAGGCCCGTTTCGAGTCCTATCAGGGCGCGCCGATTCGCCCGGGCATGATCTTCACGATCGAGCCCGGCCTGTACTTCCGCGAGGATGATCTGCTGATTCCGCCGGAATACCGCGGCATCGGCATCCGCATCGAGGACGACGTGCTCATGACCGAGAACGGCCCCGAATGGATTTCCGCCGGCATCCCGAAGCAGATCGACGACGTCGAAGCCTGGATGGCCGAGCAGGCTGCCCAGGCGAAGTAACCTAAGCTCCCTCTGATGAGGGAGCTTCTTTTCTACTAAAGAGGCAATGTGTCCACTCCGGAATTTGTGTTGGAATTGCGTAAGAAGATCGGCCATGATCTGTTGTGGCTCAATGGCGTGACCGGTTGTGTACTGAACGAACATGGTCAACTGCTGTTGGGTCGTCGTTCGGACACGGGCGAATGGGCGATGGTCTACGGCATCAACGAGCCGGGCGAACAGCCGGCGGACACGGTGGTGCGCGAAATCAAGGAGGAGACGGGCATCGATGCCATCGTCACCGATTTAGTGGCCGTCACCTCGTCAAACAAGGTGCTGACCTACGTCAATGGCGACAACACCATGTACATGGATCATTCGTTCCTGTGTGCCCTGAAACCCGGCGGCAATGCCGAGCCATTCGTGGGCGACGAGGAAAGCCTCAGCGTCGGCTGGTTCGATCTGGATGACCTGCCCACTCCCCTAGCGGCCAGCACGAGCGAGCGGCTGGAGCTGTTCCATACTTACATCGAGAACAAAAAGCACGGCGACGCCCACGCCCTGTTCCAGTTCGATGGGCAGCAGTACTAGCGGATATAAAGTTAGCTCCCTCTGACGAGGGAGCTCCAATGCTATGCGATTACGCCTCTTGGGCTAGGAGCTCGTGGAGGTAGGCGCGGTGCTGCTGCTGTTCGCGCGGGTCGGGCACGGGCAGGGAGGCCAGCAGCTTCTTGGTGTACGGGTTCTCCGGGTGCTGCATAATCTGGTCGGCATCGCCGTGCTCCACGATCTGGCCCTTATGCATCACCATGATGCGGTCGGCGAGCATATCGACCACCGCCAAATCATGGGTGATGAACAGGCACGCGAAGCCGATTTCCGCCTGCAGTCGCTTGAACAGCTCCAACACCTTGGCCTGCACCGACACGTCCAATGCAGAAGTCGGCTCATCGGCAATCAGCAGCGACGGCTTCAACGCCAAACCACGCGCCAAAGACGCCCTCTGGCGCTGGCCGCCGGACAGCTCATGCGGGAAACGGTTCATGTAGGCGCGCGGCAGCTGGACCATCTCCAGCAGGTCGCCCACATAGTTCTTGGCCTCGGCCACGGAACCGTACTTGTGGTGCACGAGCAGCGGCTCGGCCACATTCTCCGCGATGGTCATCAGCGGGTTGAACGAGGAGCCCGGATCCTGGAACACGAAACCAATGTCCGCGCGCTTGGGCTTGAAGTCACGCTCCTTGACGCCGTTCATCTCGATGCCAAGCACGTTCAGGGAGCCGCCGGACACCTTCTGCAGGCCGGCGATGGCACGGCCGGTGGTGGACTTGCCGGAACCGGACTCGCCCACCAAGCCCAGCACTTCGGAGCGGTGGATGGTGAAGTTCGCGCCGTCCACGGCCTTGAAGTCGGACTGCATGAGATGGCCCGGGTACGTGATGGTCAGGTTCTTGGCCTCGACGGCGATCGGCTGTTCGCGCCAATCGGCCTTGCGCTCGATCGGCTTGCCCTCGCGGTCGCGCACGACCAGCTTCTGACCGATGCACGGCACGGCACCCAGCAGTCGCTTGGTGTAGTCGTCCTTCGGATGGTAGAAGATCTGCTCCACGTCGCCCTGCTCGACCACGTGGCCGCGGTACATGACGACCACCTGGTCGGCGATGTCCGCGATCACGCCCATGTTGTGGGTGATGATGAGCACGGAGGCGTCGAACTCGTCACGGGCGAGGCGCAGCAGGTCGAGAATTTCGGCCTGCACGGTCACGTCGAGGGCAGTGGTGGGCTCGTCGGCCAGAATCAGGCCGGGGTTCAGCACCAACGCCATGGCGATGACGATGCGCTGCTTCTGGCCGCCGGAGAACTGGTGCGGGTAGTAGTCCACGCGGGTTTCGGCATCCGGGATGCCGACCTTCTTCAGGATGTCGATGGCCTTGGCGCGCAGTTCCTTCTTGTCCTTCATGCCGTGGGCGCGCAGGCCCTCTTCAATCTGCCAGCCGATGGTGTACACCGGGTTCAGCACCGAATTGGGCTCCTGGAACACCATCGCGGCCTCGGAACCACGCACTTCGCGCAGCTGTTCGCCGCTCAGGGAGAGCACGTCCAGCGAATCGGAGCCATCGCGCTTGGACAGGTAGACGGCACCGGAGGTGGTGGCCGTCTCCGGCAGCAGCTTGATGATGGAGCGCGCGGTCACGGACTTGCCGGAACCGGATTCGCCGACCACGCCGACCACGGTCTTGCGCGGAATGGTGAAGTTCACGTCCTCGACGGCCTTGATGGAGCCGGCGTCGGTCATGAAGGAGACGGACAGGTCCTTGATATCGGCGAGATTCTTGTTGTCTTCGCTCATCTCTCACTCCTTGCCTTCCGGCTTGCCCTCGCCAGTCCATTCAGAGGCGACGATGGTCGGGTCATGGTCGGTGACGGTGGCCGGCGGGTCGACGTTCGCGTCGAGTTCGGCGATCACCTCGTTGCGTGCGGACGGCTTCTCGTTTGGGTCGACGGACGTGTCTTCGATCGATCCGACCACTTCGCCGGCGGACTTGCGGGCGCGCAGACGCGGGTCGGCCAGATCGTTGAGCGATTCGCCCACGAGCGTGATGCCGAGCACGATAAGCACGATGGCGATGCCCGGGAACACGGCGGTCCACCAGATGCCGGCGGTCACGTCGGAAACCGAACGGTTCAGGTCGTACCCCCATTCGGCGGCGGCGGTCGGCTCGATGCCGAAGCCGAGGAAGCCCAGGCCGGCGAGGGTCAGGATGGCTTCGGACGAGTTCAGCGTCAGGATCACCGGCAGCGTGCGGGTGGAGTTCTTGAACAGGTGCTTGGTCATGATGCGCCAGGTGGAGGCGCCGACCACGCGCGCGGACTCGACATACGCGGATTCCTTGATGCGGATCACTTCGGCGCGAATTGTGCGGAAATACTGCGGGATGTACACCACGGTGATGGAGATGCCGGAGGCCAGGATGCCGCTCCACAGGCCGGACTGGCCGTGGGAGATCATGATGGCCATCAGAATGGCGAGCAGCAGCGAGGGGAAGGAGTAGACGGCGTCGGCGATCATCACCAGGATGCGGTCCACCCAGCCACCGTAGTAGCCGGACACCAGGCCGAGCAGCACGCCGGCGAAGATGGAGAGCAGCACGGCCACGACGATGGCGATGACGGCGGTGCGGGCACCCCACACCACACGGGAGAACACATCGAATCCGGCGGCGGTGGTGCCCCAGATGTGTTCGGCGGAGGGCGCGGCCTGCGCCGGGAAGGACGTGCCGTCGGCGGCCTTGATCTGGGCGTGGCCGTAGGGGGCGATCAGCGGGGCGAAGAGGGCCGCGAGCAGGAAGAACGCGGTGATCGCGAGACCGGTGATCAGCATGCCCTTCTGCCAGCCGACCGCCACGCGCAGTTCCTTGATGATTGGAATCTTGGTCCAGAACGGCGTCTTGGTGCTGACGTTGAGCTTGGTGAGGCGGTCGTCACCGGGAACGGTGATCTTGTCTTGGGATGTGGTGGTCATCTCAGTACCTCACTCTCGGGTCGATAAGCGCGGCGATGACGTCGACGAGGAAGTTGACGACGGCCACAATGATGGCGATAAGGATCACGATGCCCTGCACGGCCACGAAGTCACGGGCCTTCAGGTACTGGGACAGCATGAAGCCCAAGCCCTTCCATTCGAAGGTGGTTTCGGTCAGGACCGCGCCGGCGAGCATCAGGGCGATCTGCATGCCCATGACGGTGATGATCGGGATCAGGGCCGGCCGCCAGGCGTGCTTGTTGAGCAGGCGCTTTTCGGAGACGCCGCGCGAGCGGGCGGCCTCGACGTAGCCGGAATTGTAGGTGGAGATGACGTTGGTGCGTACCAGACGGATGAACACGCCGGCGGTCAGGAGGCCTAGGGCGACGGCCGGCAGCACGGCATGGCGCAGCACGTCGACGAGCACGTTCATGTCGCCGAGCTGGATGGCGTCGATGACGTAGAAGCCGGTCGGCGAGACCAGACGGGTGAACTGCATTTCGGAGTTCAGGTCGGAGCGGCCGGAGGCGGGCAGGATGTTGAGCCAGACGGCGAAGATGAGCTTCAGGACCAGGCCGAGGAAGAACACCGGGGTGGCGTAGCACAGGATGGCGAAGGTGCGGATGCCGGCGTCGGCGGCACGGTCGCGCTTGCGGGCGGCGAGTCGGCCCAGGCCGATGCCGACGATCAGCGCCACGATCAGGGCGAGGAAGGCCAGTTCGAATGTGGCGGCGCCGTAGTGCGTAAGGATGCTGATCACCGGCTGGTTATCGGTCAGTGTCGTGCCGAGGTCGCCGTGCAGCAGACCGCCAAGATAGTCGACGTATTGCACGATCAGCGGGCGGTCATAGCCGGCCGCGTGGATGCGCTGCTGGAGTTCGGCGGGTGTCAGGCGGCCGCCCAGGGCGGCGGAAATCGGATCGCCGGTGGCGCGCATCACGAAGAACACGATGGTGACCAGAATGAAAACGGTGGGGATAATGAGAAGGAACCTCGTCAGCACGAAGCGGAAGAAACTACCTGACAGTCGGTTCTTCTTCGTCTTGGCTTTCGCCGGAGTGGTGCTGGAGGTCGCTGTGGCGCTGTCTGACACGCGATGCTCCTTGGTGTTGGTAATCGGTATATAAAGCAATAAAGGCTCCCCTCTCCGAGGGGAGCTGGCGGCGAAGCCGACTGAGGGGAGTCATACGAGTTGGGCTCCCCTCAGTCTGCCGTCGGCAGACAGCTCCCCCACTCAAAGAGGGGAGCTCATGCTGGATCAGCCCTTGGTGACGGAGGCGTAGCGGAAGCGGAAGGAAGCGTCGAGAGTGACACCCTTCACGGAGGTGCCGGTGACGGCGACCTGGGCACCCTGCAGCAGCGGGATGGTGGAGAGGTCTTCGGTCTCGAGCTTCTGGACCTGCTTGAGGATGTCCTCACGGGCGGTGGCATCCTTCTCGCCGGCCTGCTTGACGATCAGGTCGTTGACTTCCTTGTTGGAGTAGCCGTTGTTCACGAAGTTGCCGTCGCGGAAGAACGGGGACAGGTAGTTGTCCGGGTCGGAGTAGTCCGGGAACCAGCCGAGCTGGTAGACCGGGTACACACCGTCGGAATCGTCGGTGACCACGCGGTCCTTGGAGTACTGGGTCCATTCGGTGGACTGCAGGTCGACCTTGAACAGGCCGCCTTCCTCAAGCTGGGACTTCAAGGCCGCGTACTCGTCGGCGGAGGCGGAGCCATAGTGGTCGCTGTTGTACTGGAGCTTGAGGTCGACCGGGGTGGTGACGCCGGCGTCGGCGAGGACCTTCTTGGCCTTCTCGGTGCTCGGCTTGCCGTTGCCGTCGCCGTAGGCGGACTTCAGCGTGTCATCGTGACCGGTCAGGCCGTCCGGGATGAAGGAGTACATCGGGGTGTAGGTGCCCTTGTAGACCTTGGTGGAGAGGTCTTCGCGGTCGATGAGGTTGGCGACGGCCTGGCGCACGGCCTTGGCCTTGTTGGCGTCGGCGTCGGGCTGGGATTCGCCGTAGGGCTGAATCTTGAAGTTGAAGGCGATGAAGCGCTCCTCACCGCCCGGGCCCTTGACGACCTTGACCTTGGAGTCCTTGGAGAGGTCCTCGATGTCGGTCGGGCTCAGGGAGCGATAGGCCACGTCGACCTGGCCCTGCTGGACGGCCATCTTGAGGTTGGAGGCGTCGGCGAAGTACTTGACCTGCACGGCGGAGTTCTTGGCCGGGGTCAGGCCCTTGTAGGAGTCGTTCTTAGCGTAGGCGGCGGACTCGTTGATCTTGAAGGCGGTCAGCGTGTACGGGCCGGCGAAGGCCTTTTTGGAGACGATGGTGTCGGCGTCGGTGAGCTTGTCGGCGTCGAAGGTATCCTCATCGACGATCGGGCCGGCGGGGCTGGACATGACCTGCTTCAGAGTCACGTCGAAAGGCACGGAATCCTTGAACACCACGGTGGTGTCGTCCTTAGCGGTCACGGATTCGACGTTGGCGAGCAGGGAGCTCGGGCCGTTCGAGTCGTTGATCTTCTTGATGCGGTCGTAGGAGAACTTGACGTCGGAAGCGGTCAGGTCGTTGCCGTTGGCAAACTTCAGGCCGTCCTTGAGCTTGACGGTGAACTCGGTGCCGTCATCGTTCCAGGTACCGTCATCGGCGGCGATGTCCGGGCTCAGTTCGGAGGTGTTGTAGTCTTGGGCGTACAGGAACGGGAACACCTGGATCTGTACGGCGTAGGAGCCGTTGTCGTAGGAGCCGGCGGGGTCCAGGCTGGTGATCTTATCGGTGGTGCCGATGGTGATGGCGTTGCCGGAATCGCCTGCAGCGGTGGTGTCATCCTTCACACCGCCGCAGGCGGCCAGGGATGCGATGGCGACCACGGAGACGGCGGCGGCCAGAATCTTCTTGGAATTCAACAGGAATCCTCTCTCTCATAACTCGTTTCCACGTCATCACTGCGGGCGTGGATTACCGCCTGACTATGGTGCGGATGTGTTACCCCTGCGTTTCCACAGCCATCGACTTATGTTTCGCTTGTGGCGACCATGGCCGGTTTTATGCGGTATCGAGCAGTATTACGGATTCTTGTATTACGACGTGAATAACGTTCAAATGGTGAGATGAACATGCTATCATGTCACCATTTGAACATGTTTGTAGACGAATGCTTTCCATTCGTCAACCGGTCGGCCTACTGCTACTTGAGCTTGCGGCCCGCGCACCACACCTGTTCGACCGTCCAATCGGTCGGATCGGCAAGGTTGAAATCGGCGGCGAAGCCGGGGGCGATGAGGCCGATAGGCGCCCCGGTGACCGGGTTCGGCCGGTCGAAGCCGAACGCCTCGGCCGGCGTCAGAGTGGCCGCCTCGACCGCGTCCACCGGGCTAAAGCCCAGTTCGCACACCGCACGGCGCACGGCGACCTCCAGCAGCAGAGTGGAGCCGGCGATGGCGCTGTTGGAGACCAAGCGCGCATGCCCGTCGACCACGTTCACGTCCAGTGCACCCAACTTGTAGGCACCGTCCGGGCAGTCGGTCGCGGCCATTGCATCGGTTACGAAGGCCGTACGATGAGGCGCGAACCGGAAGGAGAGGCTCACCATCGGATCCTGCACGTGAAATCCGTCGTTGATGAGCTCGATGGTGACGCGAGGATCCTCCACCGCGGCCGGAATCGGACCGGGCTCGCAGTGGTGCAGGCCGTTCATCGCGTTGAACATGTGGGTCATGATGCCCGCGCCCGCGTCGAAGCCGGCTTTGGCGGTCTCGTAGTCGGCGTCGCAGTGGCCCACGGCCGGCACCACGCCGGCAGCGGCGAACTGGCGGATGGCGGAGATGCCGTGGGGTAGTTCGGGGGCGATGGTGATCTGGCGGATGCAGCCAATCTTGCCGTTCGCCGCGCCTGAAGCCTCAAGCATGTCGTCGACGATGTCGGGTACCGGATCCTTGAGACATTCCGGGTCATGTGCGCCCTTGCGGGCCAGAGCCAGGAACGGACCTTCCAGATGGCAGCCTAGGATGTCGGGGCGGCCGGACTCCATCTTGGCGCGGACGGTGCGGATGTTCCGACAGATCACGTCCACGGGATTGGTGATCAGCGAGAGCACCTGGCGCGTGGTGCCGTGCACGGCGTGTCCGGCCCGCGCCACGTCGATGCCATCCGACCCGTCATCGAAGCTCTTCTCCCATGCGCCGTGCGCGTGGATGTCCACGTAGCCGGGGGTCAGAATACGGCCTTCGGCGTCGATGACCGCGTTGCGATCGGCCGGATCGAGCTCCACCGTGCGGCAGTAGTGCTCGAAGGCCTCCTCCCCCGTGCCGGCCGCCACGATGACGCCGGCGGCATCGGAGACGACCCAATATCCGCGCCGTTCGCCGCACGCATCCGCCTTGCGCGCGTTGCGAATCGCCACCGGAGCCGGCTTGCCCTCCAGTGCCGCGGTCACGCGCGAGACTATCTCGTTCCTATCAGACATGTTGTTCTCCTTACCGCTCATGCGCTCCCGCCAGCGAGAGCTGGCTCGCGAAGCGAGACTGAGGGTGGTCCAATCGGGAAGCAATACACATATGCCGCCGCTGATAACCACCCTCAGTCTCATTACATTCGACAGCTCCCGCCAGCGAGAGCCAGCACACGATTGACTCAGATGCCCTGCCAGGCCGGCTTGTGGGTGTAGGCGTAACGGTAGTAGTCCTTGTGGCGCAGACGAGAAACGGCTTCCTCATCCACGATAATCGTGGCGTGCGGGTGCATCTGCAGCGCGGAAGCCGGGCAGAACGCGGACACGCCGCCTTCCACCGTCTCCTCGATGGCTTCGGCCTTGCCGGCACCGAACGCCAGCAGCACGAGGTGACGGGCCTTCATGATCGTGCCAATACCCTGCGTGATGCAGTGGGTGGGCACTTGGTTGATGTCGTTGTCGAAGAAGCGCGCGTTGTCGATGCGGGTCTGTTCGGCCAAGGTCTTGACGCGAGTGCCGGAGGCCAGCGAGGAACCGGGCTCGTTGAAGCCGACGTGGCCGTCGGTGCCGATGCCGAGGATCTGCACGTCAATGCCGCCAGCGGCTTCGATGGCACGATCATAGGCCGGGCCGGCCAGCGCGACCTTGTCGCCGTCTTCAAGCGGAGTGCCGTTGAGTACGTCGCCGGGCACATGAACCTTGGCCGGGTCCAGGCCGAGCGGTTCGACCACAGTGCGATGGATGGTCGCATGGTAGGACTCCGGATGGGTCAGCGGCAGTCCGATGTATTCGTCGAGCGCGAAACCACGCACACCCGAAACGTCAATGGCCTCGTCCTTGACGATCTTGGCGAGCGCCTGATAGGCGGCCAGCGGGCTGGAGCCAGTGGCCAGGCCCAGCACGGCGTCCGGCTTTGCTTTGATCAGGCCCGCCACGCAACGGCCGTAGATCTCGCCGGCCTCGGCTTCGTCCTTGACAATGATGATTTCCGGCATCGGTTTCCTCCAGTTCCGTGCGGCCCGCCCGATGCGAGTCGCTGTACCGCCGCCCGTCTTGCGGATAATGACAACATCCTTGTCACGTCCGGGTGCCGCGCGGCGTTCCAACCACCGTTCGGCGTAGCGCCGATTGGTGATTCGCTATTTGTTAATGATACTAACAATTTTGGACCTTATGAACACTCACGGTGTTTCCTGACGCTTCACACAGGTACACTGGAATTTATTAGTGAAGTTTCATAACAGTTTCAACGACGAAATTGCGCTTCACCGTCTAAGCTGTGTATGGAACAACAATCGCCGTCCACTCGCTCACCATCAGGCAGGAGGAAACATGTCATATCTCGGTCTCAACACAACGACCGCCGACCATGCGGCCAAGGCTTCCCTCGCCGATGTGCGCCGCAAGAACCGCCAACTTATCTTCAGGTTGTTGTTCCCCACCAACCAGTATTCGCGCGCCGAGCTCGGCCGACGCACCGGATTGAGCCGCGTGGCCGTTTCCGATGTGGTCGGTCAGATGCTGGAGGAAGGATTGCTGCGCGAGACCGGTCAGGCACCCAGCGGCGGCAAAGGCAAACGAGGCACACTGCTGAGCATCGATATCGATCGACTGCGCATCATCAGCATCGACCTGACGCAGGAGCACCTGCTGCACGGCGCAGTCACCAATCTGCTCGGCCAGCCGCTGCGTCACGCCGAAGTCACCCTGAACACCGGCTCATTCGTTTCCGTGGATGTGATCATCGAGCTCATTGAGAAGATGCTGGGCATGTCCGACGGCGAGGTCATCGGCATCGGAGTCGCCTCCCCCGGCGTGGTAGACAACGGCGTGGCCCGCTCCTCCACGATGCGCGGCTGGAACAATCTCGACCTGTCCACGCCAATCGCCGAACATTTCGGACTTGAAGTAAACGTCAGCAACGACGCCACCGCAGCCATGCTCACCGAACGTTTCTTTGGCCAAGGCGGGCCGAATATGCTTTTCGCGCGCATCGAAAGAGGCATCGGTTCGGCGATTCTGCTTTCGGACACGCCGGTAATCGGCGAACTGCACGCGGCTGGCGAGATCGGCCATATTTCCATCGATCTTGACGGGCCGCTGTGCCCTTGCGGCAAGCACGGTTGCCTGGAGACGATGATTTCCGGAACCGCATTGAAGAAGCAACTCAGCGCGGCAGACGTGGAGCAGCATCAGGGTATCCTTGCTCGGGCGGGCCGCTATCTTGGCCAAGCCCTGGCCATGCCTGTGGGCCTTTTGGATATGGCAGACGTATGCGTCTATGGCCAGCCGAACATCATCAACGCGACGTTCATTGACGCGGCCCAGCAATACCTGGATGCCGCCACATCCTCGTCCTTCCACAAACACACGGTGATTCGGCGCTGCGAATGCGGACCCGACATCACCGTACAGGGCGAGGCCATCGCCGTGGTCTTCCAACACTTGGCCAAATAAAAGCCGGTCACCCCGGCAACGAAACGCGCAAGACCAAGCGCGGCACAGCACAACATAAAGCGATATAGGACTGCGTGGAAGATGGGCCCCGGAGACGAATCTGAGGCCCCATCTTCCATGTCCCGCACTATGCCAGGCTACGCCGCCATGGCGGCACCGATGGCTCCGACTGGTTGGCCGACGGGTGCCAGACGCAGCCGGGCCGGCAGGCCCAGCGTTTCGAGGAATCGGCATTGCGATTCGCGCCGGCGCAGCTCAGCCGTGATCACCTCGACCAATGGTTCGCCGGTTTTGGCCATGTCGCCGCCCAAGACAATCAGTCGCGGGTCAACGGATTGGGCCAAAATCTGGATAGTGTCGCCGATGGCGCGCACTACCATGTCTGGCGGGAATACGGGCGGAACCCAATACCGTGCCCATTGCGTCAACCAGCACAGCTTCGATTTTTGTTCCACCCACGTCAACACCGATTTTGAGATTGTTCATAGTGTTTTCAGACATCAGTCCTCCCCTGTTCTCCATCGAACGTTTCGCTTGATATCAGTGTACATCCGACTATTGACAACTATCCTAACAAATTCCCCCAAGACGACACTCACATGCACGACACGCCGAATGACATATTGATTGCGACAATCAATTAACAGCGTTAATATCTTAATCAAGTTCAGATTCAAAGACGAGCGGAACGACTCGCAGCGGTGCAGACAAGGAGGACTTAAGACCGATGGCAACAAACACCACCCATGCCACTTCCCAGGCCAGTGTCTCCGAATCCAACCGCTCCCGCATCGTCAAGCACCTGTATCACAACGGCATCATCTCCCGCGCGCAAATCGCCAAGGCACTGGAACTCACCCCAGCGGCCATCACCAAAATCACCGCACGCCTTATCGAGGCCGGCATGATTGAAGAGACCGGCGATTTGGAAGGTTCCAAGAACCGCCGTTCCATCGGTCTCAAACTCGACACCACGCGGTTCCGCATCATCGGCATCAAATTCGCCCGCTCGCAGGTGCAGATCGGCGTGTTCGACCTGTGCGGCAACACCCTGAGCTCTGAAAACCTGCCCACGGTCTACGACAACACCATCGACGACACCATTGCCATCATCCACCAGCGCGTCGAACAGCTGCTCGACAACGACCCGTCCATCGTGGCCATCGGCATGGCCGTGCCCGGACCCTACCTGCGCAACGTGGGCCGCACCGCCGTGGTCTCCAGCATGCAGGGCTGGCGCAAAATCAACTTCATCGACGAATTCGCCACCGCCTTCCGCGTGCCTGTGTTCATCGAACAGGACGCCCGCGCCGGCGCCCTCGCACATTATCTCTTCGACCCGTCGGTGCACGCCGACGGCAACCTCGCCTATTATCTGGTCGGCGAAGGCGTGGGCCTCGGCGTCATCGACAACGGTCACCTCATCAACGGCTTCCTCGGTGCCGCCACCGAAATCGGCCACATCTCCATCGACGTCAACGGCCGGCCCTGCGACTGCGGCAACATCGGCTGCCTCGAACGCTACTGCTCCACCCCCGCCATCCACGACATGCTCATCGAAAGCGGCACCGTGGTCCCCGACGCGGCCGACATGACCCACGCCGAGGCCGCCCGCGCCCTGTTTACCAAGGCCAGCGTCGGCGACGAAGACGCGGCTTCCATGGTCCGCGAAATCGGCCGGTACGTCGGCTACGGATGCGTCACCATCTTCAACGGATACAATCCCGAGCACATCATCATCGGCGACATCGTGGCCGAAGCCGGCCCGATGCTGCTCGATGAGGTGCGCGCCACGGTGGCCGAACGCGCCATCCCCGAGATCAACGCCGCCACCTCCATCACCCTGTCCACCCTGCCGACCGACGCCGCCGTTTCCGGCGCCGCGGCAGTGGCCGTCACCCAATTTTTGGAGCACCCCTCGGTGTTCTTCGACGTCTCCTGACCGGGGCGCCGAGTGAGATTTCCATACGAAATCGAACAACAACAAGGAAACAAAGGAAAGGAAACCAACCATGACTACCCCGATCGTTCTGAGCCTCGGTGAACTGCTGTGGGATATGCTGCCGAGCGGCAAGCGAGCCGGCGGCGCCCCCGTCAACTTCGCCTACCACGCGATGAAGAACGGCACCGAAGGCTGGGCCATCAGCGCGGTCGGCGAGGATGAACTCGGCGACGAACTGATTGCCAAGGCCAACGAGGCCGGCATCAACACCGTTCTTCAGCGCAACGCCTGGCCGACCTCCACCGTCGAAGTCGCGCTGAAGAACGGTATCCCGGAGTACACCATCGTCAAGGGCGTGGCTTGGGATCACATCCTGTACACCCGCCAGCTCATCGACGTGGTCTCCAAGGCCGACGCCGTCTGCTTCGGCACCTTGGCCCTGCGCTCTCCCGAATCGCACGCCACCATCACGGAGCTGCTCAAGCACACCAAGCCGGGCGCGATGAAGTTCTTCGACATCAACCTGCGCGGCGACCACTACTCCAAGGAGCTTATCGAGGAACTCCTCAAGGTGGCCACCGTCTTCAAGATCAACGACGAGGAACTTCTGCTGCTGCGCGACATGTTCGACATTCGCGGCACCTCCGGTGAAGACGCCTCCCGCTGGTTCATCGAGGAATTCGGCCTCGACTACGTGATTCTGACCGCCGGCTCCGCCTACTCCACCATCATCTCCCGCAAGGGCGAGGTCTCCACGCTGGACACCCCTCACGTCGAGGTGAACGACACCGTCGGCGCAGGCGACTCCTTCTCCGGCACCTTCACCGCACGCATCCTGCTGGGTGACACGCTCGCCGAAACCCACCGCAAGGCCGTCAACACCGCCGCCTTCGTCTGCACCCAGGCCGGTGCCTGGCCCGAGTACCCGGCCGAGATGCCCGACTATCTGGCTGAAATCGGCAAGTAATCCACCCCCACCCCATTTTCCCGATGGCTTTGCCGCTCTATACCGGCAAAGCCATCTTGTTCAGAGGAGTTACCATGTCCGTTCGCGACACCGTCACCGGCGTCCAGCATGTCGGCATTCCGACCACGGACCTCGAAGGCACCATCGCCTACTACGAGCGTCTCGGCTTCGAATGCCTCGGCATCTATCCCAACGGCGAGGACCGCTGCACCTTCCTGCGCCTGAACAACCTGACCCTCGAGGTGTGGACCATGAACCCCACGCCTATGGAAAACGGCGCCATCAACCACTTCGCGCTGGATTCGACGGATATCGAAGCGTCCTTCGCCGAAGCCCAGAAGCTCGGCCTGAACTTCGTGGAAGGCTCCATCCAGCACATCGACACCCTCTGGAGCAACGGCATCCGTTACTTCAACGTGCTTGGGCCGAACCACGAGGTCATCGAATTCTGCCAAATCATGTAACGCCATGATGCATCCGATAACGGAACCATCACCATTCACTAGTCATCATCCATTGACCGATAAATCTGTCGTACGTCCATTCATAGAGAAAAAAGGAATTCAAAATGAGTAGCGAAACCACCAAGACCGGCAACGCCGGTCTCGTAAAAATCGCGCCTGTGATGTTCGCGTTCTTCGTCATGGGCTTCGTCGACCTAGTCGGCACCGCCACGAACTACGTCAAGGCTGAGTTCGATCTGGCCAACGGCACCGCGAACCTGTTCACCACCATGGTGTTCTTCTGGTTCCTGATCTTCGCCGTGCCCACCGGCATGCTGATGAACAAGATTGGCCGCCGCAAGACCGTGCTGTGGTCCATCCTCGTGACGCTGGTCGCCATGGCACTGCCCATCATCGCCTACGTGGCCCTGTCCGGCACCGCACGCCTGGTGCTCATCGTCATCTCCTTCGCCTTCCTCGGTATCGGCAACACCTTGATGCAGGTGTCCCTGAACCCGCTGCTCACCGTGTTCGTCAAGGGCGACAAGCTCGCCTCCACCCTGACGCTCGGCCAGTTCGTCAAGTCCTTCGCCTCCCTGTTCGCCCCGTACATCGCCATCTGGGGCGCCACCCAGCTCGGCATGTGGTGGATACTGTTCGTGATCTATCTGGTCGTCGGCATCGCCGGCTACGTGCTGCTCGCCATCGACAAGATCGACGAACCCGCCCCCGACGCCGGCACCACCACCATCGGCCGCTGCTTCAAGCTCCTGTTCTCCGACCGCATCGTGCTGCTCTGCTTCCTCGGCATCGTGGCCCACGTGGGCGTGGACGTCGGAATCAACGCCCAGGCGCCGCGTATCCTCACCGAGCACACTGGCGACACCTTCACCGAAATCGCCGCCACCGCCACCATGGTCTACTTCGTGGCCCGTATGATCGGCTGCTTCACCGGCGGCATCGTGCTCTCGAAGATTTCCAACCGCGTCGGCATTCTGGTGTGCGGCACCATCATGACCGCCTCCGCCGTCTGCTTCGCCATCTTCTGCTCGATCACCTCCAACCCGCCGGTCGCCCTGTTCTGGGTGGCCGTGGCCCTGGTCGGCTTCGGCAACTCCAACGTGTTCTCGCTCTTCCTCTCCCACGCGCTGATGTACCGTCCGGAGCGCCAGAACGAGATCTCCGGCCTGATGCTCATGGGCCTGATCGGCGGCGCCATCTTCCCGCCCATCATGGGTGCCCTGGCCGACGCCATGAGTGCCCAGCTCGGCGCCATCATCGTGATGTCCGTCGGCTGCATCTACGTGCTGGTCATCGGCATTGGCTACAAGGCCATCATCGAAGGCAAGAAGGCGGCCGTCAAGGCCTGACGATCGGCCTGACTGCGGCTTCCTGAAGCCGATATACGAAAAGCCCTGTGCCAATGATCCGCACAGGGCTTTTCGTATATGTACTTGTCGCTTGGCTCAGCGGGACCCGTCAGGCATATCAGTTTCGGTGTCGATGACGATGGTCACCGGCCCGTCATTGACCAGTCCGACCCGCATATGCGCGCCGAAACGACCTTCCTTCACCGGCACTCCCCCGGAGCGCAACGCCTCGTTGAACTTGATCCACATGAGATCGACATGCTCGGGCTTGCCGGCCTTGATGAAGCTCGGGCGATTGCCCTTGTGCACGTCGGCGAACTGCGAGATGGAGAGAATCTCGCCGCCGATGTCCTGAATCGAACGGTTCATCTTGCCCTGCGCATCCTCGAACACTCTGAGATTCAGAATCTTATGGGCCAGCCAGACGATCTGCTTGTCGCCGTCCTCATCGGTGACGCCCACCAGAATCATGAATCCCGGGCCAATCCGCTGCGGCTCGAACGTGGGATCCAGCATGCCCAATTCATTGACCACGTCCACGGACGCTTCGGACACTCGTTGCAATACGACTTTCATGGTTCCCTACAGTACAACGTGTGCAGTCATCACCACCGAACCATGCCAATACTGCGGCAGCCAGCAGGTCGAGGCACCATGGACGCTCTGCCAGGACTGCCGCCGACAATACGCGAAAACACTCCACAACCTGCGCCGCAACATGCAACTATCGCAACGCGTCGCACGCCACGAGTACAAGCTCGGCGAACCCGGCACAGGCGGCAAACCACAAGGCGGTGAAGCACCGGCACCGGTCAACATGCACGCCGTCGACCTGTTGGGCGAAGCCGAATCATTGTTGCAGGACGCATGGTACGACGCGGGAGCCGTGTGGAGCGACCGATGATAGCGGCTCATCCCCCGCATGCAGTCGCATCTCGCATGGCTGTGCAAGGCGACGAACGCGGGCCGGTTTCTGCGTCAGTTGATTCGTCTGAACCGGCGCATCGAACCATACGTTGACCGCAGGCCGCGCACCCGCAGGATAATCGGCGTATGCCCCGAATGCGGGCGCGAGGTCATGGCCGCGAAGGGCGAATCGCTGCTGCTGTGCAAATGCGGCAACCCCATCAACGTGGCCGAGCTGCGCGAACAGGGCCGCGACAAGGCCGAATCAATCCATTTGACCAAGACCCCCGCGGGCATGAGCCAATGGCTGCGCGAGAATTACGGGTACGAGGTCAGCCGCAAGCAGATCAGCAACTGGCTCAACCGGGGCAAACTGCCCAGCTCGAAGCCGGTCGATGACGGCTATCGGGAGTTCAATATCAGGGAGATTCTTGCGTTGGCAATGGGCTCGAGCACCCGTCCGGCTTGACACAATGTAGCTTCCAGGATACAATAGAGGACATGGAGATAAGAACGACCGACGAATTCGACGAATGGCTCGACAAGCTCAAGAACAGCAAGGACCGCATCCGCCAATGCGACCTCGCCGGCAAACCGGTCGGCGACATCAACACCGTAGGCGAAGGCGTATCGGAACTCCGCTACCACTTCGGCCCCGGATACCGGGTCTACTTCGCGCAAAAGACCAACGTGCTCATGATGCTGTTCGCAGGCGGCGCCAAACGCGGCCAGCAATCGGACATCGACCACGCCCACCGGCTGCTCGACCAACTCAAGGAGGAAAACAAATGGTAAACACCAAACCATGGGACGCGAGCGAATACCTCAAGACCGAACAGGACATCATCGACTACCTCGACGCGGCCGCCGAAACCGGAGACCCCACACTCATGCAGGCCGCCATCGGAGACGTCGCCAAGGCGAGAGGCATGGGACAGATCGCCGAAGCCGCCGGGGTAGGCCGCGAAAGCCTCTACAAAAGCCTCAGCAAGGACGGCAACCCCAGCTTCCAGACCATCGCCAAAGTGGTCCAAGCCCTCGGCGGCCGCCTCACCATCCAAGCCGCCTGAAAAACAAAACACAAGCGGGAGTAGGGTGAATCCACTCTGTGGTATACTCCGTATCAGGATTACTGCGAAAGCCTCTGAGACATACGCCTCAGGGGCTTTACCCATATCCACCCAATGGTCATGTGCCATGGCAATCAACCGGCATGACCACCTATGCGCGTAGCTCAGCAGGTAGAGCAGCAGTCTCCAAAACCGCAGGTCGTTGGATCGAAGCCAACCGCGTATGCCACGGCTTGCGTACGGTAGAGACCATAGCCGGCCACAGCAGCGACTGCTAGGGCGTGACCACAATAGACCCACAGAGGTCGGGCCACCGCGAATTCGAATCCCGCCCAAGCCACTCACCTGTTCTTGCGGGGTCTTCCTCCGCCGACGCCGCGTCCGGGACGCTTCGCGTTCCATTCGTCTATTGTCGAGGGGAGCCAGCCGCGAGTGCGGCCTATGGTCGCGTCGGGTTCGGGGAGTTTAAGGTTGAGCAGGCCGCCGCTGGTGATGCCGAGGCGTCGAGACACCGGCAGGCAAATGCGACGCCTGCACCCGAGCCCAACGGGACCGCACCCGTACCCGAGACCCTAACCCCTACGGCACCAAGGGGCACCAATCATTCCGCAGGCAAGTGCTTGCACGAGACCAATACTGCATGTGCCCCGGTGACTCCGGACGCGGAGGCTGCGGCAAACACCACGGACTCTGCGGCAATCCAAGCACAATCGCAGACCATTACCCATACGAAAGAACCGAACTCATCGACATGCGACTCAACCCCAACGACCCGAAGTTCGGACGAGGCCTATGCAAACAATGCCACGATGTAAAAACCGGCAAAACAAGACCAGCAGGCTTCAACACCAGACAATAAGCAAGAACACTGTGCATCCCCGACAAAAAACAGGCGCCGACAACGGTTGTCCGTGCGGCTGGGAGTGGCCATACAATCCGGGCGAGCCGAAAGGCCGTCGGCATCCGTCGCCGCTCATCCAGCTGACCGCCAACTCCGAGGAGCAGGTGCGTAACACCTACCGTCCTCTCGTGGCGACGATCCTGCTGGGCCCGCTCAAGGAGCTCATGCGCGTGAGGGACACCTTCATCCGCATATTGCAGCCGGGGCGCGAGGGCGAGGCCGACGCCTTGGACTTGGATCGCATCGACGTGGTGACCTGCCGATAACCCAACCGGTGCCGCCGTCACTCCCGGTGGCGGCATCACCCCATCAATGATCGGAGCAAAACATGACCGACAATCCAACCGAAACACCGGCATCCACCGGCGACGTGCCAGGCTGGCTCATCCCCAGCCGCGTCTACGACATCCTCAAATGGTTGGGCCTCATCGTCCTGCCCACACTCGCCCTGTTCGTCGGCACGGTCGGCCCCGCATGGGGCTGGACTCACGTGGACGCGATAGTGACCACGCTCAACGCGCTCGGCATCCTCGCCGGCGCGCTCATCGGCGTCAGCGCCATCAAACAGCGCCTCGACCTCGCCGCATGACCACCACGCACAGTTCGGCCCCGTCCGGCATCGCAGACGACTCAACCCGAGTCGGCCTACTTGCCGGTCGGGGCCGTCTTCGCGTTGTGGCAGAGGGCTTCGCGGGCTCGATTTTTGCCCACATTTTGCCCACATTATCCCGTGAAACCGAGGGAATACGAGGGAATCGACGGGAATAAGAAAAGCCGCTCAGCCCTACTCCCGCAAGGCAAAACGGCTATTTTCCGCCGAAACGGAATCGTGGAGGCGCGGGGAATTGAACCCCGGTCCGATGACCGAGCCCACAGTCTTCTACGTGCGTAGTCTGCTGGCCAAGTTGGCGATTTTTCTGCCCCCATCGATGTCGCAGACAACTGATGGCGAGCATATCCGCAGTTAAAGTCCCGATGCAGCCCTGAGGCTCAACTGCATCAGCAAGTCTTCTAAACGACGCTCAGCATCCTCCCAAAGACGAGGAGGAGTGAACGGAGCGGCTGCCCACTGGTTAATCCTGACTAAAAATCAGGCAGCGAGAGCGAACTCAGTGCGGTTAGATTTAGCACTTATTCTTTTGCCGAGGTCATCCACGAGCGGACCCGGCGTTCTCGGCACGCTTCCCTGCGGCGAACAGGTCACCGTCGAAACCGATCGCCCCCAATCTTGAGTTATCAAGCTTCCGGCTTTTCGGCCGGACTTCTCAGCATACACCCTATGGCGCTACTCGCGCAAATCGCCAGCAGCGAACGCCGCCCCGGCATTGACGGGACCAACGTTGTCAGCAGGGCCAACGGAGCGAACGCCGCCCCGGAACCAACGGAACCAACGAAGCCAACGGAATCGCCGTCACTTGATGATGGGCTTCTGGGATGCGGAAACATCAATCTGATGTTTGCCGGCAAAGCCAGCCGTGCCAGCGGTGATGTTCTTGTCGATTTCCTCGACTTCCGCCAGCTTCAGCTTCAGCTGCGAGGAGTCTCCCCAAATGATTACGCGGTCACCGTCGTTAAGCGTGGTGGTCACCGAATCCTGCGTCTCAGCGGTGACCTTGGTAATGGACTTACGCATCGATTCCGGCAATGCGCCCAGAATCGTCAGCGCCTCCTTCACCGAACGGTTCTTGAGACTGGCGTCTATATCCTTGACCTCGATCACCGGGATGCCATCCACGTTGGCGTTCTTCACCGAGTTCAACACGCGCGCCTGGGGATCCACCGCGGTCAGGGTATCGCCGCTTTTCAGCATGGCCGCAGGCCGTTGCGCCTTGACTTCCACGCTCATCGACTTGGGGAACTGTTTGGAGACCTTGGCCTCGCTGACGCCGGGAATGGATTTGAGTTGCTCTGTGACCTCATGGGCGGAGACCAGGAACAACGACTTCCCAGCCTGCTTATCGGCGATGGCATGGATGGTCTGCGCGCTCACCCATTCGTTGGCACCGGATACGCCGATCTCGCTGGTTTCCAGACGAAACACCGACGAGAAGAGCAGCAGCCACGTTAGCCCCGTCACTACAGCCACGCTGACGGCAGCAATCAACACGCGTAACGCAACGACACGTACGTTCGCACGCTTGCGTTCTCTGGCGCGTTCGGTGAAATTCACCACTTTCGGGCGTGATACGACTCCTAGGGAGCCGGTGGTCTGATGCAGCGTTTCGGCAACGTAATCCTCGCTGTGCAACCGTCGTGCATCGACGAAGGCACCGGCCTGGCCCTTGGCTACCGTCACATCGTCGATGATCTCCGGCTCGTCGATCTCATGCCCGGAAGACACGGACCGGGGAGTGCGAGACTTCGACGAGTGACCCGTGTTTCCGTGTGAACCGATGATGCGCGGCTTGCGGGGATTGCCGGACGAACGACGTGAGCCGTTGTCATTGCCCCCGGATCTGACCGTGCGCCCGGACATCACTCGCAGCTTTCCCGATGGGCCTCAAGTGCGGTGAGCAGCACCTGATCCATGTCGGTGATGTCGCCCGCGCCCACGGTGAAGATCACGTCGCCGTGGTGGGCGCGCATGGCCATCATCTTGGCGGCCAGGCACATATCCTCGACCGGCTGAATCCACGTGCCTGCGGAAGCATCCTTGAGTCCCGCAGCCGCGTCCACGATGGTGGAGGGGCTGATGTCCGGGAAATCGGCCTGCTTTTCACGGGCCGGGAAGATGCCGGTGATAATGACGTCATCGGCTTTGGCCAAGGATTTGGCGAACTGGTGCGCGAAAAACTTGGTGCGGGAGAACAGGTGTGGCTGGAAGATCACACGAATGGTCGAATCGGGGTACCGGCGTCGGGCCGCATCCAACAGGGCCGCGATTTCGGTGGGATGGTGGGCGTAATCGTCCACTACAGTGACCTGCTTGACCGTGCCACGCACCTGGAAGCGGCGTGCCGCACCGAGGAATGTGCCGGCCGCCTTGGCCGCGTCTGCGGGGCTCACGCCCAGCAGCACGGCAGCGCTGATGGCGGCGGCCGCATTGCGCGCATTGTGCACGCCAGGAACCTTCAGGGCAACGCTCTGAGATACCGGCTCCCCCGCCGTCACCGCGGCCGGCAGATGCAGGGTGAGCTGTTCGACGCCGCTGCCTGCGGTCTCGCTTTCCGAAGCGATCCAGACATACGCGGCACCGCCCAAATCGGGCAGGGATTCACGCGCGGTAGTGCCGTAAGCAACGGTATGGGATTTCACGTCGGCGGGCAGGGCCTCCAGCACGGCAAGTCCGTCGGGATCGTCGATGCTGATGATCACGTGACCGGTGGCCCGGCCGGCGTGGGCAACGAACGCGGCACGGTAGTGGGCTCCGTCGCCGTAATGGTCGAGATGATCGGCTTCACAGTTGGTGATAATGGCGATGGTCGGATGGTATTTGGCGAAGCTGCCGTCCGATTCGTCGGCTTCGGCCACCAGAATATCACCTTTGCCCGCGTGTCCACCGTCCAGCGTGGTGCCGTCCGGGCCTTGGATAAAGCCGCCGATGGCGTAGCTTGGATCGGCACCGGCGTTCACCAGAATGTGGGACAGCATGGAGCTGGTGGTGGTTTTGCCGTGCGCTCCGGCCACGGTGACGGCTCGTTTGCCATTCATGAGCAAGGCGAGGATGTCACTGCGATGCACAATGCGCTTGCCCGCCGCGTGCGTTGCGACGATTTCCGGATTGTCCGGTTTGATGGCGCTGGAGTAGACCACGGTCTCGGCCTGGGCGATGTTTTCGGCTCGCTGCCCGAATTCAACGGTGATGCCCAGCGTTTCAAGTCGGTCGGTTTTGGCGCTGTGTGCGCGATCGGAGCCGTCCACCGCGACTCCTTCGGCGTGCAGCATTTCGGCCAGAACGCTCATACCGGCACCGCCGATACCGATGAAATGGGTGGCGCCGAGATCCGCGGGGCGGGCCGCAGCATCGAATGAGACATACGTGGGGTCAAGCACGATGGGCTGATCTTGAGACAATTCAAAACTCCTTTGGGGATTCCAGCACCCTATATTATGACCGTATCTCGTGTTGCGGGACGGGATTGGCCCGTATCGCGCACGGGATGATATCTGAATACTATTTGGATGGTTCGGCTAATTGCAGAACGTGCCGGGCCATGATTTCGGCAGCGTTTCTGATGCCGTATTCCCATGCCTTGCGGCCGAATTCGGCAAGTCGTTCGTGATCGGCGAGCAGATCGGGCACATGCTCATGCACCCACTGCGGGGTCAGGTCCTTGTCTGCGACCAGAAGGCCGCCGCCGGCGTTCACCACTGGCTCGGCGTTGAAACGCTGCTCGCCGTTGCCGATGGGCAGCGGCACGTAAATGGCCGGCAGACCCAGTGCAGCCAGCTCGGATACCGATCCGGCTCCGGCGCGGCAAATCACCAAGTCGGCACAGGCGAAGGCCAGATCGATTCGTTCCAGATATTCGGCGGTATGGTAGTCACCTTGTCCGGCCGATTCGGGGCCGATGCCGGTAAGCACGTCCGCGCCGGCCGAGGCCGTGACCAGTTCGCGTACTTCGCTGATTTTGCCTCGCCCGGTCAAGTGGATGATTTGTGCGTGGGCCAACAGGTCTGCGGCGGAGGAGGCGATGGCGCGGTTCAGGCTTTGCGCTCCCAGCGATCCGCCAGTGACCAGCACCAGCGGACGGTTCGGATCGACGCCAAGCTGTGCGGCCGATTCACGGCGTACGGCGGCACGGTCGTCACCGATGCGTTTGGTCAGGGAGGCGATGGCCGGGCGCAACGGCAGACCGACGCGCTCGATGTCGGCTCCGGCACGCGGTTTGAGACCGGTGCCCTCGTACACGGTACCGATGAAATCGGCCCAACGAGCGCCCAGTTTATTGGCCATGCCGGCACGCGCATTCTGCTCATGGATGGCAATCGGAATGCCCATCTTGCGTGCGGTGGCGTAGACGGGGGCGGAAGCATACCCGCCGAATCCGGCCACGACATCTGCATGCCGCGTTTCAAGAATGGAGCGCACCTTGGTGGTTTCTCGCTTCCATTTTGCCGGGAAGCGAAGCATGTACAGGTTAGGGCGACGCGGGAACGGCACTTTTTCGATGGTGTCGAGCTCGTAGCCGGCCTCAGGCACCAAATCCTTCTCCAAACCCACCGCAGTGCCGATGACGGTGACCTGTGCCATGGGTTCGATGTCGCGAATCGCTCCGGCGACCGCGAGCAGCGGATTGACATGTCCGGCGGTACCGCCGCCAGCAAGAACGATATGTGGTGTGCCTTGATTCATGATTACCGAGTCTACTTACGCGCTCTGACGCGACTGTTTTATCTGCGGTTGAGAGCGCATAAGTCCCACAACCAGTCCGGCCGCCGTCAAGCACATGATCATGGATGAGCCACCTGCGGAGACGAACGGCATAGGCACGCCCAATACCGGGAACACACCCACGACCACGCCGATGTTGACCATGGCCTGGCCCACGATCCAAATGGTGACGCACATCAGCACCATGGCAACATAACGATCGGTGACCTGCAATGCGATGACGATCATGCACCAGGCGAGAATCGCGAAGAACAGCAATACGATGGCGCAACCGACGAATCCGGTCTCCTCGCCGATGATCGCGAAAATGAAATCGTTATGGGCGGCCGGCAGGTAATTCCATTTCTCACGCGAATTGCCGATGCCCAATCCCAGAAAGCCTCCGGAGGCGATGGCGTACTTGGCGTGAATGGACTGGTAGCATACGCTCTGCGCGTCAGCGGCCGAGCAATCGCCATATGTGGCCAGAATACGACGCATGCGGTTCGGGCTGGAAACCGCCAATGCACCGACCATAACCACCGCGCCCAATACGCCGATTCCCATCCATTTGCCGGGGAATCCGACGATCAGGAAGGCCACGCCTCCGATGGAGACCAGAATCATGGCCGTGCCGAGGTCCTTGCCGCCCATCACCAGCGCCACTCCTATCGCATACAACACCAACGGCGCGGCATATGCTTTGATTCCCTCCTTGTGGTACATCTTGCTGCAGGCATGCAACGACGAGGGCAGCCATATGCACATCGCGAACTTCATGAATTCGGCCGGCTGGATAGTGGTGAAGCCGAGGTTCAGCCAACCTTTGTTGCCGTAGACGTCGAGACCCAGCGGAGTAAAGGTCAGCGCCTGCAACAGGCAGGCACCCATCACAAAGAACACGCCGGTCCGTTTCCAGAACGTCACCGGCATCGTCAATGCCACGAAGCCCAGCACCAAGCCGATCAGGCAAAACGCGCCCTGGTTCAGAAGCTGAAGGAACGGCGACTTGCCCAGTGCGGCCATGGTGACCGTGGAGCTGGAGAACACCATGATCAGGCCGAAGCATGTCAGCCCCACCACAGCCATGCGGAATCCGTGGTAGCACCATAGCGGGTTGAGCAAGCTTCGCCAACCCGTGTAGTCGGTGATCTCGAGTGCGGGCCTGTCAGGGGCTCTGTATGCCTTACGCTTATGGGTATCAGTGGAGGCCATGCACCTCGCTCCACGTCTTGGCTGCGGCGGCGAATCGATTGCCTCGATCCGCATAGGACCTGAACTGATCCATGGAGGCGCAGGCCGGAGCCATAAGCACGATGTCGCCGGCGGCGGCATACGTGCCGCAGGCTTCGACGGCACGATCCATGACGGTATCGTTGTCTTCGGGATCGATGATGGTCACCGGGATATCCGGAGCTTGGCTGGCAAACGCTTCGACCATCGGCTGCTGGTCTTTGCCGATGATGACGGCCGCTTTGATGGTATGTGCCTGGTCCTTGACCAGGTCCTCGAATCGACTGCCCTTGGCCAGACCTCCGGCAATCCAGATCACAGACTTGGCCGGGAAGCTGGACAGCGAGGCGCGTGCCGCATGGCCGTTGGTGGCTTTGGAATCGTCCACGAAACGAACGGAGCCGCCCTCGACTACGGCCTCAGCCACGGTTTCGATGCGATGGCCGCCCGGCTTGAACGAGGTAAGCGCCTTCAGCGCGGTATCGCGATCAGCGCCAAGTCCCAGCACCAACGCCAATGCCGTCAATGCATCGGCCACCAGATGCGGGTACAGTGAGCCGTCCGGCTCTGCCAGATGCGTGAAATCGGTGATGGCGGCCAGTCTGACCGGCTCCCCCACTGCGCCGCCGGCCACGCCGCTCCTGTCCACGATCCAGCCATCTTCAATGCCGATCTGACCGGCTTGGGGGGCCTCGAGCGTGAATCCCACCTTGCGGCATCCTTCGGCGGTTTGGGCCTCGGCCGCCAGTTCGCTGACTTTGGCGTCCTGCGCATTGTAGACGATGGCGCGTTTGGCGTTGTGGAACACCTTGGATTTGTCGGTGGCGTAATTCTCGCGCCCGCCATGCCAGTCGAGGTGATCGTCGGCGATATTGGTGATCGCCGCGCAGTCAAGTGCCAGCGAATCGGTGAAGTGCAATTGGAAGGAGCTCAGTTCCACGCACAGTACGTCGTGCTGAGGATTGGTGGCGCAACGAGACAGGCTCATGCTCATGTCTCCGGAGGCGATATTACCGGCGGTCGGCGCGTCGAGTCCGCAGGCGGTGAGCATTTCCGAGGTCATCTCGGTGGTGGAGGTTTTGCCGTTGGTGCCGGTGATGCCGATCCATGGAGCCGGAGTACCGGTGTGCTCGTTATTCACACGCAGCTGCCATGCGAATTCCACCTCGCTCATCACGGGGATGCCACGGCGTTGGGCCTCCAGCACGAACGGGGTGCGGGGGTTGAACACCGGGGACGACATGACGTAGTCCACATGGTCCCAGTCCACGTCATCAAAGGAGCGGAGATCAGCCTCGGGCTTCCTCTCGTCGACGCCAATCACGTGGGCGCCGCGTTCCCTCAATACCTCCGCCAACGAGGTGCCGGACACACCCAGTCCGGCGATCACCACTGTCTTATCCGCTACTTGCATTGTTCCTCCTGATATAGGAATTCCGTGGGTGAGCATAATCCCACCCAGATTTCCGCTAGCTGAACAGCAGGCCGGAGCGGGTGACCCAGTCGCCGTAGAAAATCGTCAGGGCGAGCAGCACGAAGATGAGTTCGATCATCCAGAACCGCACCACCACCTTGGTTTCGGTCCAACCCTTCAGTTCGAAATGATGGTGGATCGGTGCCATCTTGAATACGCGTTTGTGGGTCATCTTGAAGTACCCGACTTGGATGACGTCGCTCATGGCTTCCATGACGTACAGTCCACCCAGAACCACCGCCAGGAATTCGGTGTGCGTGGCGATGGACAGGGCTGCGAACAGACCGCCCAAGGCCAGGGAACCGGTATCACCCATGAAAATCGATGCGGGGTTCGAGTTGTACCACAGGAAACCGAAGCAGGCGACGGCCGCGCATACAGCGATGACGGTCAGATCGAGAGGATCGGACACGGCATAGGAATAGCCGCCATGGCTGCCGCCCTTGATGTGGTAGCTTTCCCAGAATGCGATGATGCCAAAACCGGTGAAGGCGATCATCGACGAACCTGCCGCCAGACCGTCAAGCCCATCCGTCAGATTCACTGCGTTGGTCCATGCGGTCATCAGGAAGTTCACCCAGATGACGAACAGGATGATGGATACGGCACGGCCGGCGAAGTCGAAGTTGAAGAACGGCTGTTCGATGAAGCTGATGCCCGCCTGCGCACTGGGGAATCCCGATTTGGTGGGAATCAGCAGCGCCAGCACCGCGTAGATGGTGGCGAAGATGAACTGGCCGATGAACTTGCCGCCCACCGATAGGCCTGCGTTCTGCTTCTTACGCACCTTGGCGAAGTCGTCGATAAAGCCCAGCAGACCCATCGACAGCATGGCGAACAGTACGAGCACCGCGGACCAGGAGGGCACGTCGCCCGAACGCAGGTATCGGTACAGTGCGGAGGATGCCCAACCGAGCAGAATCGCGAAGTTGATGACCACGCCGCCCAACGTGGGGGTGCCGCGCTTGACCAGATGCGACTGCGGCCCATCC
The DNA here is from genome assembly GCF_041900695.1 of Bifidobacterium sp. 2450. Taxonomy (NCBI): domain Bacteria; kingdom Bacillati; phylum Actinomycetota; class Actinomycetes; order Bifidobacteriales; family Bifidobacteriaceae; genus Bifidobacterium; species Bifidobacterium sp. 2450. The sequence continues at coordinate 74,518 of NZ_JBHEEA010000008.1, forward strand.
TGGCGGATGTACTGGCCATAGTGCAGCTTGTGGACCAGCCGAATCAGCAGCGGGGTGCCGACTAAGGTGACGATGAGCGACACCAGCATTCCAATGATCAGAGCAATCACGTGCAGCTTCTCTTTCTTGTCGGTTTCTTGGGGTGGTTATCAGGTCAGTTCTTTGCCCAGCGTTCAGCCAAAGCGCTCAGGCCTGACGCGTGCGATCCCTTGAGCAGTACCACAGCGTCGGGATGGTTGCGCGCCAAGTCGATGACCAGCTGTTCGGCCGCATCGATGTCGTGTACGCAATCCACCGACGCCGATTGGGGCTGACGGGCACCGTCCGCCAGAGCCTGTGCCAGTGCATCGAGATGTTGGTCTTGGGCGGAACCGACCGCGATGATCGCGTCGATGCCCAATTCGGCCGCATACGTGCCGATCGAGGTGTGCAATGCCGTTTCATCGGCGCCGAGTTCCAGCATGGCACCCAGCAGCGCCACGCGGAACGGCTCCTTGCCGTCATTTGAGTTCCAAGCCTTCAACCCGTTCAGGCCGGCTTTCATGGAGTCGGGATTGGCATTGAAGGAATCATCGATCAGCGTGAAGGAAGTCCCCTCGCGATTCACCGTAGACAATGCCATGCGATGAGGGCTGATGGTGTGCTGCGAGGCCAGAATCCGCGCCACCGTTTCGGGTGTCATACCGTAACGCATCGCCACGGTTGCGGCGGCCAACGCGTTCATCACGTTGTGACGTCCAGGAATGCCCAGATGCACCGGCGTATGGTTGCCGTCCGCATCGACCAACGTGAATTCAGCATGATCGGACCGGTCGGCAGTGACATCAATGGCCCGCACCTCGGGCTCCTGCGACGATCCCAAGCCGAACCACAGCACATCGCCGCTGGCCAGGCCGGCCATGGGAACCACGTGTTCGTCATCGGCGTTCAGTACCGCGGTGCCTCCGGGAAGCAGTCCCTGCACGATTTCGCTTTTCGCCTGTGCGATGCGTTCGCGGGAGCCGAATTCTCCAAGGTGAGCGACGCCGACCTTCAATACGATTGCCGTGTTTGGCGGTGCGATACGGGTCAGTCGCGCGATTTCGCCGATATGGCTGGCACCCATCTCAGCCACGAAGAACCGGGTGTGCTCATCGACCCGCAACGCAGTGAGCGGCAGGCCGATCTCATTGTTGAACGATCCCACCGGAGCCACGGTCGGGCCTACGGTGGCAAGCAGGGAGGAGAGCAGATCCTTGGTGGTGGTCTTGCCCACCGAACCGGTCAATCCGATGATGTCGAAGTCGCCGTCCAGCTCGCGACGGCGAACGATGTTGTGTCGGGCGAGCTCGCCAAGGGCGTCGACCGTGTCTTTCACTACGATCTGCGGCAGGCCATCGGACTCCACCTCATGGTCGACGATGGCCACCGTGGCTCCCTGTTCAGCGGTTTTCGCCACAAAGTCATGCCCATCGACACGCTCGCCTCGGATGGCCACAAACACCGATCCGGGGCCGGCCTGCCGCGAGTCGCTGACCGTATTGGTGGCTCGAGACTCGGAATCGGCGTCTCCGATCAATCGACCATCGACGGCCTTGGCGATTTCCTCCACGCTCATCGGAACCATGGTGTTTCAAACTCCTTTACGATTACGCTTCGTCCCGTATCCACGGACTTAATTGAGATTATTGGTCACATGCAGGGCACTGCGTATGTTGTTTTTCCTCACGCCGGCGGCCAGTACCATGGCGATGGCCAAGGACATGTGCCCGAGTCGGACGCGGTCATACATTGCCGGTGAATCCGCAGCCATTTCATCCGATTCGGGTGTCGACGAGGTCATGGACATGTCATGTTCCGCAACGAATGCGTAGCGTGTCTTCAATTCGTCCAAGCTTGCGCTTGCGTTGACATCTTCCGTGCCCAGTACATCCACGTTCACCGATTCCAACGCATGCTCGGCCAACGTGCGGTCATCCATGGCGATGATCACGGCCGCCACACCGTCTTCGGCGCACACGGACAGCGCGCGCTGCATATCGAGGATGCCCAGAGGATAGTTCAGGTTCATGGTACGTGTCATCGACGTGGACCCGGATGCGGTGATTACCGCCACCGGATTGCCCAGCATGTGCAGGAATTCGGAGAGCTGGGACACGCCTGCGTCGACGGCCTGCTCATCCGCACCGGTCACCGCGAACACCGCCATGGCGTTGGATGGTCCGCCGGTCAGGCCGCTGGCCAGATCGCCGAGTACGCGATCGTCGAAATCGCCGTAGAGCAACGGTATATCGGCATTGGCGATCTGCCCTTTGGACGCGCGTGGCAGCAACGCCGCATAGGCACCGGCCTGTGCGGCATGCAGTACATCGGGTTCCTGCTCATGCGTGCAGATGAACAGCGAGCCGGGAATCACGGTGTCCACGGCATCGCTGAGTGAGGTAATGGTGACATTGGTGGCGAAGGGTGGATCGACTTCAAAACCGTACCGTTCGACCAGCATTCCCAAGGTCACCCGCTGGGCGATGGATTCGCTCACTGCACTCATGGGCTATCGCCTTTCTCCCCTGATCCTTACCACGTGACTGGAATAGCATTTTTGCGTGGACTGGAGACAGGCACCTCGTATTTCTGCATAAGGAACTCACAAATCTGTGCGGAAACAGGGCCGGCCGTCAGACCGCCGAACACACCATTCGGATCCTTCAGCACCACGGTGACCGCATAGCGCGGGTTGTCCGCGGGAATCACCACGGAATAATCGGAGATAATGGACGAGAGCGTGCCATCCGAGCCCTGCACCTCTGCGGTACCGGACTTGGCGGCCATGCGGTAACCATCGACCTTGACGAACTTGTTGTAGCCTTCCGCCACTGATTCCATCGCATTCATCATGTCCGATGCGACCTTTTCATCCACCACGCGGGTGGCTTCGCCCTTCTTGGTCTCAGTGGTCTTGCCATTGGCATCGGTGGTTGATTTGATGATCGACTGCTGCTGCTTGACACCCTTGTTCGCGATGGTGGCCACCACGTTGTTGAGCTGCAGGGCGTTGACGGTGTAGCCCTGACCAAACAGGATGGTGTTGCGCGTACGCAGATCCCACGCCGAAGGGTTGGTGAGCAGACCGCTCGATTCACCGGGCAGGTTCAGTCCGGTCGGTTGTCCGATGCCGAATTTGGTCAGGTACTCGTAGCGTTGCTCATCCGGATAGTTCTCCCCGGCCATAATCATGCCGACGTTCGATGAGTTCTGCAGAATGCCGGCGAGCGTCCAGCGCTCAGTGCCATGGTCGAATGAGTCCTTGTAGGTCTGGCCCTCCTGCGTGATGTTGTCCGGGACCGACAATTGATCGCTCATCTTATGCAGTCCCATCTGCAGATAGCCGGACATGGAGATGACCTTGCCCACCGAACCAGGCTCGAAGGTTTCGGACACGGACCGAGACGGGCTCATCTTCGCCGCATCGGTACCAGCCTGTACTTCATCGCTATCGGCCAGTGCGAGAATCTCCCCGCTCTGGACATCCTGCACCACGGCGATCGCCCACGCTGCACCATACTTGGATTCGGCCTCCTTCAAGGCCTTTTTGACATACCATTGCACATCACGGTCAATGGTCAGGGTGACATCGTCGCCATTTTTGGCCGCCACCGATTCGGTCATGGTGCCGGGAATCTCTTCGCCGCCATTACCACGCTGGTAGGTTTCATGGCCATCGGTCCCGGTAAGCGTCTTGTTCTCGACCTGCTCGATGCCGGCGACGCCATCGCCGTTGTCGTTCACGCCGCCAAGCAGCGCGCCCATGAGATCGCCATCCGCATACAGTCGTTCACTGCTCAGCTCACCCCAGACAATACCGCCCAGGTGCAACGCCTCGATGCTGCGCTTGACCTGCGGAGTCACATCTTTCTTCAGAATCACATACTGCCCGGTACCGGACAGATCAGCGCCCAGTTCCATGGCGTTCATATCCAGGACTTTGGCCAGCAGTCGGCCCACGGCCGCCGCTCCGGTAGCGCCCACGGGTTTGCCGTCAATCTCGTGGCAGTAATCACGGGTGTTGTCATTGCAAGTAATCGGCTCGAACTCCTGTGCAGCCTCCGGATTGGCGACGATAGTATAACGCTCCACGCTTTGAGCGAGCACGGAGCCGTTGACGTCGAGGATACGCCCACGCTTGGCGCTCAACGTCACGGTCAGGGTGCGGTTAGCCGTGGCCGCTTGTGCGGTTTGACGGCCGCCGATGAGCTGGGTGGAGGCCAGCTGAATCACGCATGCCGACGCCACCAACGCCAATGCGGCGCCGATGGCGATGCATTTGAACGCGAAGGTCTTGACCTTGGCGAACTCTACGATGCGACGAATGGTGTTCACTGGGTTCCGCCTTTGTTGGACTGGTATCCGCTTAAGTCGATGGACACTGATCCCTGCTGCGGGACCATGCCCATGTCGCTGGCCTTGTCGGGCAGGTTCGCGACTAATTGACCGAGTTTGGCCTGATCGTCTTCGACATCTTGGGTAAGTCTGTTGATGTTGGTTTCGATCTGTGCCGCCTCAAACGAGTTCTGCACCATCTGGGTACGCAGCATCAGCGCGCCGAACAAGGTGCCGACGAGGAAGATCACTGCGATGGCCACGTGCACCAGCGGTGCGCTTCTTGTTCTGGTCCATTCGATGACCCGTCCGACGACATTGCCCTGCTTGTCTCCACGCGGGTTGGAGACCACCCGCAGCTCAGGTCGGGAGGAGGACTGATGCTTGGTGTGCGGCCGGTTCGAGGCCGGAGCCGCGTTCGATCGAATGCTACGTGCAGTTGCCATATGCTGTTATCCCCTCCTTGTACGAATTCGTGCTGTGTTTTTGGCTCTGCCCGGAGACGCGGAGCCTTGTATCTTGACGTCATTCAGGCCCTGCGCGGTTTGCGTAAAGCGTTTCCCCCATCGTGACGGAATCTCACGGCTGACTTCCACCGCCCGCAACCGCACCGAAGCCGATCTCGGGTTGGCTGCGATTTCATGTTCGTCGGCCTTGATGGCACCTCGCGTGAGATCCGTGAAAAACGGTTGGGCATCCGGCGGTATGACAGGCAGGCCAGTCGGAACATCCACTCGCAGTCCTTGTGCCATGAACGATTTGACGGTTTTGTCTTCGAGCGAATGATAGGACTCCACCACCAGTCGTCCCCCGACATGCAGTCGGTTCGCGGCTTGCGGCAATGCGGAGGCGAGCTTGTCCAATTCGCCGTTGACTTCAATGCGCAACGCCTGGAAGACGCGTTTGGCGGGATTGCCCGCCGGGCGGTGGGCTTGCGGCACCACTCCATCGACCAGACGGTTGAGCTGTGCAGTGGTGGTAAACGGCTCCTTGTCTCGACGCGCCACGATGGCGCGGGCGATCTGACGCGAGAAACGCTCTTCACCGTATTCCTTGAATATGCGGACCAGTTCCGCCGCATCATAGGTGGCAAGAATCCGTTCGGCCGTCAACGGCTGGCTGACGTCCATGCGCATATCCAGCGGCGCATCATGCGAATAGGAGAAGCCACGATCGGTTTCGTCGATCTGCAGGCTGGATAATCCCAGATCCATGAATACGGCGTCCACGCGTTCGATGTCTTGGTCCGCCAACACCTGATCGAGCTGATCGAAGGCGGCATGCACCGGAATGAATCGATCGGCGAGCCCCTCCCGTTCCATACGTTCGGTGGCCAGCCCCAGCGCTTCACTGTCACGGTCAATGCCGATGAGCCGAGCCTGAGGCGCGGCCTTGAGGAAGGCGATGGAATGGCCGGCAAGGCCCAGGGTGCAATCCACTGCGATGGCGTTCTCATGTTCCATGGCAGGTGCCATCAGGTTCACGCAATCGTCAAGCAATACCGGCAGATGAATATTCGCCACATCAACCATCAGAATTCCACCTCCGGCAACACATCGTCAGCAATATCGGAATATCCCTCTTCCTTCTCGGCGAGGTAGGACTCCCACGTGTCCTTATTCCACAGTTCGGCACGGGTGCCAACGCCGATCACCACGACGTCGGAACCCAGATTGGCGTAATCGCGCAGCATCTGCGGCACCAGCACGCGGCCCTGCTTGTCCGGCTGCTGGTCGACGGCACCGGAAAGGAACACACGCAGGTATTCGCGGGCGGTTTTGTTTCCCACCGACACACGCTGAATCTGCGAGGCGATACGTCGAAATTCATCGAACGGCAGCAGGTACACGCACCGTTCCTGGCCTCGGGCCATGACCAGGCCCTGCCCCAGCTGGGAGCGGAATTTGGCCGGAAGCGCCATACGGCCCTTGGCATCGATCTTCGGCGTATATGTGCCGAGAAGCAATGGCGGCAGACCAGCCATGAGATCGGTCATAGTGGTGGAGCCTTGTGCGTTGGCATCAGCGTCGCGAATCGTCTGATCGGCAACCATGGCTCCACCTCCTTCATCGTTACGTGGGATACACTTCGGCCAACTGGTTCACCACTCTACCCCACGATTCCCCATTTCTCCCCACTCATACACGATTTGCTCACCCTTTTAGGGCGATTACCGATGGATTGCGCGTGTCGGCCACGACTGTCGCACGAATGGACGCTCCGCACATCCAATCCACGTTGTGCACTCCACCGACCGAGCAGCATGGCGAATTCACGCTGAATTCACCTATTCCGGGTTGTCCGCATCACTGACGTAGGGGGTGTGCGGTAAATTTGAATGCCTTAAGTTTTTCTGCCCCACGGAAATGGAACGAAGAGGACAGCATGTCGAGTTACGCCTCCCAGCTGCATGAGGAGCAGCAGGCCGTCGATCGCGCCTATGGACGATTGGATGATCTGCGAGCCGAAATGTGGCAACGCCTGGACACCGTACGCGCCGCCGGCTCCCACGGATCCCCCACGCAACGCAGCGAACGAGACTCCTTTGCCACAATGTACGAAAACCGCCTCACGCAATTGCGCAGCGTTGAGGATCGGCTGGTGTTTGGCCGCCTCGATGCCAAGAACGGCGACCGTCATTACATCGGCCGCATCGGCCTGTCGAGCCCGGACCATGAGCCGATTCTGACCGACTGGCGTGCCGAAGCCGCACGTCCTTTCTATGAGGCGACCCCCTCCAATCACGGCGACATCGTGATGCGCAGGCATATCACCTTGAGTTTCCGCGAAGTCGTGGGCGTTGAGGATGAGGTGCTCGACGTGCATTCAGACCAGGTCGGCCAGGCGTCTTCCGCCGGCACATTGACCGGCGAGGGTGCGCTGCTGGCTTCGCTGAGCTCACGCCGCACCGGCAAGATGACCGATATCGTGGCCACCATTCAGGCCGAGCAGGACCGCATCATCCGTTCCGACATGAATCGCGCCGTGGTGGTGCAGGGCGGCCCCGGCACCGGCAAGACGGCCGTGGCGCTCCATCGCGCCGCCTACCTGCTGTACACGCACCGGCGCACGCTGGAACGTTCCGGCGTGCTGGTTGTTGGCCCCAGCTCGGCGTTCCTGCACTACATCGATCAGGTGCTACCCTCCTTGGGCGAGACCGGCGTGGTCTCACGCACCATCAGCGATCTGATTCCCGGCATCACCGCCACGGCGGTCGACTCCCCTTATGCAGCCAAGCTCAAGGGCGATCGACGCATGACCTCCGTAGTGGCCAATGCCATCGCCGCACGCGTGCGTGTTCCCGCTGTTCTGCCGACAGTAACCATTAGCGGCATTCAGGTACCGATGCTGGCCACTGATATCGAACAGGCGCAGGCGGACGCGAAGCGCACCCGGCAACCTCATAACAAGGCCCGCGAGACCTTTATCCGTTCGATGCTGACCAGCATGCAGAACCGTTATGCCGAACAGCTTGATTACACGCCGGATCAGGCGGAGCTGAACCGCGCGATGTCACTGCTTCGTATGAACGAGCAGGTTCGCAAGACCCTGAACCTGTGCTGGCTGCCGATGACCGCCCCATGGCTCATCGATCAGCTGTTCGCCCATCCCGAACGTCTGAAGTCTCTGGCTGGTTGGCTGACCGACAACGACATCGCGGCACTTGCCCGCCCCAAAGGCTCCCCGTTGACCCGCTCCGATATTCCGCTGCTCGACGAAGCAATGGATATGCTGGGCCCCGATCCCAAGACGGTGGCCCGCCAGTTTGCCGACGACGCACGTCGTGCCGCCGAAGAGCAGTATGCCAAAGACACGCTGGCCGCGACCGGTCTGGGTGGAGGCATCGTCTCCAGTCAGATGCTGCTCGACCAGATGAACGGGGACGACGCTGAGCTGACCGCGCAGCGGGCCGCGGCCGACCGTGAATGGGCCTACGGGCACATCGTGGTCGACGAAGCGCAGGAATTGACCGCCATGGACTGGCGTATGTTGATCCGCCGTTGCCCCTCCCGCTCGTTCACCATCGTGGGCGATGTGGCGCAGACTTCAGCGCTGGGTGGCACCCGACGCTGGAGCAAATCGATGAACCGCCTGTTCGGCGAAAGCCACTGGGATTTGAACGAGTTGACCATCAACTACCGTAATCCGCAGGAAGTTTCCGAACTTGCCTCACGATTTGCCGAGGAGGAAGGCCTCTACATCTCCACGGTCAATGCGGTGCGCACCATCCCCGATTCGGTGTCCCGCAATGTGGTGCCCGACATGTCGTCCTCGCTGGAAACGACGGCCGAGCAGGCGTCGCAGCTTGCCGAACAATTCGTTTCGGCAGACGGCACCGGCCGCATCGCCGTCATCTGTCCGGATGATCTCATCGCCCCGGTGCGTGATGCCGTGCGCCGCAAACTGGCCGACATTCTTGACCCGGCCGAATACGCGAGGCTCATCGAACAGCCCGAATGGGATGAGCAAATCAGCGTCTGCGGCACTGAAACGGTCAAGGGTCTGGAGTTCGATGCCGTCGTGGTGGTCGAGCCCGGTCTCATCGAGGATGACGCGCCGAGCCGCCTGGTCGCCGCCTCGGACCTGTACGTGGCAATGACCAGGCCGACCCAGAAACTGGTTATAGTTCGGACAAAAACAGACGAAAAGTCCCTGAACATCTAAGGTATGAAGCATGCCCAAAGCACTGTTATTGGAAAACATTCACCCCGATGCGGCCAAATCGCTGCGTGATCACGGCTTCGAAGTCGAGACCATGAAGGGAGCCCTGAGCGAGGACGAACTCATCGATGCGCTGGATGGCGTGGACTTGGTGGGCGTACGCTCCAAGACCAACGTCACAGCCCGCGTGCTGGATGCGCGTCCTACGCTAAGCGCCATCGGCTGCTTCTGCATCGGCACCAATCAGGTCGATCTGGCACATGCCGGCAAGCGCGGCATCGCCGTGTTCAACGCTCCCTACTCCAACACCCGTTCCGTGGTGGAATTGGTGATCTGCGACATCATCTGCTTGATGCGCCGCATTCCCGCACACACGCATCACATCAAGCATGGCCTGTGGGACAAGTCCGCTTCCGGTTCGCATGAAGTGCGCGGCAAGACCCTCGGCATCATCGGCTACGGCAACATCGGCTCCCAGCTGTCGGTACTGGCCGAGGCCCTCGGCATGCGCGTGGTGTTCTACGACATTGAGGAGAAACTGGCACTGGGCAACGCCCACCGTTGCGACACCCTCAACGAACTGCTGGAACAGTCCGATGCCGTGACCCTGCACGTGGATGGCCGCAAGTCGAACACCGGCTTCTTCGGCGAAGACCAATTCGCCCACATGAAGCAGGACGCGATTTTCATTAACCTTTCGCGCGGTTTCGTCGCCGATCTGGGAGCTCTGAAGCAGCACCTCGATTCCGGCCATCTGTCTGGCGCGGCGGTCGACGTGTTCCCCGTTGAACCGAAGAAGAGCGGAGATCCGTTCGAGACCTCACTGTCCAATGAAGACAATATGATTCTGACTCCTCATATTGGCGGCTCCACCTTGGAAGCTCAGGAATCCATCGGCCATTTCGTCTCTCAGCGTCTTGAGGATTACTGGTTCAAGGGTTCTACCTCCTTGTCCGTGAACCTACCGCAGATCAACCTCGGTGAGTGCAAGGGTGTGTGCCGTATCGCCCATCTGCACGACAATCTTCCTGGTGTGCTGGCTCATGTCAATCATGTGCTCGGCGAGGAGAACATCAACGTTTCCTTCCAGTCGCTGTCAACCGAAGGCGAACTTGGCTATGTGGTCACCGACGTGGCTCAAAAGCCCAGCGCCGCCACACTTGAAGCACTACGCAACATCGAAGGCACCATTCGCATGCGTGTCATCAGCTGACGCAGCTCATTCTCGATTGATATGAAAGAGACCCGTCGTCATGACGGGTCTTTTTCGTAAGTGCTGGGCTTCATGATTGGCTCGCACCATGGTTTGCGAATCACTCGCATATCACGGTGCATGGCTTTCGCATATTATTCACGCAAACCATCAATGGCGCTTTGGAAATCCTCCAGACCTGCAAAGTTCTGGTACACACTCGCGAATCGAAGGTACGCCACCACATCCAAGTCACGCAACGGTTTCAGGATGGCTTTGCCTACTTCATCTGAGGTGACTTCGGCAAGGCCTCGGGAGCGAAGATCCTCTTCGACTTTCTGTCCCAGCAGCTTCAGATCCTCTTCTCTGACCGGCCGCCCCTGACAAGCTTTGCGTACGCCGGAAATCACTTTGTCTCTGCTGAATGGCTCCACGCCACCCGAACGTTTAGTGACCAGCAGCATACTGGTTTCCACCGTGGTAAAACGCTTGTTGCATTTCGGGCATACGCGACGCCGACGGATGGAATGACCGTCATCGCTAATGCGCGTATCAATGACTTTGGTGTCGGGGTTCTGGCAAAAAGGACAATGCATGCTCCCCAGAATAACGTGTACGGGCGGAAAAACCATGCCGCTCGGGTTTCATTTACTCAACCGGAACAATAATGCGCTGCCCGGCCTGCAATGATCCGGACTCAAGATTATTCAACGCAATCAGCTCATCCACCGTTTCCGATACATCATGACCAGCAGGCGTGATAGCCGAAGCATATGACCAGAGCGTATCCCCCGGCCGCACGATATAACTGGTCACCTGCGTGGCTCCCGTATCCGATTGGGCCCGCTGAGCGGTAAGCGCGCCGAAACCACACCAGGCCAGCGCCAAGGCGACCATCACTGCGATAATCTTCCCACGCACATTCCGGCAGGACGTTCCAGCATGCTGCATAGCTACACGTGCGCTACGGGCCGGGGCCATCACCATTGAACCAGTCATCACGACCACCTCTCTCGAACAGATGTTCTATCGAACAACTGTTCTTATAATGGCACAAACGTTCGACGCGGTCAAGTCGAAACTCGAACAGATGTTTGATTTCACACGAACAACACGTTATGCTGGTGACATAACGAAAGGAGCCCTGACGTGAGCACCATTCCCTTCTCCCCCAAGCAGAAGCCAGACGAGTCCACCCTGACCGACCGCCAGCGCAAAGTGTTGGACGCCATTCGCACGCATATCGACGAACAAGGCTTCGCTCCCTCTTTCCGGGAAATCGGAAATGCCGCCGGGCTCAAAAGTCCGTCTTCGGTCAAGCATCAGCTACAAGTTTTGGAAGACAAGGGTTTCATCCGCATGAACGCGAACAAGGGTCGCGCCATCGAGGTGGTGGCAGGATCCGCCCCGAATGCCGAAAAGCCCTCCCAAGCCAGCGAAGAGGCAACCAGCACCAGTAATGTGGCGGAGATATACCAATTCCCCGCCGAAGCCATTGCCGAATCACACGATGTGCCGCTCGTTGGCCGTATTGCCGCCGGTGTGCCAATTACCGCCGAGCAGCATGTGGACGACGTCATGCGTCTGCCGGAACGGCTGACCGGCTCCGGCACCCTGTTCATGCTGGAAGTCCACGGCGATTCCATGGTGGATGCCGCTATCTGCGATGGCGACTATGTGGTGGTGCGCGAACAGAATTCCGCCGTCAACGGAGATATCGTCGCCGCTCTGCTGGATGACGAGGCCACGGTGAAGACCTTCCGCAAGGAAAACGGCCATGTCTGGCTGATGCCGCACAACCCCGCATACTCGCCCATCGACGGCACACATGCCACGATTATGGGCAAGGTGGTCACCGTGCTGCGCAAATTGTAGCCTGTTCGCCACCAGCTGATCAGCATGCACCGAATCGCGCTGGTCGTTCTATAGCCACGCACAGCTTACGAAACCCCGGCCTTGCGCCGGGGTTTCGTCGTATTCAGACCATATCGCAAATGGTATTGAGAAGCGGTTTCAACTCGATAGAGCGAAGGAGTACATATGGCTCATACCCATGCACCCGCACCATCCACATCCGTAAACCCTGCCGCGCACCAGCGTAGGCTGATTGCCACGTTGACCGTAACCGGTTCGGTCTTCCTCATCGAAGTGGTGTCGGCTGCCTTAACCGGCTCATTGGCCCTGCTGGTGGATGCCGGTCATATGCTCACCGACATGTCCGTGCTGGTGGCATCCACAATCACCGCCATACTGATGCGCCGCAAGCCCAACAACACTCGTACTTGGGGCTGGGCCAGGCTTGAGGTGCTCACCGCTGCCGCAGGTGCCGCGGTGCTGCTCGTCGTTGGCATCTATGCGTTGGTGGAGGCCGGCATGCGTCTGTTCGGCGGTTCCAAAGCGGAAATCGACGATATCGGCTTGCTGCTGTTCGTGGGCATTCTGGGTCTTGCCGCAAATATCATCTCGATTTTCATCCTTGCCTCGCAGCGCGAAGACAACATGAATATGAAGGCCGCGTTCCTCGAGGTGATGAATGACGCACTTGGCTCGGTGGCCGTGGTGGCCTCTGCCCTGGTAATGATCTCCACCGGATGGAATGGCTTCGACGCCGTGGCCGGTGCCGTCATCGCACTGATGATGATTCCGCGCGCCATCAAGTTGCTGCACAACGCGGTCAAGGTGCTGCTGGAGGAAACACCGGATGGACTTGACCTCGATAAGGTACGCGAACATCTGGAAGACGTGCCGCATGTGCTTGCCGTGCATGACCTCCACGCCAGCACGGTGTCCACCGGTATGCCGATTCTGATGGCCCACGTGGTAGTCGACAAAGACCTCAGCATGGAAGATGCCGCCACAATCCTCACCCAACTGCAGGATTGCCTGCGCGAGCACTTCCCGGTCTCGGTCCCCCACACCACCTTCCAGCTCGAGCCCGAGGGCTATAGCTCCCCCTCCTCCAACGAACTCCACGATTGATGCTCTGTGGAGCGTCCTCCGCGTTGCTCCTCGGTCGACAACCAGTCCGTCGCAACACAGCTGCTCCCCTCGGTGCGCCTAGAGGCCGCACGCACAGAACATCATTCGTGCGAATAAAAAATGCTCCCAACGGGAGCATTCAGCAGGGTATGAAAAACGCTGTACGTGTGCGATTTTCGTGCCACACAAGGTGAAGGCCTACAAAGGTAGGTCGAGCCTTGTGCGGTGCGAAGGGCGCTCCGTACAGCGATTTTTTATCAGAAGCCGAACTGGGCGGCGGTTTCCTTCAGCGTCTCGGCAGAGCGCTTCAGAGCGGCGAGCTCCTTGTCGGAGACCGGGGTGTTGATGGTGTTGTTGACGCCCTGACGGTTGAGGAGGGTCGGCACGGACATGCAGATGTCGGAGATGCCGTGGAAGTCCTTGAGCATGGAGCTCACGGGCAGGATGCGGTTGGTGTCGTGCAGGACGGCTTCGATGATGTCGACGCCGGACATGCCGATGGCGTAGTTGGTGGCACCCTTACCGTTGATGATCTTGTAAGCGGCGTTCTTAACTTCCTGGTGGATCTCCTCGCGCTTGGCGGCGTCGAGCGGATCGTGGCCGGGCAGCGGGGTCCAGTCGCACATGGGGACGCCACCGATGGTGGCGGACTCCCACAGCGGGACTTCGGAGTCGCCGTGCTCGCCGGCGATGTAGGCATGCACGTTCTTGACGTTGACGCCGGTCTGCTGGGCAATCAGGAAGCGCAGACGAGCGGAGTCCAGGTTGGTGCCGGAACCGAAGATCTGGTTATCAGGCAGACCGGTGAGCTTCTGAGCCACGTGGGTAGCGATGTCGACCGGGTTGGTGATGAGCATGTAGATGGCGTTCGGAGCCACCTTGACCAGGTTCGGCATGATGGCCTTGAGGATGTTGACGGTAGCGCCAACGAGCTCAAGACGAGACTGACCCGGCTTCTGACGCGGACCAGCGGTGATGACGACCATGTCGGCGTCGCGGCAGATCTCGGGATCGTCGGAACCGTCGATGGACACGGTCGGGTAGAAGCTGGAGCCATGCTGCATGTCGAGCACTTCGGCTTCCACGCGCTCCTTGGCGATGTCTTCAAGCACGATCTCGCGAGCGATGCCACGCTGGGCAGCGGCGAAGGCGAGGGTGGAGCCAACGGCACCGGCACCAATAACAGCAAGCTTCGTGGGCTTAACGGTAGTTTCCGCCATGATGGATGAACCTCTCTTCAAAGGCGGTCTGCTGATGAATGGCAGGCCTTGTAACTAACGTCTTCACTCTATAAACCCGCTAAGACGTTTTGCTACCAGCACACCACCCTGTTTGATAACTGTATGGTAATGTTTTCAACGGTTGTTAGCGCTCACAAATATACTGTGACGTTTATCACGCTAGTCAATGGACTGTTCGACCACCTGAGCGGCAAGATGGGCGTCGACGTCCGCTTCAAGCTGTATGCCATCATCGCGGTACTCCACCTTGTCTACCTTGCCGTATTCGCGTACACGAGAGATCAGGGAGCCAGCGGTATACGGCAGCAGAGCGTTGACATGCACATGAGGGACCGGCAGCAGACTTTCGACCGCGGTACGCAGCTCGTACAATCCCTCACCGGTATAGGCGGAGACGATGAACGCATCTGGCTGCAGTGCAGCGAGTCGTTCACGAGTCGACTCGTCCGCCTGATCGGCCTTGTTGAATACGAGAATACGCGGAATCGAGGCCGTGCCTTCGATGTCCGCCAACACGTCATTGACCGCGTCAACCTGAGAGAACGGGTCAGGGTGGGAGCCATCGACCACGTGCAGGATCACGTCGGCCTCAGCCACCTCTTCCAGGGTGGATTTGAACGCCTCGACCAGCTGGGTGGGCAGGCGGCGCACGAAGCCGACCGTGTCCACGTAGGCGTAGGCGCGTCCGTCGCGGGTTTTGGTGCGGCGCACGGCCGTGTCCAATGTGGCGAACAGCGCGTTTTCCACCAGTTCGGACGAACCGGTCAGACGGTTGGTCAACGAGGATTTGCCGGCGTTCGTGTAGCCGACCACGGCCACTGTGGGCAGGCCGAAGCGACGGCGTGAACCGCGCTTGACCTCACGTGCCGGGGCCATCTCACGAATCTGACGGCGCAGTCTGGCGATACGCGTGCGAATTACACGACGGTCCATTTCGATTTTGGTCTCGCCCGGGCCTCGCGATCCGATGCCAGCATCCGCGCCGGCCGCGCGACCGCCGGCCTGACGGGACAGCGAACCACCCCAACCACGCAGTCGGGGCAGCATGTATTCGAGCTGCGCCAACTCCACCTGCGCCTTACCTCCACGCGAGGTGGCGTGCTGGGCGAAGATGTCCAGAATCACCGCGGTGCGATCCACCACCTTGACTTTGGCGGCGTCCTCCAATGCACGGCGCTGTGACGGCGGCAGGTCGTCGTCCACGATAATCGTATCGGCTTCCTCACGCGCCACGATGTCGGCAATCTCCTTGGCTTTGCCGGAACCAACGTACGTGGCTGCATCCGGCTTGGAGCGATGCTGCAGCAAACCATCGCATACCACCGCACCGGCGGTTTCGGCGAGCGCCGCCAACTCTCTCAATGATTCCTCGGCCTTGGCTTGCGTGGTGACGGCGGACGACCAGACGCCGACGAGCACCACACGTTCCAGACGCACCTTGCGGTATTCGACTTCGGTGACGTCCTGCAGCTCGCCGAGACCGGCGACATGCTTGAGCTCGTTGCGGGCCTCGCGCTCCTCCCATTCCTGGTTGGCGTCCTCATGCCAGCCGGTCGCGCGCTGGCTGTCGTCGAGCAGCACTTCGGACTGCCCGGCCAGCACACCTTCAGGGGTAACGTCGTTGTTGCCGCGGTCGATGTCGGTGTACTGGGTGTTGTCGGTCAAGTGCGCCTCGTTTGGTTGGAATGGTTCACGATTCTTCTATGGTCCTTTATTATCATCACATGAGGTGACATGCTGGCATAGATCGGCACGTACCGGCATAGGCCGGCTGATACAGGTCGGCATACGAGAGCGGCGAATCCCGCAGAAATGGAGCGACCATGGCAGAACAGTATTTCTCTGCGGAACCCGCATCGAAGGATGTGCGCCGCACATTGAACGTAACGTTGCGCGGCCATGAGGCGACCGCTCAGGTGTCGAACGGCGTGTTCTCCGGCTCACGTGTGGACCTCGGTACGTCGGTATTGCTGAAGCATGCGCCCGAGCCGCCGCTTACCGGCGATTTTCTGGATTTGGGCTGCGGCTGGGGCCCTATCGCCCTGACATTGGCGTTTGAGTCGCCCGAAGCGAACGTGTGGGCGGTGGATGTCAACGAGCGCGCGCTGGACCTGACCCATGCCAACGCACAGGCGAACGGCCGCACGAACATTCATACGGCTCAGGTGGACGAGTCCAGCACTCCCCTGCCTGCCGAGAACCAGCCGGCGTTCTGCGAGACGGTGCCGGGCGACCTCACGTTTGATGTGATTTGGTCGAACCCACCGATCCGAGTCGGCAAGGAAGCGCTGCATACATTGCTTATGGCTTGGCTGCCGAAGCTCGAGGTGGGCGGTGCCGCCTATCTCGTAGTGCAGAAGAATCTCGGTTCCGATTCGCTGATCCCCTGGCTGGACGATGCGCTCGGCGAGGGGTTCACTGCGAGCAAATACGCGAGCTCCAAGGGCTTCCGTATCATTGAAGTTCGTCATGAAATATGAGTATCCTGCAGAACTTCCCGTATCTGCCGCGCGTGATGAGATAGCCAGCGCGGTCAAACGTTCCCAAGTCGTTATTGTGTCCGGCCAGACCGGTTCGGGCAAAACCACACAGCTGCCGAAAATCCTGCTTGAGCTTGGCCGTGGCACGCACGGCAAGCAGATCGTGCACACCCAGCCTCGCCGTATCGCCGCACGCACGGTGGCCGAACGTATCGCCTCGGAGATGGGCGTGAAGCTCGGTGACGAGGTCGGTTATCAGGTGCGTTTCACCGACGAAAGCTCGCCCAGCACACGATTGAGGGTCGTGACCGACGGTATTCTGCTCGCCCAGATCCAGCGCGATCCGAAACTCACCCAATACGATACGATCATCATCGACGAGGCGCATGAGCGCAGTCTTAACATCGACTTTCTGCTCGGCTATCTGACGGCACTGCTGCCTCAGCGCCGCGATCTGAAGCTCATCATTACCTCCGCGACCATCGATTCGGTCAAGTTCCAGGAGCATTTCGAGCACGCCTTGCATGAGAAGGTGCCGGTAATCGAGGTTTCCGGCCGCACCTTCCCCGTGCAGGTGGTCTACGAGCCGCTTGGCACCGCGCCCGCGTTAATGCGCGAAGTGCCGGGATTCGCGGTGGGCGCCCGCCCCGGCGACGCCGATTACGACGAGCTGGCCAGCGCCATCGCGGAATCCGATTCCGACCGGCCCCGCGGCCGATCCGGCGTCTCCTATGCCGATGACGGCATCACCGATATGCCTACCGCCGTGGCTCGAGCCTGCGCCGAGCTGGTGATTCACTCCTCCCACGAGCGCGGCCCCCGCGATATTCTGGTCTTCGCCTCCGGCGAGCGCGACATCCACGAGTTCGAGGCCGCGCTGCGGCATCATTACGGCCCGCGCGCCGACGACATGCGCCGGCCGGATGCCATCGAGATCATGCCGCTGTTTGCGCGATTGTCCGCCGCCGACCAGCACAAGGTGTTCGAATCGCATTTGCATCAGCGCATCGTCATCGCCACCAATGTGGCTGAGACCTCGCTGACCGTGCCCGGTATCCGGTATGTAGTGGACCCCGGTTCCGCCCGTATCTCCCGGTATTCGAAGACCGCAAAGGTCCAGCGTCTGCCGATCGAACCGATCAGCCAGGCCAGTGCCGACCAGAGGTCCGGCCGATGCGGCCGTGTGGCCGACGGCATCGCGATCCGCCTGTATTCGCGTGAGGATTACGAGACCCGACCGCGCTTCACCGAGCCGGAAATCCTGCGTACCTCGCTGGGCGCCGTGGTGCTTCACATGCTGTCGGTGGGCGTGGCCCGCACGGCCGAGGACGTCACGAACTTCGGGTTCATCGATCCGCCGGATATGAAGGCCGTGTCGGACGGTTTCAATGAGCTCACCGAGCTCAAGGCCATCGGCCGCAAGCGCGGCGAGGTGACGCTCACCCATACCGGCCGTCAGCTGGCGCGCATCCCCATCGACGTGCGTCTGGGACGTATGGTTATCGAGGCCGCGAAAACCGGTTCGCCGAATCTTCTGGCCCAGGTGCTCGTGGTCGTGGCGTTCCTGAGCTTGCAGGACCCACGTGAACGCCCGGACGACAAGCGTGAGGATGCCGACCGTATCCACAACCGGTATGCGGATGAGACCTCCGACTTCCTGACGGCCCTGAATATCTGGGATCGCGTGTTCCAAGCAGACGGCGATCCGAGCAACAACGCGCTGCGCCGTATCTGCAAAACCGAGTATTTCAGCTGGCTGAGGATGCGCCAGTGGAAAGATCTCGTCTCCCAGCTACGCCAGATGTGCAAGGAGCTGAAGTTCAAGGTCGGCGACCCGCTGCCCACCTCCCGCCCAGGCTTGGAGATCCGCCAGCTGCCGTTGAACCAGCAGGCCGCGCATTCGCTGTGCTGCGCGTGGGATGCGGACGGCATCCACAAGTCGATGCTCGCCGGATTGCTGTCGATGATGGGCATGCAGGTGGTGCGCGAGCCCAAGGCCTCCGATTTCGCGGGGCTGACCGGTTCGGCGCGCGTCCGTGCGATGAAACGCGCCCAGAAGCAGTCGAAGAACGATTATCAGGGCGCACGCGGCACCCGTTTCGCCCTGTTCCCCGCTTCCGCCGTGGCCAAGAAGACCCCGTCATGGGTGATGAGCACCGAACTGGTGGAAACCTCTCGCCTGTGGGCCCGCTATTCGGCGGCCATCGACCCCGCGTGGGCCGAACCGTTGGCCGGCCAATTGACCCGCACCACGTATGCGGAGCCGCACTGGTCGGGTTCGCGTGGCTCGGCTGTGGCCACCGCGCGCGTGCTGCTGTATGGTCTGCCGATCGTACAGGACCGTGCCGTGCAGTGGGGACGCATCAATCCACTTGAGGCGCGCGACTTCCTGATTCGCCAGGGTCTGGTCGAGGGCGATATTCAGCAGCGTTTCAGTTACGACGACTTTGTGGGCAAAAACCGCGACATTCTCGAGGATGCCGCCGATGATGCGAGCCGCACCCGCCAGCTGGCGGATACCGTGTCCGACGAGGATCTGTTCGACTTCTACAACGCGGTCATTCCCAACGATGTGACCAGCGTGGCCGATCTGGCGAAATGGTGGAAGTCCGAGCATGACCGTCAGCCGAATCTGCTTGATTTCGACCCGGCCAAGGTGGAGCGTCTGGCATCCAGCGATTCGGTGAGTCTGGACGATTACCCCGACCATTGGCATACGACCGGATCGGACGGCCAACCCATCGACCTGCGTTTGAGCTACGTGTACGATCCGGCCGACCCGGCCGACGGCGTCACCGTGCATGTGCCGTTAAAGGCGCTCTCGCGTATCACGCCCGACCAGTTCACATGGAATGTGCCGGGCCTGTTGGATGAGCTGATCCTGTCGATGATCAAGGCGCTGCCCAAGCAGCTGCGCGTCCAGTTCGTGCCGGCCCCGGATGCCGCGCGTGCGATTCGTGACTGGATCGACGAGCATTACCCGGATCTGCCGGGCTCGGGCTCGCAGCAGAAGCCGAATCTGCCGCCGGTGGATGAGGATGGCACGACCGTTGGCTGGCCCGATCTGGCACATGTGTTCACCAAGGCGGCCATCGCCACCAAGGGTGCTCAGATTCATCCCGAAGTGTTGGGGCCGGAACTGGTCGAGCGTCTTTCCCCGTATCTCAGGGTCACGTTCTCGGTGGAGCAGCAACTGCCGGCCGGCAAGCATCCTCGTGGACGTCGGCATGCGCGCGGCCCCATCAAGGTGCTGGGTGTGTCCAAGGATCTGAAGGCGCTGCAACGCAAGTTCGCCGCGCAGGCGGAGGCGTCGGCCCGTCAAATGGTCAAGAAGCAGGCCGATCAGGCTGGAGAACAGGGCAAGCTGGTCAGTCAGGCGAACCTGTTGCATAAGGCGGGTGCCACCACCGAGTCCCGGGCCACGATGCTCTGGCGTGGCGCATTGGATGCGCTGCGGTTGCCGGCCGAACGCATTTCGTCGCGCTGGCTGGGTACCGAGGCGTTGATGCTGGCTTCTGCTCCGTACAAGTCCACCAAGGATCTGGTCGAAGACCTGCAGCTGGCCACGATCAAACGGCTGATGCCGAATGTCGACAGGCTCTCGGACGATGAGGCGTTGGCTAATGCGGTGCTCGACGTGCGCGAAGTGTACGAGGACACCGTCTATCAGGTGGCGCATGACGTGATCGCCGTGCTCAAGGCTTATGCCGAAGTCGACAAGGCCACTGGCGGCAAGGCTGATCTGCCAATGCTTTCGGTGTTGCAGTCGATTCGCGACCATATCGCCACGCTCATCTACCCCGGATTCATCGGGCGCACTCCCCCGGATGCGCTGAAGTCGTTGAGCCGATATTTGAGAGCCGATCTGAGCCGACTCAATAAGGCGAAAACCGATAAGAACCGTGACGTCAAGTGGGCCTGGCAGGCCGACGAGGCCCGTCAGGTGGTCGATAAGGCGTTGGCCCGTGCCAAGGCGGAGCCGGCCGGCCCGAAGCATGAGGCATTGATGAAGCAGGCCGAACAGGCCCGTTGGATGCTTGAAGAGTTCTACGTGTCCCTATGGGCGCAGGAGCTTGGCACCAAGGGGCCGGCTTCGCTCAACCGTATCAAGAAAGCGCTGGCGTGACCGAACGGCGAACAAGTCGTCAGGCCACACGCCAGCGCACGCGCAAGCCATCATCACAGCGTGGGCAAGTGCGCGGACGCCTCGGCAATCGGAAAAGGAAACGCAATCGTAGGCACGGTCCGATCAATGCTCTGAAGCGTTCCTGGCGTAAGGCGAACTGGCCGACCCGTATCAAGATGGTGCTGATTCCCACGGTGGCGGTGGTCGTTGTCGTAGCGCTGGTGGCCGGGCTGGTTCGTTTCACGAACTGGCGGGCACAGGTTCGCGCAGCCGAGGCGGCACAGCTGGAACTGACGCGAACATACGATTTCAATCCGGGCAATATTATTTCGGATGGTCAGTTCTTCAATGGTTCGGCGATGAGTCAGGCTGAAGTCCAATCGTTTTTGGATGCACAAGACGGCTCGCTGGCCGCGATGACCTTCGACACATCGAACGAGTCAGGCGAAGGCCTGTGCACGGACTATACGGGCAGCAAAGACGAGTCGGCGGCGGCAATCATCGGCCAGTCGGCCCGCGCCTGCAAGGTGAGTCAGAAAGTGCTGCTCACCGTGATGCAGAAGGAGCAGCATCTGGTCACCGCTGTCAATCCCAGCAACTACCAGCTCATGGCGGCGATGGGGCTGAACTGTCCGGATACCGCCGACTGCGATCCCACCTATGCCGGATTCTTTCGGCAGGTGTATGGCGCGGCCAAGCGGTACCGTTACTATCTCGAGCACGAGGAACAGTACGGATACATGGCGCACAGTCTCAACTACATCCAATATCATCCGAACGCGGCATGCGGCGGCGCGCAAGTGTATATCGAAAACAAGGCGACCGCCCTGCTCTACATCTATACGCCTTACCAGCCGAACATCGCCGCACTGGCCGCTGGCAACGGTACCGGCGATTCCTGCTCCAGTTATGGCAACCGCAACTTCGCGCTTATCTACACCAGCTGGTTCGGTTCGCCGCGAAGCTGATAACGGCAGCTGACCGGTCTTGTCCGATTGGGCTCAGCCAACACTGTCAGCGTTCGACGTATGGACGCAGCAGGGTCGTGGTGCCAACCGCCAGCAGCGCGCAAATCGCGCCGGTCGGGCCGAGCCAGGTCAAGCCAAGGAGGTCGTTGACCACGCCGCCGACCGCGGAACCGATGGCGATGCCGATGTTGAACGACATGGAATTCAGGGAGGCGGCCAGATTCACCGAACCGGGATGGGATTGGTAGGCCACATCCATGTACAGCACTTGGGAGGCGGAGTTCTGCAGGTACATGAGCATGCCGAGCACCACCAGCAGCAGTGCGCCGCCGACCGGCACCAGCGAGGCGAAAGCCAGCAGACACAGGCAGACGGCCTGCACGCAGTAGATCGGTCGAATGTGGGTCAATGGTTCCACGCCATGACCTTTGTCGGCCAGCTTGCCGCCGTACAGGTTGCTCCACAGGCAGGCACAGCCGTAAATCACCAAGCCGATGCTGATATAGCGTTCGGGCACACCGATTTCGTCGCGCATGATCGGCGAAAGATACGTGTAGAAGACGTAGGAGGCGGCTGCGCCGAAGACCACATCCGCCACACCGAGCTGGATGCGGCGGTCGAGGAACAGGCGGAATTGCCTCAGGAAACCGATCTTCGCCGGATGCGAATTACGTGGCAGAGACACTGCCATCGATGCCATCAGCACGGCGGTGAGCACCGAGACCAAGGCAAAGGTGACACGCCAGCCGAAAGTATCGGCCACCCAAGTGCCGGCCGGTGCGCCGACCACGGAAGCGATGGAGAAACCCGAGAATACCCAGGCAATGAACTTGGTGCGGTATTTGTCGGTGGTCACGTCGGGCGCGAAGGTCATGGAGATGGCCACCAGCGTGCCGGACACGGAGGCGATGAGCAGTCGGGGATGAGCAGCATCGGATAGTTCGGCGCGAAGGCGCACAGGATATTGCCGACGAGGAACACGCCCATCAACGTCAGATAGGTGAGAAAGCGCGGGAATCGGGCGGATAATGCGGATCCGAGCGGCGTGCAGGGCGCGTACACGAATGCGAAGATGGCCACCAGATTACCCACGGTCACTTCGGAGACCTTAAGTCCGGATGCGATGTCCGGCAAGATGCCCACTACCACGAATTCGCTCATGCCCAGCATGAAGCTGGCGAAGATCAGGATGGTGACCGGTAGATTGAAGAACCGGTCGGTGCGCGCGGTGTTCGCAGGTGCGTTCGTCATGGGTGCTTTCTTGAGTGCTCTCGCTCGTACTACAAGCTGATTCGTCAGTTACGTCAATCGTTCTTTCGTATCAACTCAGCGATAACACTATTCCCACCTCTGCCCGCCACCCACCACCACGACACGCCATAGAAAACCCCGCCGATGACCAATCATCGACGGGGTTCGGCACATGTGCAACGCTTGCGATTACAGCTTCGGCAGATACTTCTTCAGCTCGTAAGGCGTGACCTGCTGGTTGTACTCCTCCCATTCCTGGTGCTTGTTGTCCAGGAAGTAGCCGAAGGCGTGTTCGCCGAGCACGTCGGCCACGAAATCGGATTTCTCCATGATCTTCAGCGCCTCATCCAGCGAGCGCGGCAGCGGCTGAATGCCCATAGCCTGACGTTCGCCGTCGGTGAGCTCCCACACGTCATCACTGGTGGGTTCGCCCAGCTGCATCTGCTTATCGATGCCATCGAGACCGGCGGCCAGCAGCACCGAGTAGGCAAGGTATGGGTTGGCCACCGGGTCGAGCGCACGGAACTCCATGCGCGCGGAGTTGCCCTTGCCCGGCTTGTACTGCGGGATGCGCAGCAGCGCGGAACGGTTGTTGTGGCCCCAGCAGATGTAGCTTGGTGCCTCATTGCCGCCCCACAGGCGCTTGTACGAGTTGACGTACTGGTCGGTGACCGCGCAGATTTCGGCCGCATGGTACAGGATGCCGGCGGCGAACTGGCGGGCGGTCAGGGACATGTTGAACTCCTGACCGGCCTCGTAGAAGGCGTTGGAATCGCCTTCGAACAGGCTCAGGTGCGTGTGCATGCCGGAACCGGGCGCGTCGGCCAGGGGCTTGGGCATGAAGCTGGCGTGAATGCCACGCTCCAAGGAAATCTCCTTGACCACCGTACGGAATGTCATGATGTTGTCGGCCATGGTGAGCGCGTCCGCGTATCGCAGATCGATCTCGTTCTGGCCTGGCCCCGCCTCATGGTGCGAGTATTCCACCGAGATGCCCATTTGCTCGAGCATGTTCACGGTGGCGCGGCGGAAGTCCATGCCTGGGCTGCGCGGCACGTGGTCGAAGTAGCCGCCCTCGTCGATCGGGGTCGGGGCCTTGGACCAGTCGTCCTGGCTTTCGAACAGGTAGAACTCGATTTCCGGATGCACGTAGAACGTGAAGCCCTTGTCCTTGGCTTTGGCGAGCGTGCGCTTCAACACGTGACGTGGATCGCCGAGCGAAGGCTCGCCGTCCGGGGTCAGAATGTCGCAGAACATGCGGGCGGTACCTTGCGGGCCGCCGCGCCACGGCAGGACCTGGAACGTCGAAGGATCGGGTTGAACGATCATATCGTCTTCGGACACGCGGGTCATGCCCTCGATGGCGGAACCGTCGAAGCCGAGACCCTCCTCAAACGCGGCTTCCAGTTCGGCCGGAGCAATCGCCACGGACTTCAGTGTTCCCAACACGTCCGTGAACCACAGACGAATAAAGCGCACGTCGCGTTCTTCGACCGTGCGCAGCGCAAACTCCTGCTGTTTATCCATAGTCGCCTATCGTTCCATAACCGTGTTACGAGGGGCGTTAACATCTCACTGTTCGTCACCTGCGAGTCGCGAGATTTCATCAACATGCCCCGGTCCGCATGTCAGGCATGGTTCGGGCCCATGCCGGCACGGCACTATGGTAGTGACTATGAGCGAAGATCATCTCACCCCATCCGCCAATCCGCCCGTCGACGTGACCAGCTGGACGCAGGCCACCGACCCGCGCGACCGTTCGCGCGCCGGCATCGCCACTCGTGCCAAGGCGCCGCTGGACGCACATGCCATCTGGCAGGTCAAGGAGGGCCGGCGTGAGGCGATCAGCCTTTTGGAGGAGCAGTCCGCGATTCGCGTACCGGATCTGATTCCGCTGCGTTACAAGCGCATGAGCGTCAGCCCGTTCACCTTCTACCGGGGCACCGTGCTCATCATGACCAATGACCTGGCTTCCACGCCGGTCACTGGCATTCCGGTGCAGTGCGTGGGCGACGCGCATATCGGCAATTTCGGCATTTTCCGCTCCCCTTCCGCCCGTCTGGTGTTCGATATCAATGATTTCGACGAAACCGCTATCGGCCCGTGGGAATGGGATCTGAAGCGTCTCGCCGCCTCGGTGGAGATCTGCGGACGCGCCAACAAAATCAAGGAGAAGGACCGTCGCGCCGCCGTGGTCCAGTGTGTACACACGTACCGCACACGCATGAAGTGGTTCTCCGAAATGGATTACCTTGACGCGTGGTACGAGCACCTGGACGTGGAGGAGACGCTCGACCGCTTCGAGACCACCGGTTCCAAACGCAGCCGTGTGCTGCGCGAGGCGGCGATGAAGGCGCTGCTGAAGGATAACGACGCGGCGGCGGCCAAACTGTGCCGTTATGAGAGCGGCAAGCTCAGGTTCAAATCCAATCCGCCCGAGCTGGTGCCGATCAATCAGCTGGATGATTACGCCGACTTGGATGCGTTGCAGGCACGTATAGACACGCTGTTCGAGAGCTACCGGCATTCCCTGTACGACGATCGCCGTTGGGTGTTCGATCATTTGCGCTATCAGGACGCGGCCCGCAAGGTGGTGGGCGTGGGCTCGGTGGGCCAGCGCGCGTGGACGTCGGTGTGGATCGCGCGTGATATCGACGATCCGATGATGATTCAGATGAAGGAAGCCACGTATTCCGTGCTCGAGCATTACTGCGGCGCGTCGCCGTACGCCACGCACGGTGAGCGCGTGGTTCAGGGGCAGAAGCTGATTCAGAATACGGCCGATGCGCTGTTGGGTTGGTCGAGCTTTATGGCCGAGGATGGCCGACCGCGCGACTACTACGTACGCCAGTTGTGGAATGGCAAGGGGTCGATTGATATCGACAATCTCAACGCTTCGGGATTGAGCGATCTGTCACGCATGTGCGCATGGTCGTTGGCGCACGCCCACGCCCGCACCGGCGATTCGATTGCGATCGCCAATTACATGGGTGGCACCGACGAATTCGATCAGGCCATCGCCTCATTCGCCGTCAGCTACGCCGAACAGAATGATGAAGACTACGCCGTCTTCAAAAATCTCCTCAAATCCGGCGACCTCCCTTGCTGAGCCGTTAAGCGGACAGCCCAGTGGGCTGTCCGTAGGCGAGGCCTGAGTGAAGCGATAGCTGAGCGAAGGTAGATTAACAGTCTCGCTAAGGCGAGTCCTTTGCCTACTCCGCGACTGCGAGCGCTTCCTGGAGCGTGAACGCGCGTGCGTATAACGACTTGCCGAGGATGGCGGAATCGACGCCGATCTCGGCCAATTCCTTGATGGCGCGCAAATCGTCCAGCTTGGAGATACCACCGGAAGCCGTGACCTTGGCGTCGGTGCGTTCAGCGACTTCACGCAGCAATTGAATGTTCGGGCCGGACATCATGCCGTCCTTAGCCACGTCGGTGACCACGTAACGCGAGCAGCCCACGGAGTCAAGGAACTTCATGGTCTCGAACAGGTCGCCGCCTTCGCGCGTCCAGCCGCGCGCCGCCAGTGTGTGACCGCGCACATCCAGACCAACAGCCACGCGGTCGCCGTACTTCTTGATGACCGAGGCGGTCCAATCCGGATTCTCCAAAGCGGCGGTGCCGATGTTCACTCGGGCGGCACCGGCCTCAAGGGCCGCATCCAACGAGGCGTCATCGCGCACGCCGCCGGACAGTTCGATGTTCACGCGGTCGCCGAGCTCATGAACGATTTCACGCAGCTGATCGCGATTGTTGCCCGTACCGAAAGCGGCATCAAGGTCGACCAGGTGAATCCATTCGGCACCGGCCTCAACCCAAGTACGGGCGGCCTCGAACGGCGAACCGTAATCGGTTTCGGAACCGGATTCGCCTTGGCGCAGGCGCACGGCCTTGCCATCGCGTACATCGACGGCGGGCAGCAGAGTCAACGACATAAGAAAAGCCTTTCTTCAGTTACTTATACATAATTTGAGCTCCCTCGTCAGAGGGAGCTTCATGCTTTTTACAGCGTGGCGATCCAGTTCTTGAGGAGCTGGGAGCCAGCGTCCCCGGACTTTTCCGGGTGGAATTGCGTAGCGGACAGCGGGCCGTGTTCGTAGGCGGCCACAAAGCGCGACCGGCCGTACGAGCACCAGCTCACGCGTTCGGGCGAATCGC
Source organism: Bifidobacterium sp. 2450 (assembly GCF_041900695.1). Taxonomy (NCBI): domain Bacteria; kingdom Bacillati; phylum Actinomycetota; class Actinomycetes; order Bifidobacteriales; family Bifidobacteriaceae; genus Bifidobacterium; species Bifidobacterium sp. 2450. The sequence continues at coordinate 101,934 of NZ_JBHEEA010000008.1, forward strand.
TCAGATCGATGTCGAAGCGGGACGTATCCGCCGGCTTCACTTCCATCGCGGCATAGGAGTGCACGAAGTAGAACCGTTCGTTCTCCACGCCGTTGAGCAGCACCGAATCGGGGGCGGCCTCGATCGTGTCCCATCCCATGTGAGGCACCACGTCGGCGTCCAGCAGGTTCACCGAACCGCCGATCAGCCCGATGCCCGCGGCATGGGCCCCGTGCTCCAGACCGTGTTCGAACATGATCTGCTCGCCCACGCACACGCCGAGCACCGGGCGGCCGGCGCGGATGCGATCATAGATCACACGGTCGCCGTCGACCTTCTTCAGTCCTTCCATGCATGCGGCGAACGCACCCACGCCCGGCACGACTAGGCCGTCGGCCTCCAGCGCCTGACGGTAATCGGAGGTGAGGGTGGTGTCGACGCCAAGATTGGCGAGCGCACGCACCATGGAGCGTACATTGCCGAAACCGTAATCGAAAACAACCGCTGTGGTCATATTCTCCCCTATCCCCTACTGGTTTGGTTGGCGTCTATTCGATGCGGGAGCCGCGTCCGCCACGCCCACGCTTGGTATGGTTGGCGAGAATCTGCATCGCCTGGTCATGGTCGAGTCCAGCGGAATCCACCACTTCAAACCCTTGGGTCTTGAGTTGGTTCAGGGTTACGATGCCGAGCATCAGGTCCTCGACGAAGCGCGGTGTGGAGGTGAACAGCACGGGCGGCGCGAAACTCTGGCCGGCCTCTCCCTGCACGTACATGGCCACTTCGAGCTTGTCGGCACGGTTGACTGCAAGAATCACGGCCATGCCGGATACCACGGTGGTCAGGTCCTTGGCTGCGGCTTCCGGGCCGTCGCCGTCCAGATTCTTCAGCACCGCGACGGCCCCCTGATTGGCACCGATGCATGCGGCGGAGATGTCCGACAGCTGGCAGAACGCGGCCAACAGTTCGGCGGAGGCAAGACGGGTGACGATCAGCGCCACCTTCGCCTTGTTACCCAACAGTCCAGCGAGTTCGTTGTCGAAGCCGAGCGAGGGGTCGATCACGTCGGCCATGGCCTCGTTCACCGCATCCGCAACGGACCCGGTGACGTCGTCGGTCATAGGCTGGCCGGAATCAGCGGAAGCCTTATCAGCCGTATCATCATTCGCGCCGGAATCGGACTTCGCTGAAGCAGCGTCCGCTGTTTTATCGGCATCACTGGCATCGCCGGATGCCGAATCGTCCGCGAATTCTTTCTCGAATCCGGCGAGCGCAGCCTCAAGCTCCTCGTCGGAGAAGTGCGATTCGTCCGGATCGAACTTGTCGTCGGCCATCACAGGGCTCCCTTGGTGCTGGGCACGCCGTCCACACGCGGGTCGATTTCCACGGCGAAGCGCAGCGCACGGGCCAGCGCCTTGAATTCGGCTTCAGCGATGTGGTGCGGGTCGCGGCCGGCGAGCACCTGCATGTGCAGGCAGATGCCGGCGTGGAAGGCGATGGATTCCAAGACGTGGCGGACCAGCGAGCCGGTGAAGTGGCCGCCGATCATGCAGAATTCGTAGCCTTCGGGCTCGCCGCTGCACACGCAGTACGGGCGGCCGGAAATGTCGACCACGGCCTTGGCCAGCGCCTCGTCGAGCGGCACGGTGGCGTCGGCGAAGCGGCGGATGCCTTTCTTGTCGCCGAGAGCCTGCTTCAGAGCTTCGCCGAACACGATGGCCGTATCTTCCACAGTGTGGTGCACGTCGATGTCGGTGTCGCCGTGGGCGTGGATGGTCAGGTCGATCAGCGAATGCTTGCCGAGCGCGGTCATCATATGGTTGTAGAACGGCACGGATGTATCGATATCGGTTTTGCCGGTGCCGTCGAGGTTCAGTTCGAGGTCGATGTGTGATTCGCTGGTTTCGCGGACGATGTGCGCGGTTCTTGCCATCATGTCTCCTGTGTGATTCGTCATATTGGATTGCGGCGGGACTCGAATCACTTCGGGTCTCGCCGCAATCGGAAAGAAACGTCCCTTATGCTGCTTCCACTATACGAAGCACTTCAACAAGGGCGTTACGGAAGGTTTCCATCTCCTCGTCGGTGCCCATGCACACGCGCAGCCAACCGTCCGGTCCGACCACGCGGATGAGTACGCCGCGCTTCAGGAGCTCGTCGAAGATGGCTTCGCGCTTGTCGAAGTGCCCGCCGAACAGCAGGAAGTTCGAGCCGGATTCGGCCACTTCAAGCGGCTGGTCCTTGTAGGTCTGTTCCTTGAGCCATGCGGCGGTGGCCTCGCGGGTTTTGCGCAGGTGCTCGACACGGCTCAGCTGTTCATCGGTGTGTTCGAAGGCAGCCAGTGCGGCGGCCTGAGTCACGGCGGACAGGTGGTACGGCATACGTACGATACGCACGCAGTCGATGATGCCCTTGGATGCGGCCAGGTAGCCGACTCGCGCGCCGGCGAAGGCGAAGGCCTTGCTCATGGTGCGGCTGACGGCCAAGTTCGGGTGGTTCTTGATCAGGCTCACCGCGCTCGGGGTGCCGGGCTTGCGGAATTCCACGTACGCTTCGTCGATGACGAGAATCGGGTGCACGCCCTCGCCCGCGCCGGCCACTTCAGCAGTTTCGCAGGCGGCGAGAATACGCTCGATATCCTCCATCGGCAGTGGGGTGCCGGTCGGGTTGTTTGGGCTGGTGAGCAGCACCATCGAGGGCTTGACCTCGGCGATGGCCTCAAGCACCTTGTCGACGTTCAGCGTGAAGTCGGCGTTGCGGTGGGCGAGCTTCCAACCGGTGAAGGTGTCGCGGGCGTACTCCGGGTACATGGAGTACGTCGGGTCGGCACCGAGTGCGGTGCGGCCCGGGCCACCGAAAGCCTGGAACAGCTGGAGCATGATCTCGTTGGAGCCGTTCGCGCCCCACAGCTCGTCCACGTCCAGACGGGTACCGGATTCGCGGGCCAGGTAATCGGAGAATGCCTGACGCAATTCGATGTGCTCACGATCCGGGTATCGGTTGAGCGTGGGGGCGATTTCACGCACACGCTTGGCGATGGTGTCGCATACGGCCGGGTCCGGCGCATACGGGTTCTCGTTGACGTTCAGGCACACCGGCACATCCAGCTGGGGAGCGCCGTACGGCTCCTCACCGATCAGATCGTTGCGCAGCGGCAGGTTTGCGGGAATCGAGCTCATCGCAGACCGGCTTCCTTCTCCTGCTCGCGCAGGGTGGCCTTGTCATACGGATCCTTGACGAAGCGGGAGAGCACGCACTCGCCGTGGGCGGGCAGGTCCTCGGAAACGGCGAAGGCGTTGATGCGGGAGGCGAGTGCCTTGAGGTCTTCCTCGTCGTATTCGATGACTTCGACCGGCTTCATGAAGGTGTGCACGCCGAGGCCGGCGGCGAAGCGGGCGGTGCCGCCGGTGGGCAGCACGTGGTTGGAGCCGGACATGTAGTCGCCCAGCGGCACCGGGGAGTACGGGCCGCGGAAGATGGCACCGGCGTTCTTGATGCGCTTGACGACCGCATCGGCATCCTTGGTCTGAATCTCAAGGTGTTCGGCGGCGTAGGCGTTGGCCGCGTCGATGGACTGGTCGAGACCGTCGGTCAGTACGATGGCAGACTGGGTGCCGGACAGTGACGTGTGGACACGCTCGGCGTGCTCGGTACGCGGCACGCGGTACTTGAGGTTCTCCTGCACCTTGTCGGCAATCTCGGTGGAGTCGGTGAACAGCACGGAACCGGCGAGCTCATCGTGCTCGGCCTGGCCGATGAGGTCGGCGGCCAGCAGGCTCGGGTTGGCGGTTTCGTCGGCGATGATGCCGATTTCAGTGGGGCCGGCGACCGCGTCGATGCCCACGAATGCGGAGACCAGCGACTTGGCGGTGGCCACGAAGATGTTGCCCGGGCCGGTGATCTTGTCAACCGGATCGCACAGGATGTCGCCGTCCTGCGGCTCGCTGCCCTTGGCGCCGTATGCGAACATGGCGATGGCCTGAGCGCCGCCGACCGCGTACACCTCGTCAACACCGAGGATGGCGCAGGTGGCGAGGATGGTCTTGTTCGGCAGGCCTTCCTCATTGTCGCGGGCGGGCGGGGTGGCGATGGCCAGCGATTCGACGCCGGCGGCCTGGGCCGGCACAGCGTTCATGATGACGGAGCTCGGGTAGACGGCCTTGCCGCCGGGCACATACAGGCCGACGCGCTGAATCGGAATCCAGCGTTCGGCCACGCGGGCGCCTTCGGCGAGGTCGGTGTAGAAGTCCTTCGGCACCTGGTTGGCGGCCACGGCGCGGGCGCGGCGCACCGATTCCTCGATGGCGGCGCGCACTTCGGGGTCGATCGTGGCCAGGGCGTCCTTGATCGCCTCGACCGGCACGCGCAGGTCCTTGGGACGCACGTGATCGAACTTCTCCTCGAAGTCGCGCAGGGCCGCGGCACCGCGTTCCTTGACATCGTCCAGAATCGGACGCACCAGATCGGTGGCTTCGGAAGTACCCATTGCAGCACGCGGCATCGCGGCAAGCAGTTCGGCACGGGACAGGTTCTGACCACGCAGGTCAATGATTCGCATGATGTTCTCACTCATAAAGCCCCATCGTACCAATGTGCGAGGCCTAAGCGGCGAGGAACGCCCATGTTCACCCGTATCGTGAGATTATCGTGCGTGATGCGGGTTCGTGATGCAGGTTATTGACGCACGCCAAATGCCCGAGCGGTCTCATCGATAATCGGCATGTCATACACGGCGACGTGACTCACTTCGGACCATCGCGGGCCAATGGCTAATCGCTCAACCAAGGCTTGCACTGCGTCGCTGCTACCTTGTGCCTCCAGCTCAACCGAGCCATCGCTACAATTACGCACCCAACCCTGTGCACCAAGCCGACGTGCCTGAGTCACCGTAAAATAACGGAATCCCACGCCTTGCACCAGTCCGGTGACCACTATATGCTTGCGGACCATATTTGCTGATTGCCTCATGATGCTAAGTCCCTAATCCATCGTTCGCAGCATCGGGTAGAGGCTCAGGAATCGCCGGTATGCGTCGGCATATGTGCGTGCGGTGTCAGGATTCGGCTGGTATACAGTGCGTTCACATACTGATTGCAGCAGGTCTGGTGCATTGAACACCAACGAGGCCATTGCCACTGCTGGCAAAATATCGGCATTGGCGAACACTTCAATAGGATGCTCCAACACATCAGCCAGAATCTGGCACCACGCATTTTCTCTGGCTCCGCCGCCAATCAGGGAAATCTCGGTGGGTTTGGCGTCAAAACTTTCCATACCTTGACGAATGGAGAAGACCACACCCTCAAGCGCGGCACGCATCATGTCTGCCTTGGTGGTGTCTGGATCGAGGCCCACATAGGCACCGCGAATATTCGGGTTCATTACGGGGAACCGCTCCCCCACCAGATATGGCAGGCATAGCACACCGTTGGAGCCGGGTTTGGATGTTTCGATAAGCTGATGTGCTTCCGCATAATCGCCATCGGCGAATACGCCGGTAACCCATTTATGCACGTCGCCGGCGTTGAGGTATGGCACGGCATTCACGAAGCCTTCTTCCACACCAAATGCCAGATTCGCAGCACCAGGCTTGTCAGTGAACGGCTCGGGCGAAACGGTGGCGATCCAGCCTGAGGTGCCGATATTGATGTTGTATTGACAAGGGTGGCTGACACCGCTGGCCAGCGTGGTGGCACCCGCGTCTCCAATGCCCGCGTATACCGCAGTTCCGGCGAAGAAACCGGTGCGTTGTGCAGCGGATTCCGTCACTGCGCCAATGTTGTCTTGCGGATTGTGCAGGTGTGGCAACATGGTCATGTCGATTCCTGCGGCCTCGCACAATTCGGCATCCCATTGGCCATTACGGATACTCATGGCACCGGCTGTGGAACAAGCCGCCACATCGCCCACGCATTCGCCAGTTAATTGGGCGATCAAGTAGTCCTTGGAACTGATCAATACATGACGAATGCGCGCGTACGTTTCCGACTCGTGCTCGCGCAGCCACATCAACTTGGGCAACGGCAAGCAGCCTTCGAGCCGGTTACCAACGGTGTTCAGGAAACGTTCTGCACCGCCCTGATATGTCTCGGCGAGTTGCTTGGCCTGTTCCTCGGCTCGGCCATCCGAATACAGAATGGCATTGCGGACGGGATTGAGCTCGCCGTTCAAAGCAATAACATCCTGCATCTGACCGCTGAAAATGATGCCACGAATGCGAGTCACATTGAATTCTGACTCGGATTGCCGCGCCTGCTCAATCATGCGCCTGGAGGCCGAGCAGAAAGCTTGCCACCATTGATCGGGGCTCTGCTCCCGATAGTCGCCGTTGATAATAAGGTCAAGTTCGCTACTCGCGCTAGCTACAATGCAACCCTGCCCATTAACTAAGGCACCCTTCAACGCCGTGGTCCCCGCATCAAATGCAGCCACATATTCCGTAGTCATATCGTTCATCGTAGCGCTGAAATAAAGAATCATTCTTTGCCAGCAAAACGCGGCTTATTGCATCGTCTTGTTTCTAGAATGGGAAATTGAACGAATACTACGACTAGTGAGGCATTATGGCAATTCAATCGACAATCATGCTGAACAACGGCACTGTCATCCCGCAGGTGGGCTTGGGCGTATTCCAGACACCGGATGGTGATACTACAGTGAACGCGGTGCAGACGGCTCTGGAGAATGGCTACCGCCATATCGATACCGCAATGATTTACCGCAACGAAGCCTCAGTAGGTGAAGGTATTCGCCGTGCTGGTGTGCCGCGCAGCGATTTCTTCTTGACCACCAAGCTGTGGAATGACGATATTCGCGCACGCCGCGGCAAGGATGCATTCCAAGAAAGCCTTGACCGCTTGGGCGTGGATTATGTGGATCTGTATCTGATTCACTGGCCGGCAGACGGCTGGCAGCAGGCATGGGACGACTTGCAGGAGATTTATGCCTCTGGCCGTGCCAAAGCCGTTGGCATCAGCAACTTCCAAAAGCATCATATCGATGAGCTACTGACCCATAGCGATGTGGTACCTGCTGTAGACCAGGTTGAGTCTTCCCCACAATTCACCAATCAAGAGCTTATTGGCCAGCTGCGTGCCAAGGGCATCGCAACCGAGGCGTGGAGTCCGCTCGGCGGCACCGGCGGTAACCTACTCAGCAACCCAGTACTGGCCGAAATCGGTGCCAAGTACGGCAAGTCTGCTGCACAGGTAGTGATTCGTTGGCACATCCAGCGCGGTATCATCGTGCTTCCAAAGTCCACTCATGCCGAGCGCATCAAGCAGAACTTCGAGGTCTTCGACTTCAACCTATCGGTCGATGATATGAACGCCATCTCCGCCATCAACACCGGCAAGCGCAACGGTGCTGATCCGGACAATTTCAATTTCTAGACCTTTATCGGTCCAGATACGCAAAGAGGGAACTCTCCGTCATTGTGAACTGCGCCCCGATTGTTGGACGTGGTTTATTAAGGGTACCTGATTGGGCTGTGAGGGACATGTTCCGGAATTCCTCCGGGGTGTGTCCCTCCAGTCGTATCTGGCGGCGTTTGGTGTTCCGGTGGATGATGTACGCGTCCAGTTCGTTCTTGAACTGTTCGTATGAGGCGAACTCGCGTCCGGCGTAGAACTCGTCCTTGAGGTGACCGAACACCTGCTCGGTCGCGGCGTTGTCGATGCAGTTGCCCTTCCTGCTCATGGACTGGCGGATGTCCAGTCCCGCGAGCCGGTCGCGCCACCACCGGTGCCGGTACTGCCAGCCCATGTCGGAGTGCAGGATCGGGTTGGCGTCTTCGGGCAGCTTCTCCTCGAGCATGGCGAGCAGGCGCCACTGCTGGGCCATGTCGGGATGCCGGCTGACGTCCCAGGCCACGATCTCCTTGGATCCCATGTCGTATACGGCAGCCAGATACGCCTTGCCGTCGGCGACCCTGAACTCGGTGACGTCCGTGCCCAACTTCACCCACGGCCGCTCGGCCGTGAAGTCCCATTCCAGCAGGTTCTCCACCCTCGCGCCCGTCTCGCCCCGGTACGAGCTGTATTTCCGGTACGGGTTCGGCCTGCGTATCCGGCATTCCAGGCCCATGCGCCTCATGACCTTCAGCACGCTCTTGTGGCTCACCCGCACCCCGAACTCGTGCACGAGGCACATGCGTATCTGCCGGTGGCCGCACCCGTTGGGCGTGCGCGCGAATATCTCGGCGACCATCGGCTCGATGTCCGGCCGGGTCACGGCGGCCGGATGCGACAGAAGATGGTAATACGTGCTTTTCGCCAGCCCGGCCGCCCTGAGCAGGTGCCGGAGCCGATGTCCCAGCCCCGCCAGCATGGAGACGATCACCGTTCTGTCCCGGTTGCCGATCTCCACGCCAGCAGGGCGTCGGCTTTTTCCAGGTACGCGACCCTCGCCTTGAGGTACGCGTTCTCCTCCTCAAGGAGCTGTTCCCTTGTGGGAGCCGGCCTCGGCTTGGATTTCGCGCCCCTGGGCCTGCCCTTCGGTTTCGGACGCAGGGCGTCCGGGCCGCCGGACCGGTACTCGCGGCACCAGCGCTCCAACGGGGTGGGACTCGCGATCCTGTACTTCTCCATGACTTCGGCCTTCGTCAGCCCATGCTCCACATGGTCGCGCACCGCCGCGAGCTTCGTCTCGTAGTCGTATCTCCTGTTGCCTTCGCGTTCTCCCATGAGCGCCGCCTCCCCGCCAAACCGGTATGACAACACCCATTTTCCCGCGGTGCTGACGGGCACGCCAAGCCGGCGGGCGAGAGAACGCCTCCCGGCCCCGCCCCGGATCAGGTCGGCGACGACCCGCATGAAACCGTCATCGTAATGACGCCTGCGATCCCTACACATGAGAAACCGCACCTCCGATCATCGAATCTGAATTACTTCAGTCCAACAATCGGGGTGCGGTTCAGTTTCATTGGAGGGTTCCCTCTTCTATATGCTTTCGATTCGGCCACACCCTAGGTGCGAGAGCCTATGTCTTGTCGGTGTCTTGTCTTGTTGGTTTCGGGTATGCGAGGGAGCCCCTTGGGGCGTGTGCTCCAAGGGGCTTCCTGTACGTGTGGTGCGGCGGCGTGCTACTCTCCCACACCCTGTCGGGTGCAGTACCATCGCCGTGCCAGGCCTTAGCTTCCGGGTTCGGAATGGGACCGGGCGTCTCACCTGGGCCATGGCCGCCGCAAATCTTCTCTTATACGGCCAGACGCTGGGGTCTGCCGGCCTGTGGCGGCCTGGGAACCGGATAGCGGACGCGAATATGTCGATGTTTCGTCTTGTGGCCAGACAATGCTCATTGCCGTCTGGTGTCGTTTGCAGGAGGAAGATGCGGTCCAACCGCCAGGGGTCGGAATGTCAGTGTTGCCTTTCGTCCGTTAGTACCGGTCGGCTCCACCCCTCGCGGGGCTTCCACGTCCGGCCTATCGACCACGTGTTCTGCATGGGGACTACAGCAGCTCGAGGCTGCACGGAATGCTTATCTTGGAGCAGGCTTCCCGCTTAGATGCTTTCAGCGGTTATCCCTCCCGAACGTAGCCAACCGGCCGTGCCACTGGCGTGACAACCGGCATACCAGAGGTTCGTCCACCCAGGTCCTCTCGTACTATGGGCAGGCCTCCTCAGCATTCCAACGAGCGCAGAGGATAGAGACCAAACTGTCTCACGACGTTCTGAACCCAGCTCGCGTGCCGCTTTAATCGGCGAACAGCCGAACCCTTGGGACCTGCTCCAGCCCCAGGATGCGACGAGCCGACATCGAGGTGCCAAACCATCCCGTCGATATGGACTCTTGGGAATGATCAGCCTGTTATCCCCGGGGTACCTTTTATCCGTTGAGCGATGCCGCGTCCGTACACCGGCACCGGATCACTAGTCCCGACTTTCGTCCCTGCTCGGACCGTCGTCCTCGCAGTCAAGCCCGCTTGTGCACTTGCACTCGCCACCCGATTGCCAACCGGGCTGAGCGGACCTTTGGGCGCCTCCGTTACTCTTTGGGAGGCAACCGCCCCAGTTAAACTACCCGCCAGGCACTGTCCCTGAACAGGATGACCGTTCGAGGTTAGACATCCAATGCGAACAGAGCGGTATTTCACCTTGCGGCTCCACGCGATCTGGCGACCGCGCCTCTCGGCCTCCCGCCTATGCTACACAATCCACACCGAATGCCAATACCAAGGTATAGTAAAGGTCCCGGGGTCTTTTCGTCCTTCTGCGCTTAACGAGCATCTTTACTCGTACTGCAATTTCGCCGAGCTCCTGGTCGAGACAGTGGGGAAGTCGTTACGCCATTCGTGCAGGTCGGAACTTACCCGACAAGGAATTTCGCTACCTTAGGATGGTTATAGTTACCACCGCCGTTTACCGGGGCTTGAATTCACCGCTTCGCCAAAGGCTGACGGATCCTCTTAACCTTCCGGCACCGGGCAGGCGTCAGTGCATATACAGCGGCTTGCGCCTTCGCATGCACCTGTGTTTTTGGTAAACAGTCGCTACCCCCTGGTCTGTGCCACCCCCAAAAGCTCCCCGCGCGAGGCGGTTCACCATCGGGGGTCTCCCTTAAACCGAAGGAACGGGAGTGATTTGCCGAGTTCCTTGACCAGGATTCGCTCGATCGCTTTGGTATTCTCTACCTGACCACCAGTGTCGGTTTGGGGTACGGGCGGCTTTGAGCCTGACGCCGAAGCTTTTCTCGGCAGCCGGGATCACCGGATATCGGGCCGAACGGCCCCCATCATCGCACCTCGGGCACACGCGGGACGGATTTGCCTGTCCCACGCCCTGCGTGCTTGACCACGGAAGACCACCTCCGCGGCCGGCTACCCCTCTGCGTCACTCCTGCGCTGACCTACTACAGCTACGGTCCCAACGCCCGAAGGCATCCCACCACCGAAGTGGAGGTAAGCCCGCGGCCGGAGGTTAGTACTCACTGCCTCGGTTTTGGCGGCTGAAAGCCGGTACGGGAATATCGACCCGTTCATCCATTCGACTACGCCTGTCGGCCTCGCCTTAGGACCCGACTCACCCAGGGACGATGAACGTGGCCCTGGAACCCTTGGTCATCCAGCGGACGGGATCTTCACCCGTCTCTCGCTACTCATGTCTGCATTCTCACTCCCATGAAGTCCACGGCGCGTTCACACGGCCGCTTCGCCCCTCATGGGACGCTCTCCTACCCAGTACAAAACACTGCCGCGTCTTCGGTGGTGTGCTTGAGCCCCGCTACATTGTCGGCGCGGAACCACTAGACCAGTGAGCTGTTACGCACTCTTTCAAGGATGGCTGCTTCTGAGCCAACCTCCTGGCTGTCTATGCGACTCCACATCCTTTCCCACTTAGCACACGCTTCGGGACCTTAGACGACGGTCTGGGCTGTTTCCCTTTCGACGACGAAGCTTATCCCCCGCCGACTCACTGCCGGGATACGCGTCACCGGTATTCGGAGTTTGGTTGCTGTTGGTACCCGATACGGGCCCGCAAGCATCCAGTAGCTCTACCCCCGGGACGTAATGACCCGACGCTGCACCCAAATGCATTTCGGAGAGAACCAGCTATCACGGAATTTGATTGGCCTTTCACCCCTAGCCCCAAGTCATCCCCCCGGTTTTCAACCCAGGTGGGTTCGGTCCTCCACACGGTCTTACCCGCGCTTCAACCTGCTCAGGGCTAGATCATCCCGCTTCGGGTCCAGGACACGCGACTTTAAACGCCTTTTAAGACTCGCCTTCGCTACGCATACCCCACACGGGTTATGCTCGCCACATGCCACTGACTCGCAGACTCATTTTTCGATAGGCACGCCGTCACCCCACAAAAGGGCTCCGACGGATTGTAGGCGCACGGTTTCAGAGACTGTTTCACTCCCCTCCCGGGGTACTTTTCACCTTTCCCTCACGGTACTCGTTCGCTATCGGTCAGACAGGAATATTCAGGCTTACCCAACGGTCTGGGCGGATTCGCACGGGGTTCCACGGGACCCGTGCTACTTGGGAGACGCGATCGGCAGACCATGCGCGTTCAGGTACGGGGCCCTCACCCTCTGCGGCCCGGTATTCAACCCGGTTCCCCTGACACATGGTTTTCTGCAACTGCCGGCCGGCCCGTCGGAGCCGGCGCACGCGATCCCGCAACACCCCGCGCGCAACCCCCGACGGGTATCACACGCGCAAGGTTTGGCCATCATCCGCTTTCGCTCGCCACTACTCACGGAATATCCTTTCCTGCAGGTACTGAGATGTTTCACTTCCCTGCGTACCCCCCGGCCGAAGCCGGTACCGACCCATGACGGTCGGTGGGTTCCCCCATTCGGAAATCCTCGGATCAAAGCCCTGTCGGCGGCTCCCCGAGGCATATCGCAGCCTCAAACGTCCTTCATCGGTCCTGTCTGCCAAGGCATCCACCATACGCCCTTGCAAGCAACACACACGCAACATGCATGCGCCGCAAGATTCCTCCAGCAAATTCCCAGACGACAAATCATCACACTAAAAATGATCACAAAACGATCGAAACGAACAACAGAGTTCGATTCGAAATCAACAGCAAAACAAGGATCCAGAAAACCCTTGCTTTGCTCGCGTCCACTATCCAGTTCTCAAGCCACCACGCACCGCCACGCCGCCGCACCGGCACACGGCCGGCCCTCGGGCACGACGGGCACCGAATCGCGCCAGGCAAAAAAGCCTGGGGTGGCGATCCGGGAGCCCAAAAGCGCATCCGCACCACTCCGGCACCCACCGCACGACCGGCAGGGCAAAGCCAACGACATCTTCCACACCAGCAACCCCGCCACCGCCGCACCATGCGACGCGCGGGGCGCACACCGTCGGACGAACATCCGACTGAATTCTCCGTAGAAAGGAGGTGATCCAGCCGCACCTTCCGGTACGGCTACCTTGTTACGACTTAGTCCCAATCACGAGCCTCACCTTAGACGGCTCCATCCCACAAGGGGTTAGGCCACCGGCTTCGGGTGCTGCCCACTTTCATGACTTGACGGGCGGTGTGTACAAGGCCCGGGAACGCATTCACCGCGACGTTGCTGATTCGCGATTACTAGCGACTCCGCCTTCACGCAGTCGAGTTGCAGACTGCGATCCGAACTGAGACCGGTTTTCAGGGATCCGCTCCGCGTCGCCGCGTCGCATCCCGTTGTACCGGCCATTGTAGCATGCGTGAAGCCCTGGACGTAAGGGGCATGATGATCTGACGTCATCCCCACCTTCCTCCGAGTTAACCCCGGCGGTCCCCCGCGAGTTCCCGGCACAATCCGCTGGCAACACGGGGCGAGGGTTGCGCTCGTTGCGGGACTTAACCCAACATCTCACGACACGAGCTGACGACGACCATGCACCACCTGTGAACCCGCCCCGAAGGGAAACCCCATCTCTGGGATCGTCGGGAACATGTCAAGCCCAGGTAAGGTTCTTCGCGTTGCATCGAATTAATCCGCATGCTCCGCCGCTTGTGCGGGCCCCCGTCAATTTCTTTGAGTTTTAGCCTTGCGGCCGTACTCCCCAGGCGGGATGCTTAACGCGTTAGCTCCGACACGGAACCCGTGGAACGGGCCCCACATCCAGCATCCACCGTTTACGGCGTGGACTACCAGGGTATCTAATCCTGTTCGCTCCCCACGCTTTCGCTCCTCAGCGTCAGTAACGGCCCAGAGACCTGCCTTCGCCATTGGTGTTCTTCCCGATATCTACACATTCCACCGTTACACCGGGAATTCCAGTCTCCCCTACCGCACTCAAGCCCGCCCGTACCCGGCGCGGATCCACCGTTAAGCGATGGACTTTCACACCGGACGCGACGAACCGCCTACGAGCCCTTTACGCCCAATAATTCCGGATAACGCTTGCACCCTACGTATTACCGCGGCTGCTGGCACGTAGTTAGCCGGTGCTTATTCAACGGGTAAACTCACTCACGCTTGCTCCCCGATAAAAGAGGTTTACAACCCGAAGGCCTCCATCCCTCACGCGGCGTCGCTGCATCAGGCTTGCGCCCATTGTGCAATATTCCCCACTGCTGCCTCCCGTAGGAGTCTGGGCCGTATCTCAGTCCCAATGTGGCCGGTCGCCCTCTCAGGCCGGCTACCCGTCGAAGCCACGGTGGGCCGTTACCCCGCCGTCAAGCTGATAGGACGCGACCCCATCCCATACCGCGAAAGCTTTCCCAGAAGACCATGCGATCAACTGGAACATCCGGCATTACCACCCGTTTCCAGGAGCTATTCCGGTGCATGGGGCAGGTCGGTCACGCATTACTCACCCGTTCGCCACTCTCACCACCAAGCAAAGCCCGATGGATCCCGTTCGACTTGCATGTGTTAAGCACGCCGCCAGCGTTCATCCTGAGCCAGAATCGAACCCTCCACAAAAAAACTTCATGAAAAACATCCGAACAGATGACTCTCAAAACAAAAATTGACGAGCACGTCCTTAAGGAAGGACGCCCTCAAAAAACCCCACCATCATTCAACCCCTCCCGGGGCACCCCGCCACAAAAGACAAGGCTGACGATGAACTGGCAATCATTGACTATAAAGAAGTAGTACAAACACGCTCTTGAGTTCTCAAACCACCACCAC
>NZ_JBHEEA010000009.1:0-106932 GCF_041900695.1 Bifidobacterium sp. 2450
CATCCTTCTCGTAAGGGTCGGCGCGTTCGGCCTCGGGGTGTTCGAGCATCCAGCAGTAGGCCGACCTGGCAACGCCCAGGACCCCGCACTGCGCCGATATCGGGCAGCGGCCGGCGTCGGACCGTATGACCTCTACCTTCGCGCGGATACCGGCGCCGCTTGTTCTGAAACGCCGACCTCCATCTCCAGCTGCCTGTTGCGTTTCCGCAATTCGATCAGCTCGTTCTCCTCGGGAGTGCGGTTGTCGACGGCCCTGGTCGAGCCGCTGTTGCGGATGCCCTGCACCCAACGCTGCAGCGTGGAACGCGGGATGCCGTACCCCGCCCTGATCTGCGACGACGGCTTGCCGTTCTCGCACAGCTGCACGATCTGCCTCTTGAACTCCTCCTCGTAATGACGGGGACGATTCGGATCGGCCATGATGATCAACTCCTTCGTTGTCATGTCCCGCATGAACCAGTCCAATACATTGTAGCCAATCCAAGCCGGTCCGCGAACGTGACGCCGTCCTCGACGGCCGCGTACACGAGCGGGTTGCGGCACCGGTTGGCGTTGTCGGGGTCCTTGCCCTCGTAGGCCTTCGCGTCCCGCACCTGGGCCCACTTGGGCGCGTTCGCCTGTTTCATCGCTTTGGTGCGCTGCAGACGGCAGTACACGCCGTCCGCCTCCATGAACAGCGTCGGGGTGCTCTCGGTGCCGACGATTTCGCCGTTGAGCCGTCTGAGGCTGGCGTCCTCCGCCAGTGCGGTGAGCGGCGCGGCGCATGACTCGATCGCGTCCTTGACCGCTGCCGGGCTGACCGGCTCGCGGGAGAACACGGCCGCGTGCGCGGCCGCCGGACGGTAGGCCTGCTCGCACGCCATCGACGCGACGAACGCCTTCAGCCCGCGGCTCGCCTTCTCCCTGGGCATGCAGATGCCCGTGTCCTCGAACAGCAGGTAGCGGGGGCTTCCGTCCGGCCTCCGGTAGCGGCGCACGCGGAACTCGACCGTCCCCGCGATCGCCGGCAGCCACTTCGAGTCCCGGCCGGCCACCTTCAGCGCATGGTCGCGCGATCGGAAGATCTCGTCGTCGCCTGTGAACGACCGCTCCAGCCTGCGCCACGCCCTCGCGCACGACGGGCTCATGGAAACACTGACATTGGTACTCTTGGACATCGGAGGTTCCTTCGCAAAACGGCAATGGTTTAAGGCACCACCCATTCTGCCTAGAAGCCTCTAACTATCCCCACTCCTCCATCAGGACAGCAAACACGGTCTCAGGGTCGTCTTCTGTTGTCAAGCGCTCATTTATCATTTATAATGATGAAGAGAGGAATGTGAAATGAAGAAAGTTAGAGTGTTACTAGCCACAGTCCTAACGCTTTGCATGAGCGCCGGACTTGCATCAACGGCTTATGCAGCAGAGTCATTAAAGACAATCTACCCTAACGAGGTGCGCACGAACGGCACCGAGGTTACGACGAACAACGGCTATGAGTTCTGCAACTACGTGACCTCGAACGGCGACCGCTCCTCGAACGGCAGCACGAACATGTACGCGGGCGTGGACACGGGCGACATGCTTTCAAGTTCTGCAGCCAACGGAGCTGACATCTTCGACATCGACAGGGCGAATGACATGGTGTATCACGTCAGCCTGAAGAACACGGACAACACGCAGAAGAACGTGAGCCTATACATCTACATGGCCAACGTGTTGGACGGAACGAAGAAGCACAATGAGCTGAAGGTCGACACCACCCGTATCTCCGGCGACCTGCTTGGCACGAGCGTGGATGCCTCTCTGCCAATCCGCTACTACTTCACCGATGGCACGAATGTGGCACGTCAAGACGTGCTCAACGGCACGGCGTCGCCAGATTGGAGCACACTGAAGGAGGTTCACGTACAGGGGCAGCTCCCGGCGGGAGCATCCGCTGAGCTCAGGGTTCCGCTCAAGTACGTGGAGAGCAACCCCACGTGGGATACCTACACGAATCTGCAAGTAAGAGACTACTCGGCTCGTCCATATAAGTTCATCACCCTCAACCTCGTTGGTGTCCGCGGGAACAAGCAGGTCAGCGACTTCATGACTGACAAGGTCTTAGGCACAATCGCCAAGGGCAATGGAAAGTACGAGGTTATCAGCGACCCCGAGCTGCAGGACGCGATGCCCCAGGCATCCGAGGACTTCATCAAGTTCTCCATCTGGCACCAGCTCACAGTAGACACCGTCGACAGGTACGCTACGGACAAGGTGACAAACGATACGACGAGCTACTATGCCATCAAGACCGACCCAATCAACGCGAGGGTAAACTCGCTCGGGTACGTGACGCAGGTCGACAGCACGCGTGTGATGCCCGTCCTACGCTACAACCACAACGCCACTGCGATGTTCGTCGACGAGGATGGCGATGCGACTTCTCCCGCTAATGGGCAGGCTTTCTACGTGTCCATGCACAGGGTCATCAGCGCTGAGAAGGAAGTGACTCTCCACGTCAACGATTCCTTCGACGCGGCGAGCTATTATCTCGGCGGCAAGGACCCCATCACCGGCGCGACCATTGGCTATGCGGACCTGAACGTCACTTCAGACGTGAACATGGCTCATGCTGGAGAATATACCGTCGTCTACCACTACACCCTGCAGGATCGCACGAAGGTATCCAGGACGATGAAGGTCCATGTCGTCAACGATAACCCGACCCTTGAGGTAAAGGACGCTGTCATTACTGCTGGCGATGACTTCGATTTGAAGGGCCTTGTCGTCAAAGCGGTTGACAAAGAGGACGGCGACCTTACGGACGAGGTGACCGTCGTTGATAATGGCGGGTTCAATAAAAATGTTGCAGGCACCTATAGTGTCACCTTCGAAGTCAAGGACTCGCAAGGTGCAACGGTGAGTGCAAAGGCGACGGTGACTGTCAAGGACAAGCCATCGGATGCGCGGCATGCATCGCCAGCAACACCAGGGCGTGCTGATGTATCGGGTAAGCATGCTACGAGGGTTGAGAAACTCCCGCAGACAGGTGATGACGTCACGGGACTTGCTGTTTCAGGGGTGCTGACGCTCCTTGCCGGCTTGACTCTCGTGGGTCTGGGCGTCTATAGAAGAAAACACGCTTAAGCGAATGTCTACACGTAGGGCAGACCGGCCTCTCATTGGCTTGTCTGCCCTCTTTGGTTTAAGGGGGTAAGTTCATAAGTGCCAAGAAGAAAGGCAGCGCCGAAGAGGGTGCTGAGGGCGGTCGGCTACATCCGCGTTTCGACTGACATGCAGGCAGAGCTGGGCTATTCCCTCGAAAATCAGGAGTATGAGATTAAGAACTATGTCGAGAGCAAGCATATGACGCTCGTCCATATTTATCAGGAAGAGAAGGGGGCATCAGGCAAAAATATCGAGGGCAGGCCACAGTTCCAACAGATGCTCTCGGATATTGCGAAGAACAGGGACATTGACTACGTCGTTGTCTACAACATGAGCCGTTTCGCCAGAAATGCCGCCAATGCTCTTACGACATTACAGAAGCTCAAGAGCTATAACGTGAGCCTTTACGTGATAAAGGAGGGCATCGACAGCACAACCAAAATGGGCGAGACGATGTTCTCGTTCGCGTCTATCTTTGCCGATTTGGAGCGAGACAGCATCCGCGAGAACACGACTGCCGGAAGATATCAGAAGGCACGCAATGGACTGTGGAACGGTGCTCAGGCTCCGTTCGGGTACCGTCTCGACAGTGGGAAGTTTGTTATACAAGAGGACGAAGCGGAGGTCGTGAGAATCATCTTCGACCGATATGTCCACACCCCGGACGGCATACATAAGATAGCCGTGTGGCTTAACGAGCACGGATACAAGAAGGAGCCGAGAGGCAACGGAAAGCATGTGTTCTTTAGCCCGGAGACGCTCAAGAACATCCTCGACAACCCCGTCTATGCAGGCAAGATTGCCTATGACAGGCGACGCATGGAGCAGGTCGAGGGCGAAAACAACGAGTTTCACCCCGTAAGGCAAGACAGAGAAGACTGGCAGATAAGCGAGAAACAGCACGAGGCGATAGTGTCGTCCGAGCTGTTCGAGGAGGCGCAGAAGCGACGCGAGGCGGAGTCCACGCCGTTCCCGCGCAAGCGTACCGACCACGTGAACCTGCTCGGGTGCCCAGTCTGCGGCCGCAAGATGATAGCGACCAACACGGGGGGCAAGGTCAAGAAGGACGGGAGCCTCGGCAAGGAGACCCACGCTTACAGCTGCAAGTACAGCAAGAAGGCGTTCGGGCCGGATTGCACGTTCGCGAAGCAGTACAGGCAGGAGCTTATCGATAAGGAGATTGATGATGTCATAACAGCCATCAGGTCATTGTCTGCGACGATGGATGCTATGGACGGCACGGAGCCAGCCTATGAGCGCAAGTACAGGAACTTGCAGGATAGGCAGGACAAGCTCTATGAGCAAATCGACGATGCCGAGCGAAAGCTTGATGAGGCGCGGAGGCGTCTTGACGGCGCACGCGAAGGCGAGGCAACCGTGGAAGAAGTGAAGCTGTTCCTTACGGAGTTCGGCAAGGCAATTGGCAAGGTGGACAAGGAGACGCGCAGACGGCTTTACGCTGAGCTTATCGACACGATAGAGATTTTGCCGGATGCCGACTGGAAGCATGGCGAGGGAATCGTCAGCAGGATTCGCTTCAAGCTGTCGATGATATACGGCGACAAGAGGACGCTGGAAGTCGACAGACAGGAAGATGGAAACTTCAAAGCGCCGGATAAGCAGGTCGGCAACAAATATTTTCGGGTTACGGAAAATACAGATGAGACGGTGGCCCTGTTTACCCGCTGACAGGTGAGCATATGACACGACGAATTCTCGGATTGCTGGCCTGCATGGCGGCTGTGTTGTCCCTGGCCGCCTGCACGCCGACCGGTAGGGCGGTCGGCGATACCCAAGACAGCATGCCGGAAGTCGCCCACGATTCCACGCATCCCACGGATGTCACAGTCGGCTTTGTGGGCTCGACTGATACCGCCGCAGACAAGTCCGCCATCAATGCGCTGTCTGATGACAAACTCAATGTGTACTACGCATCGCTCGAAACATCCGCAAGCTCGGCAAACGCAACTGATGGTGTATCCGGTGAAACCGAATCTTCTGACACTGGCAATACCAACGAAAACAGTGCCGATAGTACGGATGCTCATACTGGCGTCGACAAGAATGCGACCACCGCACAGCAGGGTGTTGCCGATTTCGTGGCTCGCGCGGTCAAAATCGTGATTATCAGCGGCATCGACGTTACCGACGCCAACCGGGAGAGCTGGAACCAGACGTTGACCAATGCGCGTGAAGCCGGTATTCCAGTCGCTCTCATTGATCCAAAGCATGCGCCCGAAGATGAACTGCTGTACGCCGTCATCCTTCACCTCGACACCAACAGTGCCGATTCTGGCGACACTGCCAATACCAAGCCAATGACTATTACTGACGCCGTGCTCACCATCACGTGCGACGAACCCCACGAACGCGAGATCAAAGTCACCGTTTCCTGAGCTGAATCAGGCCCTTGAAGCTGAGAAAGCACCCTGAATCATCCCTGAGCCTTAGTGGATTGCGAAACAAGACACGGTAGGCTGGAGAATATGAGTGCAACAACAGCCGTGGAAATGCCTGAGATCGGAGCAACTGGTCTTACCCCCAAAGAAGTGGTGCAACGTATCGAAAGTGGCCAATCGAATGCGGTGAAAACCTCCACCTCGCGTTCGGTCCAAGACATCGTGCGAGCCAACGTATTCACGCTGTTCAACGGCATCATCTTCGCCGCGATGGTACTGGTGCTGATCACCGGTTCCTGGAGGGACGCGGTGTTCGGTTTCGTCATCATCATCAACACGGGCATCGGCATCGGCACCGAACTCAGGGCCAAGCGCACGTTGGATAAGCTTTCCATCCTTGTGGCCTCCGAATTCCTCGTGCGTCGCGATGGCGAGGATATCGAGGTATCTCATAACGAAATCGTGCTTGACGACTTGTTATGGATTCGTGCCGGCGAACAGGTGCCGGCCGACGGGCAGATCATCCAGACCTGGGGACTGGAGCTTGACGAGTCCATGCTCACCGGCGAATCGCGTACCGTGCGCCACAAGGTGGGGGAGCAGGTGTATTCCGGCGCCACCGCGGTCTCCGGCATGGCATTGGTCAAGGTCAATGCGGTCGGCAGCCATTCCTACGCCGCCACGCTTACCGCGCAGGCCAAGGTATACAAGAAAACCGTGTCCGACCTGAACAAGGGCATCAACACGATTCTGAAATTCATGACCTTCCTCGTGGTGCCACTGTGCATTCTGCTGATTCTTTCGCAGATTCATACGGTCGGCGGTTGGGGCATGGCACTCTCCACCGGCGAATGGCGGCAAGCCGTGGTCTCCGCGGTCGCCGGCGTGGTGGGCATGATTCCCGAAGGCTTGGTGCTGCTGACTTCGCTGAACTTCGCGGTGGCCGCCATGCGTCTCGCCCGTCACAATACGCTGGTGCAGGAGCTCGAATCCGTGGAGACACTGGCTCGCGTGGACGCGCTGAACCTCGATAAAACCGGTACGATCACCGATGGCGGCATCGCCTTCAACCAGCTCGTGATGCTCGGCTCCGCCAATGCGGCTGCGGAACAGGCAGCCACGCAGGCCCTCTACGACTGCTGCAACGAAGAGCAGCCCAACGGCACCGGCCAAGCCGTACTCGCCGGGCTCAAGGCCCAAGGCTATGGGGCAGGCGCGGTTGAGTCTCGTGTCCCGTTCTCTTCAGCGCGCAAATGGAGTGCGGTGCGTAAATCCGGCGAGACCTGGTATATGGGTGCGCCGGAGGTGATTATTTCTGCGCTTGAGGGTGACTATTCGTCGGTGTTGCAGCAGGTTAACGAGTATGCCAATGACGGCAACCGTGTGTTGCTGGTTGCGCGGTCTACAGCTCCCCTCGGTCCGCTTCGCGGACAGCTCCCCTCGGAGAGGGGAGCCGAGAAGAGCGAGCTGGCTCCCCTCTCCGAGGGGAGCTGTCGCCAAAAGCGACTGAGGGAAGCAGTTGAGGGAGCCAATGTCTCGGACGACCCGCAACTGGATGTGCAGGCTGAGCCGGTGGCGTTGGTGTTGTGCTCTGAGAAGATTCGCGAGGACGCCGAGCGGACGCTCGCTTGGTTCCGTGAGCAGGGCGTGCGCTGTCGTGTGATTTCCGGCGACAATCCAGTGACCGTGGGTGCCATCGCCCGCAGAGTGAAACTCACCGGCGATCATGAGCCGGTGGCGATGGACGCGCGCGAACTGCCCGAGGACGTGAACGAACTGGCCCGCGTGCTCGAAAACGTCGATGTGCTCGGCCGCGTGCTGCCCGACCAGAAGAGGGCCATAGTGCAAGCGCTGCACACGCAGAACCACGTGGTGGCCATGACCGGCGATGGCGTCAACGACGCGCTCGCCATCAAGGAGGCGGACCTCGGCGTCGCCATGGGCAATGCGGCACCCGCCACCAAGGCCGTGGCCCAGGTGGTGCTGGTGGATTCGAAGTTCTCGCACCTGCCGGACGTCGTGGCGCGAGGCCGTCAGGTCATGGCCAATATGGAGCGCGTGGCCAGCCTGTTCCTCGTCAAAACCGTGTACTCCGCGCTGATCTCGCTCGGCGTAGTGCTGACGCAAATCCCATACCCATACCTGCCGCGCCATATCACCTATATCGGCGCTCTCACCATCGGCATGCCCGCGTTCATTCTGGCGCTCGCGCCGAACACGCGCCGCTATATTCCGGGATTCCTCAAGCGCGTGGTCACGTTCGCGCTGCCGGGCGGCATCGCCACCGCGCTGTCGGTGTTGCTGGCTTCATGGACCCTGCCGAACGTCATGGGCTGGGATGTGGTGAACAATGACGCCGATCTGTCGGCTTTGCGCGCCACCAGTGCCATTATTCTGTTTTTGATGGGCGTGTTTGTGCTGGCCCGCGTGGCACGGCCGCTCAACAGCTGGCGAGGTGCGCTGGTCGCGGGGTTCGCGGCGGCCGGCATCATCGGCGCGTTCATCCCGTTCGTGGCGAACTTCTTCGCGCTGATTCTGCCTACCGGCACTACGTTGGTGGCCACGCTGATTGCGTTGGGCGGCGCGGCCATGATTTTCGTGATCTGTCTATGGCTGGCTCCGCTGGTCGGCAGAATATTCGGCAATCTACTGCGCCAGCACGGTTTCAATATCTAATAGCGGCGAATTGTCTCACACTTCAAGCCGACACGCCAGAGCCAAAGTAACGTACCCGTACCATTTGTAGCGGATAATCAACGGCATCATAAGCCGATTCATGATTTCGGAGGAAGCATGTCCTTACGCGACGACCAGCTGGCGACCTTGAAGGCAGCCGGCAAGGACTTCGATTACTACAACATCGCCAATCTTGACAGCATCGATTATCTGCCGTACTCGCTGAAGGTACTGGTCGAGAATTTGGTTCGCAACATCGACGGTGCCAACATCACCGATGAGCACGTCAAGACCCTGCTCGACTGGGATCCGAACGCCGAACCCAGCCACGAGATCCAGTTCACGCCGTCCCGCGTGATCATGCAGGACTTCACTGGCGTGCCCTGCATCGTGGACCTCGCCACCATGCGTGACGCGGTCAAGGACCTCGGCGGCGACCCGGAGGTCATCAACCCGCAGGTCCAGTCCGATATGGTCATCGACCACTCTGTGCAGATCGACAAGTACGGCATCGCCGACGCGGTCCAGCAGAACATGGACATCGAATACCAGCGCAACGGTGAACGCTACCAGTTCCTGCGCTGGGGTCAGCAGGCATTCAAGAACTTCCGCGTGGTGCCGCCGGGAACCGGCATTATCCACCAGGTCAACATCGAATACTTGGCCAAGGTGGTCATGAGCAAGGCCGAGGCCAACGGCAACACGCTCGCCTACCTCGACTCCTGCGTGGGCACCGACTCGCACACCACCACCGAGAACGGCTTGGGCGTGCTCGGTTGGGGCGTCGGCGGCATTGAAGCCGAGGCCGCCATGCTCGGCCAGCCGATCTCCATGCTCGTGCCGCGCGTGGTCGGCTTCAAGCTCACCGGCTCCATCCCGGAGGGCGTTACCGCCACCGATGTGGTCCTGACCATCACCGACATGCTCCGCAAGCACGGTGTGGTCGGCAAGTTCGTGGAATTCTACGGCGAAGGCATCGCCTCCGTGCCGCTGGCCAACCGCGCCACCATCGGCAACATGGGCCCCGAGTTCGGCTCCACCTGCGGCATCTTCCCGATTGACAACGTCACGCTCGACTACCTGCGCCTGACCGGCCGCTCCGAAGAACAGGTCGCGTTGGTCGAAGCCTACGCCAAGGCCAACAAGCTGTGGGGCGACGCCTCCGACCCGGATTACGTGGAACCGCAGTACTCCGAATACGAGGAACTCGACCTCGGCACCGTGGTGCCGTCCATCGCTGGCCCGAAGCGCCCGCAGGACCGCATTCTGCTCTCCGAAGCCAAGGAGATGTTCGAGAAGACCGCTCCCGCCTACGAGACCGAGAAAACCGTCAAGGATCCGGTGGCCGTGTCCACCGACTTCCGCGGTGATTTCGACATCGAAAACGGCGACGTGGCCATCGCCTCGATCACCTCATGCACCAACACTTCCAACCCGTCCGTGATGATCGCCGCCGGCCTGATCGCCCGCAACGCACATGCCAAGGGCCTTAAGCCCAAGCCTTGGGTCAAGACCTCGCTGGCCCCCGGCTCGCAGGTCGTGGCCGACTATCTGAAGGCCGCCGGTCTGCAGGACGACCTCGATGCACTCGGCTACCAGCCCGTCGGCTTCGGCTGCGCCACCTGCATCGGCAACTCCGGCCCGCTGCTGCCCGAGATCTCCGAGGCGATCAACGCCAACGACCTGACCGTCACCGCCGTGCTCTCCGGCAACCGCAACTTCGAAGGCCGCATCAGCCCAGACGTCAAGATGAACTACCTGGCCTCCCCGCCGCTGGTCATCGCCTACGCGCTCGCCGGCACGATGGACTTCGACTTCGAAACCCAACCGCTCGGCACCGACGCGGACGGCAATGACGTGTACTTGAAGGATATCTGGCCCACCAACTCCGAGGTGGCCGCCGTGGTCGACGGCACCGTGAGCCGCGAGATGTTCCTCAAGGACTACGCCTCCGTGTTCGACGGCGACCACCGCTGGAAGGGCCTCGACGTGCCGGAAGGCGAGCTGTTCGCGTGGAACGACAAGTCCACCTACGTGCGCAAGCAGACCTTCTTCGACGGCATGAAGGCCACGCCGGACTCGGTCGCCGACATCCATGGCGCCCGCGTGCTGGCCCTCCTGGGCGACTCGGTCACCACCGACCACATCTCCCCGGCAGGCGCGTTCAAGGCCTCCAGCCCGGCCGGCAAGTACCTGACCGAGCGCGGCGTGGAGCCGAAGAACTTCAACTCCTACGGTTCTCGCCGAGGCAACCACGAGATCATGGTGCGTGGTACGTTCGGCAACATCCGCCTGCGCAACCAGCTGCTCGCCTCCGTAGGCGAAGAGGTGACGCCCGGCGGCTTCACCTACGACTTCCTCGCCAAGAAGCCGACCACGATCTTCGAAGCCTCCTGCGACTACATCGACAACAAGGTGCCGCTCGTGGTGCTCGCCGGCAAGGAATACGGCACCGGCTCCTCGCGCGACTGGGCTGCCAAGGGCACGGTGATGCTCGGCGTCAAGGCCGTGATCACCGAAAGCTTCGAGCGCATCCACCGCTCCAACCTGATCGGCATGGGCGTGCTGCCACTGCAGTTCCCGGCAGGCGAATCCTATGAGTCTCTGGGCCTCAACGGCACCGAGACCTACGATATCGCCGGCGTCGAGAAGCTCAACGAGAGCGTGACCCCCAAGACGGTCCACGTCACCGCCACCCACGAGGACGGCTCCAAGACCGAGTTCGACGCGGTGGTCCGCATCGACACGCCCGGTGAGGCCGACTACTACCGTAACGGCGGCATCCTCCAGTACGTGCTGCGCAACCTCATGAAGTAACCACTTTGGCTCCCCTCACTGAGGGGAGTTGTCAGCGAAGCCGGCTGAGGGGAGCAAGGCCGGTATCCACCAACGGATACCGGCCTTTTCCATGCACGCCAGTATGCTATACTGTATAGCATTTTTGGAATGGAGGTTGCCATGACCATGGTCCAAATGAACGTTCGCATTGATGCGAAACTGAAGAACGAGGTCGAAGAAGTCCTCAAGGGCAAAGGCGTATCGGTGAGCGACGTAATCCGGTCGCTGTGGTTGTACATCGCCGACCGCAAGGAAGTGCCGGCATTGGAAACGACCGCCGAAGAGCAGGCCCGCGAGAAGGAAAAGCAGCGCAAGCTGAAACTGATTCGAGAAGGTGCCGGATACGTGCACAAGGAACTGGTCAAGGCCGGACTGATCTCAGAAGACACCGACCTCATGGAAGGCCTTACCTACAAGCAGTTCCGCGATGAGATAGCTGACGAACGGCTGAAGGAATACAGGCGTCAGTCGGACTATGCGCGTTATTTG
Organism: Bifidobacterium sp. 2450; assembly: GCF_041900695.1. Taxonomy (NCBI): domain Bacteria; kingdom Bacillati; phylum Actinomycetota; class Actinomycetes; order Bifidobacteriales; family Bifidobacteriaceae; genus Bifidobacterium; species Bifidobacterium sp. 2450. The sequence goes on from NZ_JBHEEA010000009.1 coordinate 11,535, forward strand.
GAGAAGGAGCGGAGTCTGTCATGAGGCAGTCAAAGCAGGTGTCGATCTTGTGCGACACCAATATCCTTATCTATTACATGCTCTGTACGCCGCGGTTCATCAAGGATGTCATGAAACTGTTCGAGCGATGCGTTGAGCGGGAGGTAAAGCTGTCCTGTGCGTCACTGTCACTGAAGGACGTATTCTACATCACCCCGGAACGATTCAAAGAACGATTCATGAATGACGAATCCATGGTCGTTGCGACCACCGCCAAGCTGATATTGCCGGAGGTGGCATGGTCGGGAATCAGCAAACTCAAGGAGCTCATGACAATCGTGCCGATTGGCGCGGAGGAATGTGAATTGGCGCAGTCGTTGCGGCACGCGCATAACGATTTCGAGGATGACCTTATTATCGCCGCCGCACAACGATCCGGGGCCACCTATGTGGTGACGTATGACAAAAAACTAGCTAAGCATTTTCCCGAATATTGCAAAACACCGGCTGAAATCGTGGCGGCGCTGGCATAGACAAGCGTGTGGCTCCCCTCACGGAGGGGAGCCACCAATGATGTGCCGGCTACTGCGCCTGCAGACGGAACTGCTTCCAGATGTCGCTGAGCTTCTGACCGTTGCGCGTGCGCTTCCACACGTCCAGACCACCGCCGCGACGTCCTCCGGCGGCGGCACGGGCCGCGGCGGTCGGAGTCGGATATTCGGAGCCTTCATCCAGACGGAGACGACCGTTTTCGGTGACCGTGGCGAACCAGCGCTCGCCCTTGCGCGGCCGCTCCCACACCAGACGCTCGCCCGGCACCAGCAGACCCGCGTCAATCACTTGCCGGATCGTGACGCGCCGCGAACTATGAGACGGCCGTGGAGAGGTCTTCGACAACTCATCGACATTCTGCTTGGTCAGATCGCGGGCGTCCTTGTCATACCGGATGCCCCAGTATTCCACGATGAGTCGGACCGCCTCTTCCTGCCGCGCTTCCAGCAGGGCAGGTGTGCAGTCAGCGAAATCCTTCAACTGATTGGTCAGCGGGAAACGACGTGAATCCGCGCGCAACAGCATGCGGTCGCGACGTGCCGGATATTCACTCAACCTGTCCAACTGATCCTCAGGGCCCTGCACCAGCGCCATATTGCCGAGTCGGTACATCCAGAAATCATGCTGATCCTGCGGACAGTCCGCAAACGATTTCGACCGTTCGATATCCAACGGCATAATCGGCAGCGCACTGAACCGGCGTGGTCGATCCAACTGCATGCCGGCCTTCTGCTCGTTGGCGCGAATCAGCAGCAGACGGACCAAATCGCCGTCACCCTGCATCTCGCCATGCAAACGGACCAATGCGCCTTCACGGTCGCCGTCCGAGACATGCAACCCGTTCACGCGCTGGACCAGATAGCCCTTGTCAAGATCACGGATGGCGGCGTTCGCATAACCGCGCCGCTCCAACGCTCCAGTGCGATTCAGCGTGCGGATGCCGGTCACCTGTTCCAATGCGGTCAGAATTTCCAGCAGCCGACGCTCGTCATGGGCACCCAACGATTCCAGCGTGGCCGTGGTTCTGGCGATACGCGAGGCACGAACCACAAACGGCGACAAATCGGCGTCGCCCAGCCCGCGATACGAATTGACCAACGCCCACATGGCCACGGGCTTCCATTCGTGGCTGCGGTAATCATCCAATCCCTCAAGCCGGCTACGCACCCCGGCGGGCAGTACGGTATCGCTGGGGCGTGCGATGATCCGCCACGCCATCGCGTAGGGTGCCAGCACCTGGTTGATGAACGTGGGCACCGTGCCTTTGTCGATGTACGGTTGCAGCACGTCGGCCAGGAAATCCTCGATGAGCTTGTTGGTGGCCGACTTGTGCGTGAGCACGAGATGCAGATAGGCGAAGAATTCCTCACAGTCATGCGGATCGTCGCCAATCGGGTCAATGATGTCATCCCAACGGGCGGCGTATACGTCAAGTTCGGCGGTCGACAGGCCGGCCGTAGCGCGCGCCTTGAACACGTCGGACGGGGTGAGCGGCAGGCCGCGCATGTTCATCACGTCGAAGATGCGATGCGCGCCGTCGAGATCGTCGGTGGTCACGATGACCAGCGTCACCTCGTTGACCAGATACTGCGCGAATTGCTGGCGTTCGGCATCCGACCAATTGGAAATCTCGTCGTACGTCTTACGGATGTTGGCTACGATATTGCGTTGCGCTGCGGTCGCCAGATCATCGTCGTTCATATCGAACACGGATTCGAGATTGTCTTCCTGCACGTGTTCGCGGAAGAACGCTGCGTCGCGCTCGCGCAACGTGAGGCGAGGCTCGGTGACGATGCCGCGCAGCTTGTCGCCGGGCTCCACCAGCAGGGCATCGAGTTGGCGCATGAGGTCCGGGTCGCGCTCCAGATCGCGCAACACGGCGATGATGATCGACAGGGATACCAGCCGCTGCTGCCCGTCGATTACGTCGTAACGGTTATCGCCCTCGCGCACCAGAATTAGCGAGCCGAGGAAATACGGGGTACCGGGCGACTTGCAGGCGTCATCCAAGTCGCTTACCAGTTGCAGGATGTTCTCGGTCTTCCAGATGTAGGCCCGCTGGAATGAGGGGATCGTGAACCGGAAATCCGGGGTGAACACTTTCCCGAGTGGTAGTTCCTTCGCACTGATTGCCATGTCAGCCCCTTCGTCGCCGGCCTGTGGACGGTATGCCGGCATACCAACTTGTGCTCAAGCCTACCAGTGTTTGCCCGACGGCGGGCACATCACGCCGGCTCGGGCACCGACCCCTCATACAAGTAGAACGAAGACGGGTTTTCTCCCGGCACGGATGCGGGCAGTGACTGCTCGCACACCTGCGTCAGGCCGCGATGCACATAGAACCCGACATCGCATGTGGTGTCCGTGAACAGGAAGTAGTCGCGTACGCCGGCCAGGCGGAACGCGTCCATCAGCGTCTCGAACATGCGCCGGCCCAGCCCGTGGCCGCGCGCCGCCGGATCAAGTACGAACAGCACCACTTCCGCCGCATAGTCATGCCCGGCGCTCGCGGCCTGGGCGCGCAGCCGTTTGTCGATGCCGAGAATGCCCAGAATCTCGCCGGCGGCCTTGATTCCGCCCTTCGCGAACACGAGCCGCGCCAGCGCGTTCCACGAGTTGATCCGATGCGAGTTGAGCGGGCTCCGATGGTCCAGCGCATCGACGCGCCCCACGATCAGGGCGACCGGCTGACCGTCCAGTTCGGCGACGAACGCGTTGGTGGTGCGCGCCAGACAGTTCTCCCAGTCCGCTTCGGCCGCCAGCAGACCGGTCCGCTCATCGAATTCGGCATACCAGGTGCGGCGCACCAGGTCAATCAGCGCCGGATAGTCATCCCTACGTAATATTCGAATAATCGCTTCACTCATATTCCCATTATGACTGATACGGCTCAACAACCGGACGACTTACAGCCGCGCCGGCAGATCGGCCCGCTCCACCAGCCGCGCCATCTGCACGCGGCCCATGTCGAGCTTGTTCGCCGCGGAGGAAAGATGCGCCTTCGCCGTACGCTCCGAAATGAACATGCGGGAGGCGATTTCGGCGTTCGTATAGCCCTCGGCCGCCAGCATCACGGCCTCGCGCTCGCGGTCGGGCAGCGCGTCGAGCAGGGCGCGCGCCTCATCGCGACGCGAACGCGGCCGCGTGACGCTCAGATCGTCGATCAGCTGTTTCTGACTGGCCGTGTTGAACTGCGGCGCGCCCTCGCATACCCCGATGATGCGGCGGATGATATCGTCCGCCGCATCGGTTTTCGACACGAACCCTTCGGCGCCCGCCTCCACCGCGCGTTCCACGGTGCCGGACGGACTCAACGAGGTCAAGATCAGCACATGCGGCGCGGGGGAGAGCGAGCGCAGCAGACGGGCCGCCTCGATGCCGTCCACGCCGGGCATGGCGATGTCCATCAGCATCACATCCGGCTTTTCCTCGGCAGCCCGCCTCACGCAGGTCTCGCCATCGGTGGACGTGGAGGCGACTTCGATGCGCCCGTGGGAATAATCGTTGAGGATCAGGCTCATCGCCTGGCAGATCATCGGATCGTCATCGACGACGCTGACCCGGATCGGCCCCGGCCCGGTGCCGCTTCCGGCCAGACCGCCGCGTTCGGGTGTTTCGACAGACACACTATTCCCGTTCTTCTCACTCACGCTAGTCATCTTAGCTGCGCCAAGGCAGTTGCACGTCGACATGGAACAGGTGCCGATCGTCCATCCCATACCGGCATTGCCCGTTGACCGAGTGCACGCGCGCTGCCAAACCAGGCAGTCCGGCCCCATGGGCCCGCTGCGTCTCGGTCGCATCCGTGGCGATCGGATTGCTGATATGGATATGTACGCCCGCCTGCGGTGTGGCGGAGACCTCCAACGACACCGGCGCTCCGGGCGCGTGCCGCCGCGCGTTCGTCAATCCCTCTTGGATCGCGCGGTAGGCCACCTTGCCGATTGACTCATCCAGTACGCCCAGCTGCTGGATATCGATCCAGGTGTTGAGCGACGTGCCCGAGTTGCGCGTGTCCGCAATCAGCGCGTCCAGCGATTCGCGGGTCAGCGATGTGTCGCCGGACGGGGCGAGCTGCTCCCATGCCTGGTGCGGGTTGCGCAGCATGTCGATGATCGGGTGGGCCTCGTCCAATGCCCCGGCCGACTGCCGACGGATGTCCTCGGCCTTGTCCGCCAACGATTGCGCTTCGGGGGAGTCGCCGAGCTTGGCTGCCCCCGCCTTGAGCACGCTGGCGTTCAGGGCCATCAGGGACAGGGAATGCGCGAGGGTGTCGTGCGCTTCGGCTGCGATGGCGTCGGCGAGCTGCTGGTTGGTCAGATCGGTTTGCAGGGTCGCGGCATGGGTGGTGGCCGCGCTGGCCATTGCGTTCGCCGTGCGCAGGCGGGCGCGCGAACGGATATGCAGGCCGATGAGCGTGGCGATGGTCACGAACACCAGTGAGGCCACCGTGGCGGCGATGATGACGGTCGGCTCCTCCACCAGCATCACCATCGGGGAGCCTGAATCGCCGCCGGTATGCGGTTGAGCGAAAATCAGATGCCAAATCGAGGCTTTGGGCTGTTGCAGGGCGTCACGAAGCTGGGAGATGAGCGTCACGATGGTGCCGCCAACCGTGGCGCGGATGGTCGTGTTCCGGTTTGAACGACGGGTGAGCAATGAGGTCATCGCCATCAATGCGATCAGCGAATCGAACGGGAACACGACCACCAGCGCGCAGGCGATCCAGAACGTCGCCTCCGGGTATTCGCTGCGGGCCAAGAGCAGGAACCCTGCCGGGAATGCCAGCAAGGTGCAGAGGACCATCAGCGTGTATCCTGCGGAATCCTGCGCAAAATTCTGGGCGAAGAACGAGGTTTGCGCCATGCACATGAAACTGGCCAATGGCACCATAACGACCGAACACCATACGCGCGTAGTCACGGGCACCTCGTCCGTATCCGGTGTAGGAACCGGGGACCCCGTGCCGGGCATAGGGCGAGCGTCAGGCCGTGAGCCGGGTCGGGAACCGGGGTACGGCCCGGCGGCGCGTTGTGGGTTCGTCATGCTTTCCACTGTATGACCTGCATCCGGCCCCCGCCACTGGACATGCGGGCACCGTTATCACCTCCGTATTGCCCGAACAGGCAACGAACAATGACCGTTCGTCCACTAACGCCGCTGTTTCGCGGCCGGTAGCGTCGTGCTCACATCCCTATTTCGGGGAAGATACGAGAAGGAGCACATCATGTCCAACCACAACATCACCCCGCAGCCGGTTCCCTCATCCCCACAGCAGTACCAGCCACAACAGCCTCAGCTTCAGCCTCAGCCGCCGCAACCGCAACATCTGCATACCACCATCTGCGGCATCGCGGCCGTGGTGTTTGGCGCGTTGGGTTTGGTGCTGAGTTTTATTCCCATCGTCAACAATATCGCCGCAATCCTTGGCTTCATCGGCGTCATACTGGCGATTATCGCCATAGTGGGCACCTTCCGGGGCAAGAAACGCGGCAAGGTGCTGTCCATTGTGGCGGCGGTGCTGTCGATGTTGGCCATTGTGATCACGCTGGCCATGCAGTCCGCTGCCAGCAAGGCCATTGACGATTCCATTAAGGAGTCCAAGGGCATCGACACGTCACAATCCTCATCATCAAAGTCCGCGGGCAAATCGTCTGATGCCTCCAAGAGCAAGGCATCCGAGCAGAAAGCGCAGGGCGAGCAGGATTTGGAAGGTGATATCGAAGGTGCCCACGTGAAAATAGTCTCCGCCGTGAAAAGCGTCAACGACTATAACGGTAAGCCCACCGCTTTGGTGACTTATGAATGGACGAACAACACGTCCAAGAACAACTCGTTCGCCGTTTTGGCTCACCCGAACGTGTTCCAGAACGGCACCGAACTGGAGACGGCAATATACTTCGATCAGCCTGAAGGCTATGACGCGAATTCGTATTTGGCCCAGGTGCAGCCCGGGGCCACGGCAACGGTGACGCTGGGCTATGTGCTGCAAGACGATTCGCCGATTACGGTGGATGTCACTGCGTTCCTATCAACGGATCAAGACACCAAGGTGACGCATACCTTCACGTTGCAGTGAATCGCGCGGCGGTCCAAGTTGCGATCGAATGTCAATCGAATCTCAAGCGCATGCCACGCGCATGGTGGAAACGCCCGTTACGCTTTGAGATGAGCAGAACGAGCCGATCGATCATATTCATGGAATGTTCAGCTTTGTTCCTCTAAGATTGGTACTGGAACAAACGCTAAAGGAGCGATTATGACATTCGGTCAGCAGCCCCAGAACAACGGGCAATACAACCCGCAATACAACACGCCTGATTACAACGCCGCCCAACAGTCTGGATATGGCCAGCAATACGCACAGTCCGGTTACGGCCAGAACTACTATGCCCAGCCGCAGGGCGCTCCCACCTACCAATACGTGCCGCAGGGTACAGGTGCCGGTGCGGGTGCGGCCACCATCAACACGACGATGTCCTACAACTATGAGGAAGCCCGCCGAGTCTCAGTGACCAAGGTGTATGGCGAGATGACCATCGGCATCCTCGTCACCGCCGTGGTCGCCGTGCTCGGCCAGATCACCGGAGCCTACTACAGCTTCCTCATGGCCACCGGCATGGTGGGCCTCATCGGCCTGTGCGTGGTGCAGATTGCCCTGGCCGTGGTGCTCGGCATGCGCGTCACCAAGATGAAGTCGGCCACCGCGCGCGTCATGTTCTATGTGTACGCCGCATTGATGGGCTTCACCTTGAGCTCGATCTTCATGGTCTACGACCTCGGCTCGATCGGCGTGGCGCTCGGTGTCACCGCCGCGTTCTTCTTCGCGCTGACCATGTTCGGCATGACTACCAAGTTCAACATGCTCAAGGCCGGCCCGATTCTGATGATCGGCCTGATCGTGCTCATCATCTCGCAGATCGTGCTCGCCTTCGTGCAGGTCGACGGCACGACCAAGATCGTCTGCGCCATCGGCCTGATCCTGTTCGCCGGCATGACCATCTACGACGCGCAGTCCACGCGCGCGCTGCTGACCGAATACGAGGCCCAGGGCCCGGAAATGGTCAAGAAGATCTCCATCCTGTGTGCCCTGAACCTGTACCTCGACTTCGTGAACATGTTCCTGTACATCCTGCAGCTGCTCGGCAACAGGGACTAGCCTCGCCAGCCGATTGGTGAGCGGCATGTAGCCTGCTCGTCAAACGTCACAGCCCGACCACATTGTGGCCGGGCTTTTTCATGTCTGTCACATTCACACGTTAGGCTGGCTCCCCGTGAAAAGACAAGAACTCGTAGGCATGCTGAGCCTGTTGTTGACCGCGCTGATCTGGGGTTTTGCGTTCGTGGCGCAGGTCCAGGGCATGGATTCGATGTCGCCGATGTTCTTCAACGCCACGCGCTTCACGCTGGGAGCACTGTCTTTGGTGCCGATTCTGCTGTGGCAGCGTGGCCGGGGGAGCGCGGATAAGGGCGATGCAGCTGGGGCCGATGTCGTTGGGACCGAGACATCCGGGGCCGTCTCCACAGATGCCGCATCGAACGGTGCATCCGACGTCGTTACCATCACCGGTGCCAAGCTGAATGCGAACAAGCCCGATTCGGCCGTGGCGCGATTGCTCGCCAACCCGGTGGTCATTTCCGTGATCTGCGGCATCGTGCTGTTCACCGCCAGCACCCTGCAGCAGTATGGCATTCTGTACGGCAAATCGGCCGGCCGCTCGGGATTCCTGACCGCCATGTACATCGTGATGGTGCCGTTGCTGGCCTTCGTGTTCCTGCGCCGGCGCATCGGCATGCTGGTGTTCGTGGCCGTGGCGCTGTCCATCGCCGGCTTCTATCTGCTGTGCATCACCGATGGTTTCGGTTCGATTGGTTTGGCGGATATCCTACTCGTGTTCACGGCCGTGCTGTTCGCCGTGCATATTCTGGTGATCGATACTTTGGGCGGCACCGTGGACGCCATCAGGCTTTCATTCGGCCAGTTCTGCACCACCGCCGTGCTGAGCTGGGCGGGTTCGCTGATCGAAGGCTCGGTCGACTGGGCCGGCGCTGCTCATTCCTGGATTCCGATTCTGTACGCCGGCATCGGCTCGGTGGGCATCGCGTACACCTTGCAGGTGGTCGGCCAGCAATGGGTGCCACCGACGCGAGCCAGCCTGCTGATGAGCCTCGAATCGTTCTTCTCGGCGGTAGGCGGTGCGTTGCTTCTCGGTGAAGTGATGACCCCGCGCGGCTACCTCGGCTGCGCCCTCATCTTCCTCGGCACCCTACTGGCCCAAGCGCCGGCCAGGCTGCCGAAGTGGCTGCAACGGTGAATGAATCGGCCGCAGGCCGATTCCATAGCACCTCAGTCCGAGGTCTTAGGCGCTTCGCCCACTTGCGGCGCGCCGTTGATGTCGCGGTGGATGTTCTGCATTTGCACTTCGATGTTCTGCAGCGAACGGGCGCAGTCGAGCAGTGTCTGGGAATGCTCGCTGAGCTTGTTGTCCGGCAAATCGGTCTTGTAACGCAGCGCATGCTCCAGCGACGCCCAATAATCCATGGCGATGGTACGGAACTGCACCTCCACCGGCGTGTAATGCGCGCCCGAGGAGAGAAACACGGGCACCGCGTAGATTACGTGCAATGAACGATACCCGTTCTGTTTCGGGTTCTTGATGTAATCCTTGACGCGCAGCACCTGAATATCGGACTGCGACGACAGATAGTTGGACACGGAATACACGTCGTCGCGGTAATTACAGATCACGCGGATGCCGGCCACATCGAACAGATTGTCCTTAATCGAATTGACACCGATTGGCAGACCCTTGCGCTCCAGTTTGCCGATGATCGAACTCACCGACTTCAGACGCCGTTCCATATGATGTATCGGGTCATGGCTGAACCGCACCTGGAACTCGTCGTCGAGAATCTCCAATTTGGTGCTGATCTCGTACATCGCGCCTTCATACACCTGCATGAGGTCAACGAATTCAACGACCTGTTCGGGAGTGAAGGTGCCTCCCGGAAGATCCAACGCTTTGAGATGGGCCTGTAGATCGGAGGTTTTGAGTCGGCTATGTCGGTCAAGTATCACGTCCACCAATATACTCGGCGGATTCCAACCAATCTGGATGTTAGCGGGGAATCTTTCCAAGAACCCATATTTGACATCGTGACAACCAATGGCATGCATGGCCGGATCATGACGAACCCCGCCGATAGAATCGGTCGTTATGAATGAAGACATGATGACCGAGGCGGAGCGCGCCTCGATTGCAGCCGATGGAACCGATGGTTTGCTGGGGGAGCGCGGCAAGGGCGTGTTCCATATCCATACGCTCGGCTGCCAGATGAACGTGCACGATTCCGAGCGCATCGCCGGCGTGCTGGAGGCCAATGGCTACGTGCCTGCAACCGAGGACCAGATCAATGACAATGACCTCGATTTGCTGGTGCTCAATACCTGTGCGGTGCGCGAGAACGCAGCCGAACGCATGTATGGCACCATTGGCCGATTCAATCGCGTCAAACTGGTTCGGCCGAACCTGCAGATCGCCGTTGGCGGCTGCATGGCCCAGCTTGACCGCAAGAAGATCGCGGATACTGCGCCATGGGTTTCCGCGGTGTTCGGTACCAAGAACATCGAAGATCTGCCCAAGCTGTTGGATCAGAATCGTGCGACCGGCAAGGCGCAGGTCCAGGTCACTGAACAATTGCGGCAGTTCCCGAGCCAGCTTCCCGCCGCCCGCGCCTCCCGCATCAGCTCGTGGGTGGCGATTTCCGTGGGCTGCAATAACACCTGCACGTTCTGTATTGTGCCCACCACGCGAGGCAAGGAAAAGGACCGCCGCCCCGGTGACATTCTTGATGAGATTCGCCAATGTGTGGCCGATGGTGCCAAGGAGGTTACGCTTCTCGGCCAGAACGTGAATTCGTTTGGTTATGGTATTGGCGATCGATACGCTTTCAGCAAGCTGTTGCGCGCCTGTGGCACCATCGACGGTCTCGAACGCGTGCGCTTCACCTCGCCGCACCCGGCCGCCTTCACCGACGACGTGATTGCAGCCATGGCCGAAACGCCGAACATCATGCACCAGCTGCACTTCCCGCTGCAGTCCGGCTCCGACCGCATCCTGCGCGCGATGCGCCGCTCCTACAGGTCCGCCAAGTTCCTCGATATCTTGGGCCGCATCCGCGCCGCCATGCCCGACGCGCAGATCTCCACCGACATCATCGTCGGCTTCCCTGGCGAAACCGAGGAGGACTTCCAGCAGACCATGGACGTGGTGCGCCAGGCGCGCTTCTCCTCGGCGTTCACGTTCATCTATTCGCCGCGTCCCGGTACTCCGGCCGCCGAAATGGAGCAGATTCCGCGCGACGTGGTGCAGGACCGGTTCGACCGGCTGGTGGCGTTGCAGGAGCAGATCACCGAGGAGAACCTCGCCACGTTCGAGGGCCGTGACGTCGAAGTGATGATCACCGGCAAACTCGGCAAGAAGGACACCGACACCCACCGTGTCACCGGCCGCGAGAAAACCGGCGTGCTGGTGCATATCGGCGTGCCTGAAGGCGAACCGGTACCTGAAATCGGCGATTTCGTCACGGTCACCGTCACACACGCCGGCCGCCATAATCTGCTTGCCGACCCCGACGTGGCCGCCGGCCAGACCTATTCCGTGCGGCACTGAGGGGGCGTATATGACGCAACGAGTCGTCTCCATCGTCGGTCCCACCGCGTCCGGCAAGACGGGGTTGGGCATCGCCATCGCCCGGCGTCTGGCCGAAGCGGGGGAGCGGGCCGAAATCGTGAACGCGGACGCCTACCAGATGTACCGTGGCATGGATATCGGCACCGCCAAACCCACCGCCGAAGAACAGGCGGCCGTGCCGCACCATCTCATCGACATCATCGACCCCGAAGACACGATGAGCGTGGCCCGATTCCAGCAGCTTGCGCGCGAGACCATCGCCGACCTGCAATCACGTGGCATCCGGCCGATTCTCGTCGGCGGCTCCGGCTTGTACGCCAGAGCGTCCATCGATGACATCACCTTCCCCGGCACCGATCCCGACGTGCGCACACGTCTTGAGGAACGCGAGAGAACCGAGGGCGCCGGTGCTTTGTTCGACGAGCTGCGGGCCAAAGACCCCGAGGCCGCCGCGCGCATGGACCCGCGCAATCCACGCCGCACCATCCGTGCGCTGGAGGTCATCGAGCTTACCGGCAGACCGTATTCGGCCTGTCTGCCGCGCTACCGGTACGTGATTCCGTCCGTGCAGATCGGACTCGACCTGGACCGCCCGGATTTGGACCATCGCATCGATTTGCGCACCAAGCAGATGTATGACGATGGGTTCATCGAAGAAGTCGAACGGTTGCGCCCGCATCTGGGTGCCACCGCCGTACGCGCGCTCGGCTATCAGCAGATCATCGACCTGCTGGACGGCATCTGTGATGTGAACGACGCCTTCGCGGACATCGCACAGAAAACCAAGCGACTCGCCCGCAAACAGATGGGATGGTTCGGCCGTGACCCGCGCATCCACTGGCTGCAGGCCCTGAACCCGAAACTGGTCGACAACGCGATGGCCATTATCGCGCACGCCGACGCCGGCGACTACGACCCGATCGACTCCCGAGCCGACGAATACACCCAGCATCATCTGGGCGATATCACGGCGTAGGAATCAGCCAAAGGCCGATGCAATCACCCGCAATCAGTGTGCAGGCCCCTGATTCCAGCCGGCGATCAAGAACACGCGCGTCGGATTCGCCGGGCGTAGTATCGCGTCGAACATTGTCTCCAGTGCAGACGTGTCGCCCCGATATGCCGAGTGCTTGGCGGAGCGATACTCCTCGCGCGTCACTGAGCCCCAGTCGAGATCCCAGCCGGCGTCATGCGCCAAGCGTGAACCGAATATACGTAGCACCATCGCATTGCCGCCACGGAACGGATGCAGATAACCGAGCTCATCATAAATAGAAGCGAACGCGTGAACGAACACGTCGCGATCCAACGCATGCAGGTTGCGCTTGTCCGCCAACTCCATCGCGATGTTGTGCGCGCCGGTCTCAATGAGCCCAGTCGGGAAGAACGCCTCAGGATTCGCGGCCCGAGCCCGGTCGTTCGTCACCTCACGTGTGGTGTTTGAGGTACGCAACTTGCCCGCATCCTCAAACACGCCTTCGAACAGCCCCTTATGAATGGCGGTCAACTCGTCCAAGTCGCCAGACGGATTCCGCCGACGTTCCGCCAACAACACGGTACGTGCGAACACCGCATCCGCCCGATCCGTGGCATGATCATCCAGACTGCCGGCAGCCAGACGATCCTTTCCGGCAGGGTCGGCGGCAGCGCGCAGACGCATGGCGGTCTGTTCGTCCGCCACGTCGAGGAGATGGGTCACGGGCTTCAAGCCGTGTTCGTAGGCAGCCGCGGCGCGCATCGTTGCCTCGCCCGGCGTCATCGCTTCCAGTGCGCAGTTCTTGAGTGCAAATGCGACTGCGCTCGCACGCTCTGCGGGTGTCATGCAACCCATGATAAGGCATATTCGCGCCCCAGCGGGGAATCGACTCAGACGAACGCGGCGAATCGGCTGTCGGGATTCGTCAATCGACCATATCGTCACGGTGTCGTCACCAACCATGCACCCCCGTACTAGTAGAATCAGACCCGATATGGCACGAACAGCATCCTCCAACAGCACCAAGCCCCGTAAATCCAAAGACAACGGGTCTACCCATGATGGCGAAACCAAGGTCCAGCCCGAGCTTGACCTCGAACCTGAGCCGTTGTGGAAGAAGATCCTGCTCGCGATTCCGCGCGCGTTCGGCTCCGGCGTACGCGCCGTCACCGGCGTCGGCGAATACGATCCAGCCTACCGTCGTGACGGTTTGTGCTTCCTGCTGCTCGTGCTCGCCGTACTGTTCTGCGCGTCCGAATGGTTCCGTGTCAGCGGTCCATTCGGCCAGCTGCTTCACGCCATCGCGGCCGGTGTGCTTGGTCTGATGAGCGTCGTGCTGCCGGTGTTGCTCGCCGCCGTGGCCTTCCGACTCATGCGCAATTCCGGTAAAGGGTCCAATAACCCGCGTGTGGTCACCGGTTGGGTGCTGCTCATGTGGTCGATTTGTTCGATCATCGACGTGGCGATCGCCGCCGACCACACCGGATTCGACATCACGATTCTGCAATCCGCCGGCGGCCTGTTCGGCTTCTTCCTCGGCTCACCGCTCGCCTGGGGCCTTTCCAACGTGTTCGCCATCATCATTTTCGTGGTCGTCGGCCTGTTCTCCTTGCTGATGATTACCGGCACCCACGTCACCGATTTGCCGGAGGATGCGCGCAAAATCGCCGCTAAAATCCAGCGCAAACCGTATGTGCCGATGGGCCAGGAGACGGATGGGAGCGCCAGCCAGTTCCCCAACGAGGTCCGTGTGGGAGATACCACTCTCGCCTTTGCCGACGGTGTTCCCTCGCATGACGGCGACGATGACGGCAACGACAACGATCAGGCCGGCGATGCACGGCCCAGCCTGTTCGCACGACTGTTCGGCCGCAAATCCAAGACCGAAGACGACAACACCCTTGACAAGTATGCTGCCGACGATCCATTCGACCGTGCCGCCAGCCAGCATGGTGCCACCGCCGAAACCCCGGTGGTCGATCCGATGACCGGCGAGATTACCGGTGCGCGAACCATTGCATCGTCTTCGTACGACGGCCGCCCGCACCTATCCAGCCCTGCGCCTGCTGCCGATGCAGATGATGGCGACGCTTCCCGAACCCGCGTCATCACCAGTGACCAGACCGTCGCCATGCCCGGTGGGGGAGCGGTAGACGACCCGTGGGCACCCAGCGCCGCCCAGGCCGGTACTGTCGCGCTCGCAGGGGCAGCCGGTGCGATGGGAGCGGTCGGAGCCGCCGGTGTCGCGGCTGTGGCAGCCGCGACCGGAGCCTACGCGGGTGCCGATGCGGATGGCAGCGGAGTCGGCCAGGGCGTACCCAATACGGACGGACAGCCGAATGCCACCGCCGGCAACGATATAGACGACGACGCCAATAGGCCGTATCAGTTGCCCGACCTGAACCTGCTGACCAAAGGCCAGCCCCATGCGATGCGCACCCCGGCCAACGATCGCGTGATCCGGGCACTGACTTCCACCTTCGAACAGTTCAACGTGGACGCCAAAGTCGTCGGCTTCCTGCGTGGCCCTTCGGTCACCCAATATGAGGTCGAGCTTGGCCCCGGCGTCAAGGTGGAGAAAGTCACCAACCTGCAGCGCAACATCGCCTACGCGGTGGCCAGTTCGGATGTGCGCATCCTTTCACCGATTCCCGGCAAGTCCGCCATCGGCATCGAAATCCCGAACGAGGATCGCGAAATCGTGCACTTGGGCGACGTATTGCGCTCCGACAAGGCCGTGGGCGACCCGAACCCGATGCTCTCCGGCATCGGCAAGGACGTCGAAGGCCACTTCGTGACCGCCGACCTGACCAAGATGCCGCACCTGCTGGTGGCAGGTGCCACCGGTTCCGGTAAGTCGAGTTTTATCAACTCGATGCTCACTTCGATCATCATGCGTGCCACGCCTGAACAGGTGCGTCTGATCATGGTGGATCCCAAGCGCGTGGAACTGTCCGCCTACGCAGGCATCCCGCACCTGCTGACCCCGATCATCACCGATCCGAAGAAAGCCGCACAGGCCCTCGAATGGGTGGTCAAGGAGATGGATGCACGTTACTCCGACCTCGAATTCTTCGGATTCCGCCACGTCAAGGACTTCAACGAGGCCGTGCGCGCCGGCAAGGTACATGCGCCCGCCGGCTCCCAGCGCAAGGTGGCCCCCTATCCGTACATCCTCGTGGTGGTCGACGAGATGGCCGACCTTATGATGGTGGCCAAGAACGATGTGGAAAGCTCCATCCAGCGCATCACCCAGCTGGCACGAGCCGCCGGTGTGCATCTGGTGCTCGCCACCCAGCGTCCGTCCGTGGACGTGGTCACCGGTCTGATCAAGGCCAACATTCCATCCCGACTGGCGTTCGCCACCTCGTCCGCCACCGATTCGCGAGTCATTCTTGACACGGTCGGTGCCGAGACCCTGATTGGTCAGGGCGATGCGTTGTTCCTGCCGATGGGTTCCGCCAAGCCGATTCGTGTGCAGGGCTCGTGGGTGTCCGAATCCGAGATTCGCAAGGCCGTGGAGTTCGTGCGCACCCAGCGCAAGCCGAAATACCGCGAAGACATCGAACAGATGGCCAAGGAAGCCGAAAAGAAAGACAGCATGGAGCCCGACGAGGAGATCGGCGACGACATGGACGTGCTGCTGCAGGCTGCCGAACTCGTGGTCACCAGCCAATTCGGCTCCACCTCGATGCTGCAGCGCAAGCTCAGGGTCGGCTTCGCCAAGGCCGGCCGACTCATGGACCTGCTCGAATCACGTGGCGTGGTCGGGCCGTCCGAAGGCTCGAAGGCCCGCGAAGTGCTCGTCCAGCCGCAAGACCTGCCGCAGGTGCTCGCCTTCATCCGAGGCGAAACCAGCTCGCTCGAAGCCACCGCCCCGCAACAGCCCGAACTCGGCGAATAATCGCCCATCGACCTTCCTCTGATGAGGGAGGTGCCCCGAAGGGGCGGAGGGGGAGAAGCGCGGCCACGCGGCCATCAGCACGCAACCTGATTCCCGAATAATAGCAGTCAATATCCAGCCAATACTCACTCAAGGTAGAAGTGTGGGGGTAACGTGAACACTATGGATGAGAACACAATGGACAAGCAGTCATCGCCCAAATCATCGCTGTTCGACGGATGGAACGCGCCGCCGAACCTGGTCACCTACTCGCGCATCGTACTCGTGGTGATTTTCCTGACACTCGACATTCTCGCCGATGCCTGGGGTGAGAACAACCTGACCATGCGCTGGGTCGCCGCGGTACTGTTCATCATCGCCGCGTCCACCGATAAAATCGACGGTTGGATGGCCCGCAAATACAATCAGGTCACCGAAATGGGCAAGCTCATGGATCCGATCGCGGACAAGCTGCTCACTTGCGGCGCAATGATTGTATGCTCCGCGTTCGGCGAGCTCGGCTGGTGGGTAACCATCCTGTTCCTGATTCGCGAAATTGGTATCACCGTTATGCGTTTCTTCGTCATGGAGCGTCCGGGCGGCAAGGTCATCGCCGCCGCATGGCCCGGCAAGCTCAAGACCGTATTCCAGTGCGTGGGTCTGTCCATGCTGTTGCTGCCGTTCTGGTCATTGGGTAACGGACAAGCCACGCCGTTCTGGATGACCGCTTACTACTTCCTGACCTACGCCATCATCTACGTGGCATTGGTCCTGTGCCTCTACTCGGGTGCCGTGTACCTGTACAACACGTTCGTCGCCCCGAAGCGGAAGTGACGGATATTCCAATGCGGGAATTGTGCGACAGTCTCGCGGCCGGCATCCTCAAGATTTGCGAGGCGAACAATACGAAAATCGCCTGCGCTGAATCCCTGACCGGTGGCCTGCTTGCCGATGCGTTCGTGCGTATTCCCGGTGCCTCCAACGTGTTGTTGGGCTCCGCTGTCGCCTACGACATCAATGCCAAGGCCTCGATCCTGCACGTGGACAAGGCCCTATTGGATCGAGAAGGTGCCGTACACCCCGAAGTCGCCCGGCAGATGGCCATCGGTACCGCTCGCCTATACAGCCAGCCGGAATACGGCGACCGAATCATCGGCCTTTCCACCACCGGCGTGGCCGGCCCCGGTCCGGACGGTGACAAGCCGGCCGGACTGGTGTATGTGGGCCTGCGCATCCCCGCAAGCCTCACCGCGGACCATGCCGAAGTGCTCAAAGCCGTCGAACTCCATCTTGATGGCATGCGCGAAGAGGTTCGTCGCCTCACCGTATTCCACGTTCTGCAAAACTTGAGTCTATTTACAGCAAGTTTTAAGGAATAAAACCGCGGGACCGTCGTGTTGTACATAGTGGAAACACTGAACCGACCTTGGAAGGGGCGATGGCGATGGAAACGATGACCCGAGTGAACGAACAGATGGATGTGGCCGCCAAGAAGCCGATGGCTGTGCAGCCGGGTGTCGCCCGTATGCGTGAACTGACTCCGGCCCAGCGCCGTGCGGTGATGTTCGCCCAGCAGCAGGTGCTCAAGGCACAGGCCGCCAAGAAGGCCAAGGATCAGCGTCAAGCCGTTCGTGAACGTATGTGGGATGAGGATTCGCCGTCGTACAAGCCGACTGCCGCCGCCGAGCCCGTGGTGGCTGAGGAGGAGCCTCGCGAGTTTTCGCTGCGTGGTGCTATCGGTCATGTGCTGCGCGAGCTGCGCACGCGCGATCGCCGCACGTTGCGTGAAGTCTCCGAGAAGGCAGGCGTTTCGCTAGGCTACCTTTCCGAAGTCGAACGTGGACAGAAGGAAGCCAGCTCCGAGCTGCTGAGCTCCATCGCCGATGCGCTCGGAGTCTCCACTTCGCGCATGCTGCGCATGGTGGCTGATTATCTCGACTCGCTCGAGGGCTGATCGGTTGGCGGTGTGAAGCCGCGTCCCGTAATCTATGTCTAGCTGTGAACCCGTATCGCTTGTGGTGATGCGGGTTTTTGCTGTCCTGCGGGTGGTGGCACACTGGCGTGTATGCGTGAACGGGAATTCTGGGAATTACTTGAAGAGGTGTTCGGTCGGACCTACGGTCGTTCGCTGTCGCGTGATCAACGGATGCCCAAACTGGCGAATATGACTGTGGTCGAGGCGCTGGACGCGGGGGAGGAGCCACGCGTGGTCTGGAATGTGCTCTGCGACCAAATGGAGGTTCCGGACTCCAAGCGTTGGGGCCACGATCATAACGCGCCGCCCATGCCCGCCGTCTGACACTGCGGGATTACGGAGTCGCTGAATCGTGGAATTGGCGATTTCGGCGTGTTGCACGCCAAATTCGAACAAATGTTCGTGTGTGTGGTTATAGTTATCCACAGTGACGAGAAGCCGCATACGTGTGCACAGGGTGCTTGCCATCTGCCATAATCCTTACCGCAGTAGGGCTTAAGGAGGCCAGGTGGCCAAGCTCGGGCAAGCTGGAACCACAATGGTTGGTTTGGATTGCCTCACATGGCATGTCCGTCATACGGTGGAGGCATCCGATTCGCACACGACTTCGACAAGGAGAAGATCATGGCACTTGAGACCAAGCCGGCCAAGGACCCGGCAGCCGAGGACAAGCACGAGCTCGATCCCAAGCGCAAGGCGGCGCTGGACACCGCGCTGGCGCAGGTCGAGAAGAGCTTTGGCAAAGGTTCCGCAATGCGACTGGGCGACCAGCCCGAGCGGAACGTCGAGGTGATTCCCACCGGTTCGTTGGCTCTCGATATGGCGCTCGGCATCGGCGGCCTACCCAAGGGCCGCATCGTGGAGATCTACGGCCCCGAATCATCCGGTAAGACCACGCTCGCATTGCATGTGGTGGCCAATGCCCAGAAGAAGGGCGGCGTGGCGGCCTACATCGATGCCGAACACGCGCTCGACCCGGCCTACGCCCGCAAGCTCGGCGTGGACACCGACTCACTCATCGTCTCCCAGCCGGATAACGGCGAGCAGGCCCTCGAAATCGCTGACATGCTGATTCGCTCCGGTGCGCTTGACGTCATCGTCATCGACTCGGTCGCCGCTTTGGTGCCGAAGGCCGAAATCGAAGGCGAAATGGGAGACAGCCATGTTGGTTTGCAGGCCCGACTCATGAGTCAGGCGCTGCGCAAGATGACCGGCGCGTTGGCTCAGGCCGGCACCACCGCCATCTTCATCAACCAGCTGCGTGAGAAGATCGGCGTGTTCTTCGGCAACCCTGAAACCACCACCGGTGGTAAAGCTCTGAAGTTCTACGCCTCCGTGCGTCTCGACATCCGCCGCATCCAGACCTTGAAGAACGGCGACGAAGCGGTGGGCAACCGCACGCGCGTCAAGGTGGTCAAGAACAAGATGGCCCCGCCTTTCAAGTCCGCCGAATTCGACATGCTCTACGGTGAAGGCATTTCCCGTGAGGGCTCGGTGATTGACATGGCCCAGCAGGTTGGCGTGGTCAAGAAGTCCGGTTCGTGGTTCACCTATGAGGGTGATCAGCTCGGTCAGGGACGAGAGAAGGTCCGTCAGTTCCTTAAGGACAACCCGGCCATCACCGAGGAGATCGAGAACAAGGTCAAGGCCGAGTTCGGTCTGATCGGTTCCGCCGATCAGTTCGCGGAAGATGGCGAAGCCGCAGCAGCGGCCGCCGTCAGCGAGGCCGCTGCGGCCGACGTGGCCAAGGACAGCAAGGCCGCAGCGGCGCCTGCTGCCAAAACGACCCGTGCCAAGGCCGGCACAGCTAATGCCTGAACATGATTAGTGCCGAAGCGTTCTTGCGGCGCAATCCTGTTGCGTCGCAAGACATGCCCATTGCCGAGCAGCATGTTCAGTCGAAACCGTCGGGACGTTTTTCTCGACGGGGGAGAGACGCTGCCGTTGTCGAAGATCCCAATGATTTGGACGCTTGCCGCGAGGCTGCATTGCGTTTGCTGGACGCGGCCCCGCGTGCATCCGGTGCGTTACGCGAACGATTGCTTGCCAAAGGGTACGGCGAGGCGATCGTGGACGAGGTCATCGAACGGCTGATTCGCGTGCAACTGATTGACGACAGCGCTTATGCCGAATCGGCCGTACGCTATTGTGCCGGTCGCATGATGGGCCGTCGTGGTACGGTCATGGAACTTGCTCGCAAAGGTGTGGACCGCAAGCTGGCTGAACAGGTGTGTGACGAAGCTGAGCAAAATGGCATCTTTGAAGATGCCGCGTGGGAATTGGGCCGCCAAATAGCCCGCAAAACCCATGGCCTCGATCGTCAGGTCCGTCAGCGTCGGCTTTGGTCCGCCGGCGGCCGCAAAGGCCACAGCCCCGAAACCCTCCGCCGAGTCGCCGCCGAATTGTTGGTGTAACCAAGAAAAAATGAGACCTCTTATACCCCGGGTTCTGTCGTGCCGTGCGTGAACGCACAGCACGGATGGCCATCCATCTCGACCTGACGTTACCGCCAGGCTCTAGCAGCCTACCCGATGACACGGGCGAGCAGCCCTTACCGCCATCTGCTTGGCCTTGCTCCCGATGAGGCTTGCCATGCGACCTACTGTTACCAGAGGCCCGGTGGTCTCTTACACCGCCGTTTCACCCTTACCCGTCGAGGACGGGCGGTCTGTTCTCTGTTGCGCTATCTCTCAGGTCACCCTGGGCGGACGTTATCCGCCATCGTGCTCTATGGAGCCCGGAAGTTCCTCAGCCGATCCCAATGAAGATCACGGCCGCGGCCATCAAGAGGTCTCAAGCTTGCAATTATACATAAGGTGCGGAAAAGGCGGCATCCCGCCCTGCGGTGAGGCCATGACGTTGCCCGGTTATCCTGTTTTCCCCATGGTTGGGCATAGTTGGACGATTCGTGAACGACGCGCCGAATATCGGATGGGGCGTGTCGGGCGTGTTGCGGCGTGTCGTATGGAGACGAATCAAATCTGTAAGAGCTTGGTATGTGCGAGAAAGAGCAAGAAAACGCTGCCTATCCATTGCAGTATTTACCATGACGAACAAACGAGCCAGCCCGATAAACCGGTATCAAATCTTCTTATAGGAGACTGCTGCCAAAACCCCAGTATATACATCGTTTCATTGCAGAGAAAAGCCCGGAAATAAACATATATTCTCTGGGCGAGTTTCCGGCCGTTCACCCATTGTTCGTCTACAATGAAACATACCCGGTCGGTGATGATGCCGTTCGGAACACATATAGCGGGTTACACCGCTTGAGTTAGAGGAGGTCAACATGGAAATCGTCGTTACCGGACGCCACACGCAGGTCAAGCAAAGGTTCCGTGATGTGGTCGAGACCAAGATGAATCGTGTGACCGCTATCGCCCCGGATGCTCAGCGCGCGCAGATCGTGCTGACCCATGAGGGCAACCCGCGTCAGGCCGATACCGCCAAGCGCGTGGAAATCACCGTTATCGCCGGACGTACCGTGGTGCGTGCGGAGGCTTCCAGCACCGATGAATTCAGCGCGCTGGACATGGCGCTGGATAAGTTGACGCTGCGTCTGCGTCGTACTCGTGACCGTCGCAAGGATCACCGTCGTGGTTACGCGAACCCGGTCCCGATGGATCTGGGTGTTATCGCCCCGGAACTCGAGCCGGAGGAGCTGGAGGAAGAGCCGAACAACAGCCCGCAGGCTGCGGTCGCCTCCGATCTTGGCCCTGGCGAATCCGTGGAGGTCCAGGTTGGGGATACGCCGATTGTCATCCGTCGCAAGCTGCACATCGCCGAGCCTATGAGCATCGACGAGGCGCTGTACGAGATGGAACTGATCGGACACGACTTCTTCCTGTTCGTGAACAAGGAGACCGGACGCCCGTCCGTCGTCTACCGCCGTCACGGCTGGAGCTACGGCGTGTTCGAAATCGATACTCCGGAGAACGTCAAGAAGGCCTGAAGGTAAGGCCTGCTGACACGATCAGCTGATACCGCATGGACCGCTTCCAATATGGAGGCGGTCCATTTTTTTCGTAAAAAGGTCGAAAAATTCGACTGCTGACGGTGCGAGGCGCTATTCTGGTACGCGGACACCACCACTTATCAGTCAAGGGAGAACCCAGTGGTCGATATTATTGACAAAGCCCTGCGAATGGGTGAAGGCCACCAGCTCAAGAAGCTGGAGAACGTGGCCAAGGCCGTGAACGCTCTGGAGGACGAGATCTCCGCCCTCTCTGACGAGGATCTGAAGGCCCAAACCCCGAAGTTCAAGCAGGAAATCGAAAACGGCAAGAGCCTGGACGAGATCATGCCCGAGGCGTTCGCCACCGTGCGCGAGGTCTCCAAGCGCACCCTTGGCCAGCGTCACTTCGACGTGCAGCTCATGGGCGGTGCTGCCCTGCACTGGGGCAACATCGCCGAAATGAAGACCGGTGAAGGCAAGACCCTGGTCGCCACCCTGCCCACCTATCTGAACGCCCTCGAAGGCAAGGGCGTGCACGTGGTCACCGTCAACGACTACCTCGCCAGCTACCAGAGCGAGCTGATGGGCCGTATCTACCGTTTCCTCGGCATGAACGTCGGCTGCATCATCACCGAGCAGAAGCCGCCGGAGCGCCGCAAGCAGTACAACGCTGACATCACCTACGGCACCAACAACGAGTTCGGCTTCGACTACCTGCGTGACAACATGGCCTGGGAGAAGGCCGACCTCGTGCAGCGCGGTCACCACTACGCCATCGTCGATGAGGTCGATTCCATCCTCATCGATGAGGCCCGTACCCCGCTTATCATCTCCGGCCCGGCCGAAGGCGACGTGACCCGCTGGTACCGTCAGTTCGCCAAGCTGGTGCTGAAGCTCACCCGCGACGAGGACTACGACGTCGACGAGAAGAAGAAGGTCGTCGGCATCCTGGACCCGGGCATCACCAAGGTCGAGGACTTCCTCGGCATCGACAACCTGTATGAGCCGGCCAACACCGCCCTGATCGGCTACCTCAACAACGCCATCAAGGCCAAGGAACTGTTCCTGCGTGACAAGGACTACGTCGTCACCCAAGGCGAGGTGCTCATCGTCGACGAGCACACCGGCCGTATCCTGCCGGGCCGCCGCTACAACGAGGGCCTGCACCAGGCCATCGAGGCCAAGGAAGGCGTGGAGGTCAAGGCCGAGAACCAGACCTTCGCCACCATCACCCTGCAGAACTACTTCCGTATGTACGACAAGCTCGCGGGCATGACCGGTACGGCCGAAACCGAGGCCGCCGAGTTCATGAACACCTACAAGCTGGGCGTGCTGCCGATCAAGACCAACAAGCCGATGATCCGCAAGGACCAGGACGACCTCATCTACCGCACCAAGAAGGAGAAGCTGGCCGCCATCGTCAAGGACGTGGCCAAGCGTCACGCCAAGGGCCAGCCGGTGCTGCTCGGTACCGCCTCCGTGGAAAGCTCCGAAGTGGTCTCCACCCTGCTCGACGTGGCCAAGATCCCTCATCAGGTCCTGAACGCCAAGCAGCATGAGAAGGAAGCCGCCGTGGTCGCCGTCGCCGGCCGCAAGGGCGCCGTCACCGTGGCCACCAACATGGCCGGCCGTGGTACCGACATCATGCTCGGCGGCAACGTCGAGTTCCTTGCCGACGCCAAGCTGAAGTCCGAGGGCTACTCTCCGGAAGACACCCCGGAAGAGTATGAGAAGCGTTGGCCGGGCACCCTGAACGAGATCAAGGCCCAGGTCAAGGACGAGCACGAGGAAGTCAAGGAGCTGGGCGGCCTGTACGTGCTCGGCACCGAACGCCACGAGTCCCGTCGAATCGACAACCAGCTGCGCGGTCGTTCCGGCCGTCAGGGCGATCCAGGCGAGTCCCGCTTCTACCTGTCGCTGGAAGACGATCTGATGCGTCTGTTCAACACCCAGCTGGTGGCCCAGGTCATGGCCAAGGGCATGGAGGAAGGCCAGCCGATCGAGGCCAAGTCCGTGACCAAGGGCGTGCGCACCGCACAGAAGGCCGTCGAATCCCGCAACTACGAGATTCGTAAGAACGTGCTGAAGTACGACGACGTGATGAACAAGCAGCGTACCGTCATCTACTCCGAGCGCCAGGCTGTGCTCAAGGGCGAGGACATCCACGAGGATATCGAGCGCTTCATCACCGACACCGTCGAGTCCTACATCAAGGGCGCCAACAAGGGTTCCGACAAGCCGAAGGACTGGGATTGGGAAGGCCTGTTCAAGGCCCTCAACACCGTGATCCCCACCAAGGTCACCGAGGACGAAGCCAAGGAAGCCGCTGGCAGCCTCAAGGGCGAAAAGGCCGTCGAGGCCGTGCGCGATCTGATCGTTGAGGACGCCAAGCAGCAGTACGCCGAGATGGAGAAGACCATCGGCGAGACCGGCCTGCGCGATCTCGAGCGCCGCGTGGTGCTCGCCGTGCTCGACCGCAAGTGGCGTGAGCACCTCTACGAGATGGACTACCTCAAGGACGGCATCGGCCTGCGCGGCATGGGCCAGCGCGACCCGCTGGTCGAATACCAGCGCGAGGGTTACCAGATGTACAACTCCATGATCGAGGCCATCAAGGAGGAGTCCGTCCAGCTGCTGTTCCACATCGACATCAAGCAGGTCGCCGCCACCGACGAGGCCGTTGACGAGGTTGAAGAGACCACCGAAAGCGCCGATTCCGTCGCCGCGGCCGCAGGCCCTGACGAGAACGGCGAGTCCGAGGTCGAGGCCGCCGAGGGTGAAGTCGAAGAAGAGGACGAGGATACGGACGCCAAGCAGGCGATCGCCGAATCCGCAGCCGCCTCCGAGGCCGGCGAGTCCACGCTGCCCGTTGCCGGCCCGGCTCCGATCAGCCACGCCGAAGGCAAGGTCCCGGTTTCCAAGCGTCCGAAGAGCGAAGAGCTCAAGACGCCATGGGCCGACGGCCGCACCTTCCCTGGCACCGGCAAGAACGCCCCGTGCCCGTGCGGTTCCGGCCGCAAGTACAAGATGTGCCACGGCCAGAACGAGAAGTGACGCATCGCTAGTTAGTAACTAGCTCATGGCTCCCCACATGGGGAGCCATTTTTTTGTGCGGTTCATCGGCATGTATTCGTGCGGTGCCGTACGCGCGGGACGGCATGCGATGTACCGGAGACGGAATACCGCCGCCGACCTAATTCACTGTGAAGCCTTGGGATACGGCGTAGCGCTTGAGGCGTGCCTCCCATTCGGGTAGGAGGTCGGCGCTGTGGCCGCCGGGGCGCAGTGTGGGAATGATGAGGCGTGTGAATTCGGCGTCGAGCTGGCTGTAGAACGGCAGGTTGTCCCAATCGCGGTTCACGCGGGCGGCGGACTT
This sequence comes from Bifidobacterium sp. 2450, assembly GCF_041900695.1. Classification (NCBI taxonomy): domain Bacteria; kingdom Bacillati; phylum Actinomycetota; class Actinomycetes; order Bifidobacteriales; family Bifidobacteriaceae; genus Bifidobacterium; species Bifidobacterium sp. 2450. Next base: position 36,925 of record NZ_JBHEEA010000009.1, read on the forward strand.
GGCATACACGTCGTAGATAGGCTGGTCGAAATACGGGTCGATGGTACCGCGGCGGGTCAGATCCTCCACATAGCCGGCCGCCGCTGATACGCCGCCCGGCGCGCGCAGCTCGATTGATGCGGGGGAGAGCTGGAACCAGCGCATGAACGTCAAAGCGGCTTTCTGACGAATCTCGGGCGGCCCGACGCTCATGGCCAACGTCGAGCCGCCGATTTCCGAAGTTTGCACTTGGCTCGGGTCGAAGTATCCGGGCGGTAGCGTCACTTTCCACAGGCCCTTGTCCGCCGGATAGGAGGCGGCGAGAATCTTGCCCAGCCAATTCGCATAAGTCACGGTGAGATAGGAGCCGGCCTTAGGCAGCATATACCGGTTGTCCCATAACGGTTCGGCTTTAAGCACGTTGTCGTCGAAGCATTCCTCAATGCTCTCGGTGACAAGAAGAGCTCGTCCTACACGATTTCCATGGGCTTCTTCATCGTGCTGTTCGCCGTGTTCGTGTTCATCGCGTACAAGTCCACGTGGGAACTGACTCCTGAAGAGGCCGGTTTCGACGAGGCTGCCCTTGAAGCCGAACAGAAGGAACCGTTCAACTTCGGCAAGTGGCTCAAGGGTGTGGCCGACATCTTTATCGGCTACTTCTCCACCCTGCGCAACAAGACCTTCCGCAAGCACATCATCATCTACCTGCTTGGCCAGTCCTTCCTGGACATCTTCGGTCAGGTCTGGCTGTTCTTCGTGCTCTACAACCTCAACAAGCCGGTGGCCTTCGGCTCCGCTTTGCTCGGCATGGCGCTGATCGGCGAACCGCTCAAGCCCGTGTTCGGCTGGATTTTCGCCAAGCTTGGCCCGCGCAAGATGTTCTCCCTGAACTTTGCCGGCGCCATCATCGGTCTGCTTGGCCTGTGGGGCCTGTGGCAGACTGCTGCCCAGAACAACACCGCCGTGCGGAACGTCATGCTGTACGTGGTCGTGGTCTGGTGGCTGATCTTCCGTGCTATGACCTGGTTCATTCCGTGGAACGTGTTCCCGCTCATCCCGGACGTCGATATGATCATGGCTGGCGAAAACCGCGGTGGCCTGTACATCGGTTTCCAGCAGTTCGCCCGCAAGATCACCGCTGGCTTGTCCGCCATGGCTTGGGGCTGGTACCTCGGTGCCAACGGTTTCGTCGAAGAGGCGTTCAAGGCCGGCAAGCCGCAGCCTGATCAGGCCGTCAACGCCATCGGTAACGTGCTGGTGTGGTGGATCATCGCCGGTCTGGCCATTGCTTGGATCGTGTCCTTCACCATGAAGCTCGACAAGAAGACCGACGCCGTGCTGCTCAAGGAAATCGACCGGCTCAAGGCCGGCGGCAAGAAGGCTGACGTTGAGCCAGAGACCAAGAAGATCGTCGAACAGCTTACCGGCATCAAGTACGAGAAGTGCTGGCCGCAGACCGCCGAGTGAAGCGGTGAGTCTGATTAGCGACTGATATTGCTGACCAGCTGGTTGCAGACGGCTGATTGGCGAAAAAAATAGGTTGGCTCCCGTTGGCGGGAGCTGACTCATATTTTGCAATATGGAAGATTCAGGGTCTTGAAATGACAAACCATTACAATGGGCGGCGAACATACACCACACGGCGTAGGAAACGCCAAGGAGGGCATCATGGCCGAGATCACATGGAAGTCGATTCTCACCAAGCTGGTCGGGGGAGACCACCTTACTGTTGAGGAATCGGAGTGGTTCGTGGACGACCTGATGCAGGGCAACGCGAACCCCGCCGCAGTGGGTGCCGCGCTCGCCATGCAGGAGCAGCTGGGGCTGACCGCCGACGAGGTGCGTGGTGCCGCCAAGGCCATGGTCTCCCACGCCGTGCCGCTGAACGTTTCCGGTGAGACCACCGACATCGTGGGCACCGGTGGCGACGGCTTCGCCACCGTGAACCTGTCCACCATGGGCTCCGTGGCCGCCGCAGCAGCCGGCGTGAAGATCGTCAAGCACGGCAACCGCGCTGCATCTTCGAAGTGCGGTGCCGCCGATGTGCTCGAAGCCCTTGGCCTGCCGCTGGATCTGAAGCCGGAAGCCGTCGGCGAAGTGGGCGACGAGGTGGGCATCACCTTCGCGTTCGCCCGCACTTTCCACCCGGCCATGCGTTTCGTGGGGCCGATTCGCGCCGCGCTGGGCATCCCGTGCGTCTTCAACATCCTGGGGCCGCTGACCAACCCCGCCAACCTGGCACACGTGGCCATCGGCTGCGCCAACCGCAAGGTGAGCCCGATTATGGCAGCCGTGTACGCCAGCCGTGGACAGTCTGGCTTGGTCTACACCTCGCATGAGGGCATGGACGAACTTGCCCCCACCGGCCCGGTTTCCGTCTGGGAGATTCGCGACGGCAAGGTTACCGAGTCCGAGTTCGATCCGACCGTGGATCTGGGCTTGACCAAGATTACCGTCGAACAGCTCAAGGGCGGCGTTCCGGACGTCAACGCCAACGCATTCAAGGACTTCCTGGCTGGCAAGGACATTCCGTCCCGCACCACCGCACTGCTCAACGCCGCCTCCGCCATCGTGGCCGACGGCAATCTGGTCGGCAACGGCACACTGGCCGAGCGTTTCGCCGAAGCCTACAAGCTGGCCGAGGAAACCGTCGATTCCGGCAAGGCCGAAGCCCTGTTCGACAAGTGGATCGAAACCGCCAAGTCCAAGGCGTGATACACCGTACTCAGCCCCCTCTGATGAGGGGGCTTATGTGTCTATATCATGATTCGATGGTGTGGATGCTGCCTCGATCGATGAACATTGCTTGTTCTGCTAGAGTGCTCGCCGCACCGATATTGTGTCGCCTAAGGCGCTGCAATAGTAGCTCAGCGGCATTACGTGCGTTCTCCTCCACAGGAAGTCGAATGGTGGATAGCTGGGGATTGGTAAAGGCGGACATCAGTATGTCGTCGAAACCCACCACTTTGACATCGTTGGGGATGTGTATGCCTTTACGCTGGGCTGCGGCCATGAATCCGATGGCCATTACGTCGTTGAAGGCGAACAAGGCATCAGTCGGGTGACGCAGAAAATCCTGCACTGCTTTGAATCCGTTTTCCATGTTGTATTGCAGATGTTCCTCGTCTCCTACTCATCGTTGCCCACTGAGATGACCGATGATTACAACGGCCGTACGTTGCTTTCCACCATGCGTATGATTGTTTCCGGTTCCACGGTGATCATTCCTATGGCGGATAGGTGCTGTCGGTGATGGGCGATGACAAGGCCATTTCATATCAGACATTTGCCATCGGCATCACCGTTGTGTTCGCCATCATGCTGTTTATCGTATCCCGCACCACGTGGGAGATGACTCCTGAGGAAGCCGGTTACGACGTGTCTGCGATCGAAGCGGAGAAGAAGCAGCCGTTCGGCTTTGCGCGTTGGTGCAAGAATGTCGGCAATCTGGCCGTTGACTACATCTCGACCTTCCGTATCTCCTCGTTCCGCAAGTTCATGGGCATTTACCTGACCAGCCATTGCATGATGGATGTGTTCGGCCAGACCTTCGTGTTCTTCGTGATCTTCTGCTGGGGCAAGAATGCGGCGTTCGCATCTATGCTGCTTTCCATTGATGTTGTCACCAAGTTCTTTACACCGCTATGGGGCTATCTGTTCTCCAAGATCGGTCCGAAGAACGTGTCCCAACTTGCCTTTGGTCCGGGCATCGTGCCTTTGGGCACCATTTTCGCCACGTGGAAGATTCAGCCGGCAATGGGTGGTGGAGCATGGACCGCGGTGGCCATAGCATCCTGCCTGTTCTGGCTCGTTGCGCGAAGCCTGATTTGGTTCCCTTGCTGGACTGTCATCGGTCTGGTGCTCTCTTGGATCATCGCCTTGACCTTCAAACTCGACAAGCGCACTGATGGCATCCTGAACGGTGAAATCAACCGTCTCAAGAACGGTGGCAGCAAGACGGAAGTTGCTAGTGAGGCCAAGAAGGTCGTAGAAAGCCTCGCGGGTGTGCCGATACGTGCGTGACGTGCGGTTGCGCCATTGCGAGGCCTCGCACATCTTGATTCATTCCGTGGGATATAACGATGATGGCGAAGGTTCGGATGTGCCGCCGGTATTCGAGAACATGGAGTTCCATAATGTCACATACGCCACCGCATCGGATCGCAAGACCTCGGAGGAGAACCATATGCGTGTGCGTCTGCATCATGCCCGCAACGTCACCTTCGATGATATCGAAGCGTGACGGACCTATGGATTGTTAACTATTGGCTAGCGATGCCGCAGACCCTCATAGAGGGGTGCGGCATCGTCTCATATCCTCATGAGGGTTTGCGATTGGGTAAAGCGGAGATGATGGATCATCCGATGCACAATGCCATGTTCATCTCATCTTGAAGCGGCATCACCATGAGATGAATGCAACTTTGGCAACAAGTGGCAACGGCGGATGACGATTCAATATGCTGTGATGCATACAGCCGATGAAGGCTGAAGCTATGGGAGGGACATCGTGAGTTCGTTTTCGGAATTCGGGTCGCTGGTCAAAAACCGGCATAAGCCGAAAGACAAACCGACCGACACCAAGGTCGCGCTGGGCTTTCTGGCACCGTGGCTGATTGGTGCCATCTGTTTGAGCCTTATTCCCATGTTGCATTCGCTGGTGATCTCATTCACCAAGTACAACATGATCAAACCTCCACAGTTCGTGGGGCTCATGAATTACCGGCATATGCTTGCCGACCCGCGGTTTGTGAGCTCGCTGAAGGTCACGCTCACCTACGTGGTGATCTCCGTGCCGCTGCAATTGATCGCCGCACTGGCTTTGGCCGTTGTGCTGGACCGTGGCATGAAGGGACTCGCCTTCTACCACTCGGCCTTCTATCTGCCGTCCATGCTCGGCGGTTCGGTAGCCGTGGCGGTGCCGTGGAAAATGGTGTTCGGTTCGGACGGTCTGTTCAATGCACTGCTGAACCTGTTCGGTGCGAACTCATCGATGTCTTGGACCGCGAACCCGGACACCGCCAATTGGACGCTTATCGCCCTGCATGTGTGGCAGTTCGGCTCGCCGATGGTCATCTTCCTGGCCGGCCTGCGCCAGATACCGCGCGAATTGTACGAGGCGGCCAGCGTGGACGGTGCCGGCAAATGGAAGCAGTTCACAGCCATCACCCTGCCGCAGCTGTCGCCCATCATCTTCTTCAATCTCGTGATGAGCGTGATCAACAGCTTCCAAACCTTCACCCAAGCGTACGTAGTCTCCGGCGGCACGGGCGGCCCAAGCGATTCGACGCTGTTCTACACGCTGTACCTCTACCAGCAGGGTTTCGCCTCTCTGAAGATGGGATATGCCTCCGCACTGGCCTGGATCATGGTGATTATCGTGGCCGTGCTGACGGGAATCAATTTCGCTCTTTCGAAGTTCTGGGTGCACTATGACGACTAATACGACTATGACTCAACCAATGAACGCAGCCGAACTTGGCTCGGGAAACGGCCTGAACGGCAACAAGAAGCGTGCCGTATCCCGCGTAATCGTGGCCGTCATCAGGCAGATTGCCGTGCTGCTCGTGGCGATTCTTATGCTGTATCCGATTCTGTGGATGATCGCCAGCTCGCTGCGCCCGCAGGACGAGATCTTCAAGAACATGGGTCTCGTGGTCACCAATCCGGTCTGGGAGAATTACGCGGCCGGATGGAATGCGCTGAGCCAGCCGTTCGGGCGGTATATTCTCAACTCGCTGATCATCGTCGTATTCGCGATCGTCGGCAACATCCTCACCTGCTCGATGGCGGCCTATGCCTTCGCACGACTCAACTTCCGGTTCCGTGGCGTGCTGTTTGGCTTTATGCTGCTGATGCTCATGGTGCCGATTCATGTGATTGTGATTCCGCAGTACATCATGTGGAACTCGCTGCATCTGATCAACACCTTCGTGCCGTTGATTCTGCCGAAGTTTTTGGCGATGGATGGATTCTTCACCTAGTTCCTACGAGGACTGCCACGCGACTTGGATGAGGCCGCCAAGCTCGACGGCGCCGGTCACATTCGCATCTTCTTCCAAGTGCTACTACCTTTGATGAAGCCGGCCATCGGCACCTGCGCCGTGTTCACGTTCATCTGGACGTGGAACGATTTCTTCAGCCAACTGCTGTACTTGACCAAGCCGGACATGTATACCGTGCCGATCGCGTTGCGTACCTTCATCGACTCGCAGTCTCAGTCCAGCTACGGCCCGATGTTCGCCATGAGCGTGGTTAGCCTGATCCCGCTGTTCCTGGTGTTCACGTTCGGGCAAAAGTATCTCGTTCAGGGAATTGCAACTACGGGGGAGGCAAGTGATGAAGCGTTTGTGGAAGAAATATATGGCGACTGTTATGGCGGCCGTGGCCTTGTGTGTGACTGCGGCGTGCGGCACTTCGGTTGGTGCCGCTGACGTGCCGGTTGTGCCGGCCAAAGGGGACGTGACGATCCGTCTCAACTGGTGGGGAGGCGACGCCCGCATCAAGGCCACTGAGAAAGCGGTCAAAGGCTTCGAAAAAGAACATCCGAACATCCACGTCGATACCGAGTATGCTGACTGGACCGGCTACTGGGACAAGCTCGCCGTACAGTCGGCAGGCGGCAACGCGCCCGATGTGATGCAGATGGATGAGCTTTACCTGGCTTTCTATGGTTCCATGGATGCCCTGCTCGATTTGAACAAGACATCGAAATACCTCGACCTGAGCACTATGGATAAGTCACTGAAAACCATGGGCCAAGTGGAAGGCAAACAAGTCGCCGCACCTGCAGCCACCTCGCAATATGGTGTCATCGTCAATAACGACTTGCTCGACTCGCTGGACCTCACCCTGCCAGATACCGACCATTGGACGTGGGATGAATTCGGGGATTTTGCCAAACAAGTATCAGACAAATCAGGCGGCAAAATCATCGGTGCCATCGCACCGGATAATGGCTATGGCCTGCAATTGTGGGCGCGGCAGCATGGCGAGAGCCTGTTCAAAGGCAACACTGTCGCCATCTCGCCTGAAACCTTGGCTTCATTCTTGCAGTTGCCTGCTGACTGGGCCAAGAACGGCATCGAAGGCAGTGCGGAACGATGGAGTGAGAATACTGCCGCCACGCTGAACGACACTGATTTCGGCAAGGACAAGCAGGCGATGATGATTGCGCAAGCCACGCAGATTACTCCGTATGCCGAGGCCGCTGGCACGGATAATATGACGTTGGTGCAACTGCCGCAGATCACGCCGGGGGAACGGACCATGTACTTGAAACCCGGCATGTACTGGGCGATTTCCTCCGGCACACAGCATCCTGCCGAAGCCGCCATGCTGGTGGATTATCTGATCAACGATAAGAACGTCGGAACGATTCTTGGTACCGAACGCGGCATCCCCGCCAATAACGACATTCGTAAGATGCTTGCCAAGGATGCAATCGGAACTGATCGGACCGCACTTGATTTTGTGGATGAGATTCAGCCGACACTGGGGCAATCGCCATCGATTACACCAAACGGTGCCTCCGAACTCGGCAAAACCATCGTGCGGTACCAGCAGGATGTGGTATTCGGCAAACGTAAGGCTCTTGATGCGGCCAAGGCCATGATTGCCGAGTTGCAGGAGTCCATCGACTTCAATTCGTGACCTATCTTGGCTCGGCCGCAATTACGGACGAGCCACGCCCGCAATACATTGGTTCGCTATCTCTCACACCTCGCCTACAAACAGCCCACTGGGCTGTTTGCTTAACGGCTCAGCCTCAGAGAGGGGAGACAAGGACCACACAGCCTACGCGAGCTACACCCTCGCGCCGTCGTCGTAATAGCCGCCCTGATCACCGGGGCGGTCTTTGCGGTTGAGGATTTTGGCCACCAATCCACCCAAGCCTAAAATGACGCCCAGCCCGAAGAGAATATTGAGCAGCGCGCCTAAGAGAGGAATCGCGTTCAAGCCGGGGACGAATATCATCACCGCTTCGCCTACGAGACCAATGATAAGCAACGCCGTCAGCAGTACCGTAGACGCTTTGACCGGACCAAGATCAGGGTTCGGGGGAGTGAAGCCGCCATCATCATAGGCGTCCATCACATTATCGGTATCCAGCCAGCTGGAGCCGGTGAAATCACGGGGACCTGACCGCTTGCCTTTTTTGCCGCCACGGCTCGGGCGAGCATCATCGGTGAACGAGCCGATATCCAAGTCATCTACGGAAAGCAGCGCCTCCTTCTCGCGTTTCTTGGTCTGCTTCTCGAACCTTTTGGCCTGCCTGGAGGAAGCCACGTCATGCAAGTCGGCCTGATGCTCGGCTTCGAACGCGGCCCACGCCGCATCCAAATCGTTCGCGTCATGCGATTGCGGTGTATCGGCACCATTCGTGGCTTGTCCGGCGGCACCGGGAGTCGACGACTTGGATGAAGTATCGGAATCCTGTCCGTTGCCCGGCGTGGGGGTTGGCCTCTCTCCGTCGGCATTGCTATTCTGGTTCTCAGTCATAACTGTCACTCTAATCAGGCGACCGGCCAATGGCTAGTTCGTCTGCGGGAGGAATGCCAAGTGCTCTACTGGTTCTTCGTCAAAGGTTTCGGCCCTATTGCTCATCATCGTTTGAGCCCTGCTGTCAGCGGACTGAATAACGTGCCGCGAGAGGGTGGCGCGATTATCGCAGCCAACCATCTGGCGGTGATCGACGATGCTTTGATTCCGATTACCTGCCCGCGCATGGTGCACTTCATGGGCAAAGCCGAATACTTCGAGGGCAAGGGATTGAAGGGCAAGTTCAAGAAGTGGTGGTTCACGTCCGTGGGCGTGTTCCCGGTTGATCGTTCCGGTGGCAGCAAGTCGATTGGCGCACTCGAGCACGCACGCGAGATTATCGAGGATGGGCACCTGTTCGGTATCCACATTGAAGGCACGCGCAGCCCGGACGGTCGACTGTACAAGGGACACACCGGCGCCGCACGACTTGCACTCGAGACCGGTTGCCCGATTGTGCCGACCGCCATCATCGGCTCGGACAAGCTGCAGCCGATTGGCACGTCGATTCCCAAGAAGGGCAAGACCAAGGTGTTGTATGGCAAGCCGATTGAGGTTGCCAAGAAGCCGGCCGATGAGATTACACATGATGATTTGCGTTCGCTGACCGATCGCGTTTCCGCCGCAATCCAGAAAATGAGCGGTCAGGAATTCGTGAACGAATACGCCCAGAAGGTCAAGGCCGAGCTCAAGGCCCAACAGGCCGCCGAAGAAACCGAATAATATGTGTTGGCTCCCCTCAGCGAGGGGAGCCAGTTGATTACTCTCACACGATGGTGAGGGTGATGACGGTGGGGTTGCCGTTGGCATCGCGCAGGCGTATCTTGCCGCCGTTGGATAGGTCCGTATCCCCGCTTTTCACGGTACGTACCGTGCCGAACAGACCACCGAGCACCTTGTCGGTTTTCACCTCGAACCCGAGACCCTCAAGCGTCTTGGTCACGGCGCTTTCCTGTTTGCCGACAAGGCCGGACGGTATCGTCGCCATCTCCGGACCCTTGGAAATCACCACGTCCACGCTGTCTCCCCACTTCAGCTGGGCTCCGGCTTCCTGAGACGCGGAAATGACTTGGCCGGCCTCGACCTTGTCATCGTACTGTTCGGTGACATTGGCCGTGAGCTTCAACTCGCCGAGCGCGGCTTGCATCTCATCCTGGGTCTTACCGACGATGTTAGGCATGGTCACCGGCATTGGTCCCTTGCTCAAAGTGACCGTCACTTCATCGTTGTGCTTGGCCGTGGTACCGGGATCAGGGGAGATCGTCAACGCCACACCCTGCGGCGTGTCCATCGAATACTCGTCCTTCGACTCGTCGTGCTTGATATTATCGAAGCCAGCCTTCTTGAGCGCGTCCAACGGGTCTTTGCCATTGGCCGAATCCGCGTCGAGAATATCCTTCGGGATGGTGGCCATCCGCACGCCCTTGGACACCACCACCGTAAGCTCCTGATTGGCTCGCTTGCTTATGTGGCTGTTCACAACGGCCTTGGTCTTGTTCACGGAAGAAGAGACGATCTTGCCTTCCGCCACGTCGTCGCTGTATTCCTTGTGCGTCTTGTAGGGGATGCCGAGAGCCTTCAACGTGCTTTCATACGTGGCCCAATCCGCGCCGGCCAGCGAACATTCGGTGCCTGCATTCGCATCGCAGGCCACGTCATCCGGCTTGGGCACGCTCCAATAGCTGCCCGGTCCGGCAAACCACCACCAGCCGGCGGTTCCGCCGATTGCAGCCAGTACCAGCACGATCACCAGTACGATGATGAGCGGTTTTTTGCTGCGCTGCTTCTTTGGCCCGGTGCCATTGGAAGCGACGTCCGGCTCATCGGAAAGGGCAAGCGCTCGGGTGAAGGCATCGCCGGCCTGAGGCAGCACTTGTGTCTCGCTGCCGGACTGTGCCATGATCTGCGCCTTATGGGGAGCCGAAGCATCGGCTAACATCGACGAATCAAGTGCCGTGGTGGGGGCGACCGGAGGTGCCGGAGGATTGACGTCTGCGGCGCCACCGGTATCGGCGGTATTGCTTGCGGCATCATCGGCCAAAAATGCCGGTACGGACGGCTCGAACGTTGCTGCACCGGCAGGTACGCCGGTCAGCGGGGCCTGCTCGGCGATATTGCCTACCAATGCTGCAGCGGTGGCATCGGTCTGATCGCCTCCGATAGGTTCGGCATGCAAACGGTATTGCCACGCCTCCAGCGGCAATTTGGCGGCCAACTGGCTTAGTTCCTCAGCTGCTGCCGCGCCATCGGCGGGGCGGGCATCCACCTGACGCGCGGTCAGATGGGCGATGAACGCCGCCACGGACGGATCAATGCCCTGGCAGACCGTGGCCACGGACGGCACGTCCTCATGAACATGCTTGAAGACAAGCGTCACCGGATTATCCGAATCGAACGGCACCTTGCCGGTCAGCATCTCCCATGCCATGATGCCCACCGAATACAGGTCGCCTTGCGCGGTGGCCTGATTGTTCTCGATCATTTCGGGAGCCAGATAAGCGGCGGTGCCCAATAGCATGCCGGTGGAGCTCAATGTGGCCTGGCTGGCGGCCTTGGCCAAACCGAAATCAGTGATCTGCACATGGCCGCGATCATTGATCAAAATGTTCTCGAGCTTGATGTCACGGTGAACCACGCCGGCGCGATGCGCGGAAGCCAGACCATCCAGCGTCTCCGCTACCACGCGCAGCGTCTCACGTACGGAGAATGTGCCTTGGGCGTTCATCTCATGCCGCAGATTGACGCCATGCACATATTCCATGACCAGAAAATCAAGTCCATTGAACTCGCCGGTGTCATACACCTGAACGATGTGCGGGTTGGCGATGGACGCGGCCGAATTGGCCTCGCGGCGGAACCGTTCGACGAACTGCTCCCGATGCGGGCCTTTGGCGAGTTGTGTGTGCATGACCTTAATCGCCACGGTGCGCCCCAGACGCTCATCGATGGCCTCATACACGGTGGCCATACCACCCTCGGCGATATTGCGCACGATGCGGTAGCGTCCCTCAATCATCTGCGCGGGCTCGTTCTCACTCATGTTGTATCGTACGGTTCCTTTAATCACGACTAAACACGTTCAGTGTACATGGCCCCGGTTACGCGGCCGGAGCATCAGCGCATAGTTTTCACGGGTTTTCACCGGTGTTCATGGTCTCATGGTCCGGCGGCTCGCATTGTGGACTATCGCAAGGATTCGGGGATGAATCGCGCACAAGCCTCGGTCAGACGGCGTTGCGCTTCGGAATTCAGCTCAAGACCGGCAATCGCCTTACGGGACTCACCCCATAGGGCAGCGATGCGCTCGCGGGATCGATCAAGAGCACCGGTCGACGTGAACAGTTCAATGGTGCGGGCCACCTGGTTGTCATTGCGACAATCCGCTTCGAAGATGGCGATCAGATCGGCCTTATCCGCCGTATCTGCCGCAGACAGAGCATCAGCCAACAGCACTGTGCGTTTGCCTTCTCGGATGTCTCCGCCAATTGGTTTTCCGGTATTGCGGCTTGATCCGACGACATCCAACAGGTCATCCGCCAGTTGGAACGCCAGTCCGAGCGGCCGGCCGACGGCCAACGCGCAATGCCTGGCCTGATCCGGGCTCTCTCCTGCGGCCAGCAGTGCAAGCAGCAGTGGAGCGATGGTGGTGTAACTGGCTGTCTTCCAGCGGAATACGTTCAATGAGGCGTTCGCCAGAGCTTCGGGATTAGACAGCGGGGTCATCTCGACGGCCAAATCCAGTACCTGGCCGATTTCCACCTCGCGCTGCATGGTAAGAAACGCCTCGTTCAGGGCATCGGTGCTGGGAAGACGGCTGGCGGACCGGCGTGTGATTTCAATGCAGGCAGTGGCCAGAATGTCGCCGAGCATCAGGCCCAAGCCACGGCCTATGGCACCGCTGTGTACGGCCTGTTCCAAGGCACGATGTGCGGAAGGCTTGCCCCGGCGCAGATCGGATTCGTCGATGATGTCGTCATGCACCAGTGCGGCCGTCTGAAACACTTCAATGGCGCAGGCTAGGTCAATCATGGCGTCACGCCAATCAGGAGTCACGTCGCCGGCAAGAATATCGAAGGCGTCCAATGCGAGCAGCGCACGCAGTCGTTTGCCTCCTTGGCTGGAGAAGGCGGCTTGGTCCACAACCTGTTCCATCACCGGTTTCAGGGCGTCGGCAACCTCGTCGGTGGCGGGGGCGGCAGTCAGTTCCCGCACCAACTGAATGATGCGTGGCTCGATGATTTCGCGTTTGTTAGCAGTTGTGCACATGCCTAATAACTTATCCACAGGGTTTGAAGAACACAAGAACGTTGAAAATCAAGGGTTTTGAAGCTAGAACCACAATGGTCGTTTTTTCCTGCGTCATACGGCGTTTTCAGCCATAGTGGGCACACCCACTCGGTGCGTGAGCTACTTGGCTCAGCGCGCACCACAACACCAATAGATTGCACACCATTAGTCAAGGAGGACATGATGAACAACAACACGCCACACAAGCCGCGTAAGAACCGACACGCCAAACGGCACGCCGCCGAGCAGACGGAGCCCTTTGTCTTTGACGAGTTGGAGACGAGATCACAGGAATTTCGCAATGATCGCCGACTTCGAGGCGCGCAGCAGGCTAATGCCGACTGGGTGGCCGAACCATTGGACGAATGGCTGTCTTGCCTCGATGCCGGGAACACCGACCTAGGCCGAGAGACGATGGCCGCGTTTGCGGTGGGCATGCGCGAGACCTTATCGATTCGTGATGCGCTGATTCTCTCGTTGGTTATTGATGAAAGCCGTTGCCCCAAGTCATGGCTCATGGAATTCGCGGCGCGACCACATCTGGCGCGTACGAGAACACGAATGGGCGAGCTGCTGACCTGCGCATTCGAGGATGAAGGCATGATGCCGGATAAGGAGCGTTGCCATACTGGCATCGGTATGTTGCTCGATATCGCCGAAGCCTCACCGGTGCCGTACTGCATACAGCCATTGGCCGTAATCGCCTACACCTTATGGTGGCTGGGCGATCCACGAGCAATGGTGTTCGCCTTGCGATGCCTGCTGCTCGATGAGGATTGTTCGCTGGCGGCGATGATATTCTCAGCCGCCGATCGAGGCGTGGCACCGGCATGGTGCTCGGGCTGAGTGAACAGAAACGGCGGATTTCCGAGGTTTTACGCGCGATGCGCGGAAGGAAAGCGTGTGGTGATCGGCAACACGTCGGGCAACGATGTGGGAATAATCGTCCGTGGAGGGTGGTTTACTCACATAGTTGACGATTTGCCCTTGCCAGAAGTGGGCCCATGTGGTATATGCACTTCACGGCGAGAGATCAGAAGGAGCAGTTTTGGCCACGAAGGAAACGACGGCAACCAAGCAGACAGCCGAGTCCAGCGAGGAGACCGAGACCAAGAAGAAGGCCAGCTCTACGACCACCGCGCGCAAGACTTCCGCCAAGAAGTCCAAGTCCGCAGAGCCCTCGAAAAAGACCACGCGCAAGTCCGCTGCGAAGAAAACCGCGAAGAAGGCCAAGGACGATGAGCTCGTCAAAGACGAGGACACTCAGGTCGATGACGAGCTTGATGACGATGCCGAGGTCAACGACGACGATTTGGACGTTGACGACCTCGACGAGGATCTTGACGACGTTGACGAAGACGATGCCGACGACGACGATGTGGAAGACGACGAGGACGAGGAAGAAGCCAAGTCCAAGGCACCCGAGCAGCCCAAGGAAAAGGGTGCCTACGTGGTCTCCGACACGGATGATGAGGAAGAAAACATCATCCCCTCGGGCAATCCGAAACGTCGTGTGATTGCGGCCGGCGCAACCGCCGACCCGGTCAAGGACTACCTGAAGCAGATCGGCCGCGTGAGCCTGCTGAACGCCGAGCAGGAAGTCGACCTGTCCGAGCGCATCGAGGCCGGCCTGTACGCCCAGCACCTGCTCGACACCGAAAGCGAAGGCATGGAGTTCAAGCGCAAGCGTGAACTCAAGTGGGCCGCCGCCGACGGCAAGAAGGCTAAGGACCATCTGCTGGAAGCCAACCTACGACTTGTGGTCTCGCTCGCCAAACGCTACACGGGTCGCGGCATGCTCTTCCTTGATTTGATCCAGGAAGGCAACCTTGGTCTGATTCGTGCCGTCGAGAAGTTCGACTGGAAGAAGGGCTTCAAGTTCTCCACCTACGCCACGTGGTGGATTCGTCAGGCCATCACCCGTGCCATGGCCGATCAGGCCCGCACCATTCGCGTGCCTGTGCACATGGTTGAAGTGATTAACAAGCTGTCCCGTGTACAGCGCCAGATGCTGCAGGATCTGGGGCGTGAACCTACGCCGGACGAGCTGGCCCGCGAGCTGGACATGCCGGTTGAGAAGGTGCAGGAAGTGCAGAAGTACGGCCGCGAGCCGATTTCCCTGCACACCCCGCTTGGCGAGGATGGCGATTCCGAGTTCGGTGACCTCATTGAGGATACCGACGCCATCGCTCCGTCCGACGCCGTGGCCTTCTCCCTGCTGCAGGAACAGTTCAAGCAGGTGCTGGAAACCCTGTCTCCGCGTGAGGCCGGCGTCATCAAGATGCGCTATGGCCTGGAAGACGGCCAGCCGAAGACGCTGGACGACATCGGCCGTGTGTATGGCGTGACCCGTGAACGCATCCGTCAGATCGAGTCCAAGACCATGTCCAAGCTGCGCCACCCGTCCCGTTCGCAGACCCTGCGCGACTTCCTGGATCAATGATCATCTGGCTCCCCTCTGTGAGGGGAGCCAAGCATTTGAAGAGAAAAATAGGACTGTATGCCCAAAGAAGAATACGGCGCCAAGGACCTAGCTGTTCTTGAGGGCTTGGATGCGGTACGCAAGCGTCCGGGCATGTACATCGGCACCACCGACTCGCAGGGGCTTATGCACTGCCTGTGGGAGATCATCGACAACTCCGTGGACGAGGCCTTGGCCGGCTTCTGCAACGACATTGTGGTCACCCTGCACACCGATGGTTCCGTGGAAGTCGCGGACAATGGCCGAGGCATCCCGGTGGACAAGGAACCGAAAACCGGCCTGTCCGGCGTGGAGGTCGTGCTGACCAAACTGCATGCCGGTGCCAAGTTCGGCAACTCGTCTTATAACGCCGTCGGCGGCCTGCACGGCGTGGGCTCCTCCGTGGTCAATGCCCTGAGCTCCCGACTGGACGTCGAAGTGGATCGTGACGGCAAGACGCACCACATGACCTTCCACCAAGGTCACCCTGGCGTATACACGGATGCCGACCCGGCCAATCCGTCTCCCGATTCCCCGTTCAAGCGCACTCGCAAGAACCGACCCACCGAGCTGGAAATCATCGGCAAGGTATCTCCCAAAACCACTGGTACCCGTATTCGCTACTGGTATGATCCGGAGATCTTCAACAAAACCGCCGAGTTCTCATACGAACAGCTCATCGACCGCGTGCGTCAGACCAGCTTCCTGGTGCCCGGCCTCAAAATCACCATCATCGACGAAAACGTACCGGAAACGGCGGCGGCTGACACCGTCGAGGCCACTGATGACGCAACAGTCGAACCTGCGCAAGACCAGGCACCGGCCTTGGATGTCTCGTCCGACGATGCCGAACTCCTCGACGACTCCGCCGAATCCCAGCCCGACGATGCCGAGAGCCCGGCCGAGGAGGACTTCTCGCTGACGGCCGGCGACCAGGTCGTCGATGGCGCGTTCGGCGAACAGCCCGCGCACCCGCGCGTCGTGGAATTCCTGCACACAGGCGGCGTCAAGGACTTCGTCGACTTCCTGTCCAAAGGCGAGCCGATCTCCGACATCTGGCGCATCCAAGGCGAGGGCACCTATAAGGAGGAGACCCAGGCCGTGGGCGAGGGCGGCGAACTGCACGCCCAGGAAATCGAACGCACCTGCGGCGTGGACATCGCCCTGCGATGGGTCAACGGCTATGACACCACAATCATGAGCTTCGTGAACATCGTGGAGACGCCCGGCGGCGGTACTCACGTGGACGGTTTCATGAACGCCATCACCAAGCAGATTCGCAAGGCGGTGGAAGACAACGCCCGCAAGCTCAAGGTGAACATGAAGGACTCCGCCATGAAGGTGGAGCGCGACGATATCCAAGCCGGACTCGTGGCCGTGGTCACCGCACGCGTGGCCGAACCTCAGTTCCAAGGCCAGACCAAGGACGTGCTTGGCACCGCGCAGGTCAAGCCGATCGTCACCAGGCTCACCGACAAGCAATTCGGCGAGATGATCACCGGCTCCAAGCGCGGGTACAAGGAACAATCCGGCCGCGTGCTGGAGAAGATCGTCGGCGAAATGCACGCACGCATCCAGTCGCGCAAGGCCAAGGAGGTCACGCGCCGCAAGAACGCGCTCGAATCCGCCTCGATGCCGGCCAAACTCTCCGACTGCCAGCCGGGCAATGACGACGTGGCCGAACTGTTCATCGTCGAGGGTGATTCCGCACTCGGTACCGCCAAGGCCGCCCGCAACGCTGGTTTCCAGGCACTGCTGCCGATTCGAGGCAAGATTCTGAACGTGCAGAAGGCGTCGATTACGCAGATGCTCTCCAACAAGGAATGCGCAGCCATCATCCAAGTGGTGGGCGCCGGCTCCGGCCAGAGCTTCGACATCGAACAGTCGCGCTACCGCAAGATCATCATGATGACCGATGCCGATGTGGATGGTGCTCATATCCGTATCCTGCTGCTGACGCTGTTCTACCGGTACATGCGGCCGCTTATCGAACACGGCTACGTGTATGCCGCAGTGCCGCCGCTGCACCGCATCGCGTTGACCGGCTCGCACAAGGGCGAATACATCTACACGTATTCCGATGACGAGCTGGCCGGCAAACTGGCCGACCTCGACAAGAAGCACATCGGATACAACGACGACATCCAGCGATACAAGGGTCTGGGCGAGATGGACGCCGACCAGTTGGCGGACACCACCATGGACCCGCGCACGCGTATGCTGCGCCGCATCCGCATGGAGGACGCCGCCCAGGCATCCGAGATTTTCAGCCTGCTGATGGGCGACGACGTGCCGCCGCGCAAGCAGTTCATCGTCGACAACGCTGACGATTTCGACCGCTCCAAGATCGATACCTGACCGTCCTATCTCAAGCTCCCTCTGATGAGGGGGCTGTCGGCGAAGCTGACTGGGGGGGAGGCCTCGGGTGGTAGCGGGCTACTCGTATTTCTCTCCTCTCAGTCCGTCTTTGGCGGACAGCTATTTCGTCAGAGGGTGCTGCGGTATATCATCAGGATTTCATCGAGTGCACCGCCACCGATTATCTCAAGGACAACTACGACATCATCGGCTTTGACCCGCGCGGCGTAGCCGATTCCACGCCGGTGTACTGCGGGCAAGACTCCAAACTGTGATGTTTGCGTGTTGCTGAAGCGCTATTCGATAGACTGATGACATCGTTATCACAACCGGTGCCGCACTGTGAATGGGAGATGGAACATGGCCAGTCTGTTGCTTGCCGTCATCTATGTGGCGTTTATCAGTCTGGGATTGCCGGATTCGCTACTCGGGTCCGCATGGCCCACCATGAGCCAGGATCTGAACGTGCCGGTGGCGTGGGCCGGCGGCATCTCCGCGGTGATTTCCATGTTCACGATCGTCTCGGCGCTGCTTTCGAACCGAATGACATTGAAATTCGGGGCAGGCAAGGTCACCGCCGTTTCGGTGGCGTTGACTGCGGCGGCCTTGGCCGGTTTCTCCGTTGCCCCGAATTACTGGGTGCTGTTGGCCATCGCCATACCATACGGCCTTGGCGCGGGCGGAGTGGATGCGGCGCTCAATAACTACGTAGCCATTCACTACGAAAGCCGGCATATGAGTTGGCTGCACTGCATGTGGGGCGTCGGCGCATCGGTCGGCCCCTACATCATGGGCTATGCGCTCTCTCAAGGTCAAGGCTGGCCGTGGGGCTATCGGTACATCGCGATCCTGCAGGTGATGCTGACCGTCATCCTGGTGCTGAGCCTGCCACTGTGGAAGAAACGTGGCGCAACTGCGGTCGGCGAATCGACCGATGGCACCGTATCATCTGACGGCAATGCCGAGAGATTTGGCACTGCTGAAGGGGTGTCTGTTGCTGAACGCAAACCGCTCGGCGTGGCCGGCGTGCTCGCCATTCGCGGTGCCAAGGAAATCCTCGTGATGTTCTTCTGCTACTGCGCCGTCGAATCCACGGCGGGTCTGTGGGCCTCCAGCTATATGGTGATGCACAGCGGCATCGACAAGATCACCGCCGCCAGCTGGGCCAGCCTATTCTACGTAGGTATCACCGTGGGCCGTGCGCTTTCCGGCTTCCTGACCATGCGATTCAAGGATCCGGTCATGATTCGCCTCGGCCAAATGCTGGTGTTCGCCGGCATCCTCACCATGTTCGTGCCATTGCCTCACCACCTTGGCGTGGTCGTTGGGCTGGTGGTCATCGGCTTCGGGTGCGCGCCGATTTATCCGTGCGTCATCCACTCGACGCCGGCCTACTTCGGCGAAGACAAATCGCAGGCCATCGTCGGCGTGCAGATGGCCTGCGCCTATGTGGGCTCACTGCTCATGCCGCCACTGTTCGGCATCATCGCGCAATATGTGACAATCAGTCTCTACCCGGGGTATTTGCTGGTGCTCTTGGTGCTGATGGTGGTCATGCACGAGCGTCTTCGCAAGTTGCGCGGCTGATCATATGCGCATTTGGGCCCGCCGCCTACTATGCTCGGAGCCCATGGTGATAAGTGAAGAAGAACATGAACAGATGCCCGAGCCCGTACGGGAACGATTGGAAGCGCTGAAGGATGCGCCGGGCTCGGTAATCGTGGTCGGCTCGATGAACGCCGATTACACCGTAACCACTAAACGACTACCCAAGCCAGGTGAAACCGTCAATGGTGGTGCCATGAAAGTGCTGCCGGGCGGCAAGGGCGCGAATCAGGCGTCTGCCGCCGCTCGTCTCGGTGTCAATGTCCAGTTGCTGGGTGCGGTGGGCGAGGACTCCAACGCGGACTTCCTATTAAGCAAGCTGGATGAGGCCGGCGTCGACACCGCCGATATCCTGCATGTCGAAGGCCCCAGCGGCACCACGGTAATCACCGTGAGCGCTGAGGGCGAGAACACCATCGTCTATTCGCCGGGTTCCAATGCCAAGGCAAGTGCCGGCTATGTGCAATCACATCGCACGACCATCGCCGAATGCGCGGTATTGGGCCTGTGTTTGGAGAGCCCGATTTCCACCGTTATCGCCGCCGCGCAGACCGCGCATGACGCTGGCGTGACCGTGCTGCTCAACGACTCGCCATTTATGGACGAGCTGCCTCACGAACTGGTGGAAGCCACGGATATTCTGCTGGTCAACCAGCATGAAGTGGCTCAACTGCTGGGTCTGCCGGATGGTGACGTGGAATCACTCGACTGGTATGAGGTCGCCGAACGATTCACCGATTACGGATTCGACCGGGCGATAGTGACGCTTGGTGCGTCGGGATCGGTGGTGATCGAGAACGGACGTTGGCATCGCGTATCCGCCGCGCAAGTCAATGCAGTGGACACCACCGGTTGCGGCGACTCGTTCATGGGGACCGTGCTGGCTGGCTTGGCCGCCGGTCATACGCTGCTGCAATCCGCGCAAATCGGCTCCTACGTCTCCGCTTATGCGGCCACCGAGCTCGGTGCCCAAAGTGCCTACGGTACCGCCGAAGAAGTCATCGCCTACTTCAGCTGACCTATAATCGTACATATGTACGAAAGCCTGAGCCTGTTTTCCGAACCCACCAAGGTGTGGTTCGAGCATGCCTTCGGTCAGCCGACCGAGGCACAGGCTCAGGCATGGCCGGCAATCCATTCCGGTCGCAATGTCTTGGTCATCGCCCCTACCGGTTCCGGCAAAACATTGGCTGCGTTTCTCTCAGCCATCGACCGATTGATGACCGTGCCACGCACGCGGCGTGCCGGTGTGCGTGTGCTGTATATCTCGCCGTTAAAGGCGCTCGCGGCCGATGTGGCCAAGAACCTAGAACAGCCTTTGGAGGGCATTGCCGCACAGTGCGAGGCGCAAGGGCTGCCCGTGCCGAAGATCGCGGTCGCCACTCGTTCAGGCGACACCACCGCACAGGAGCGGCGGCGCATAGCCTCCCATCCACCGGATATCCTCGTTACCACGCCAGAATCGTTGTATTTGTTGCTCACTTCGAAGGCAGGGCGGATTCTCGGCACTGTCGATACGGTGATCGTCGATGAGATTCATGCAGTGGCGGGCACCAAGCGCGGCGCACATTTGGCGGTAAGTCTGGAACGGCTGGAGAACCTTGTCGCAGAATCGCGCAAGCGAGATGCAATCGATGCAGATGCTGATGAGGGCGGTGATGCCGCCGTTGATGCTGGCCGCGGCGATCGTCATATGCAGCGCATTGGTCTATCCGCTACGGTGAATCCGCCTGAAAAGGCGGCGCGATTCCTGGGCGGCGGGCAACCGGTTGCCATCGTGAATCCCGGTGGGCGGCCTGCAATGGATTTGCGCATGATTGAGCCGTTGGAAAACATGCGTGATTTGCAGTCCGTGAATGCCAAGCAGCGTGTCGGTGGCGTGGATGCTGAACGGTCCGCTCCGCATATCAGTGGTGTCACGCCGGCCATGCAGCGACTTGCTGAACGCAGGGGCATTGTGCCGGTGGATGATAGAGATGTTTCTTCCACTTCTGGGGACGATTCTGATGCGAATGATGCGTTCGATTCCTCCGCGTTGGTTGGAGCGGCGGGCGACCGTACTTCCGGTTCCATTTGGCCGGTGGTGGAACGCAGCATTTTGGATGAGATTCTCGCGCACCACACCACATTGGTGTTCGTTAATTCGCGTGGTGTGGCTGAGAAACTTACTGCGCGCTTGAACGATCTGTATGCGCAGACCCGGCATGGCACCAATCCCGACACTGTGCGGGATCCGGGCTCTCCGGAAGGCCGCGAAGGGTTCTCCACACATTACGATGCTGTGGTCGGCTCCACCACCATGCTTGTCGGCTCACATGAGGGCGATGATGTCATCGCCATGGCTCATCATGGGTCGGTTTCCAAAGATCGACGCAAAATGATTGAGGAACGGCTTAAACGTGGTGAATTGCGCTGCGTGGTGGCCACCTCCAGTTTGGAGCTCGGCATTGATATGGGCTCGGTCGACTTGGTGATTCAAGTCGATACGCCGTTGTCGGTCTCCTCCGGATTGCAGCGTGTAGGCCGTGCCGATCATCAGGTCGGTGGCGTCTCTCACGCATTGTTCTACCCGCTCACCCGTCAGCAGATTGTCACTGGGGCCGCAAGTCTGGAAGCCATGATTGCCGGCGATATAGAACCATTGGCCGTGCCGCGCAATCCGCTCGATATTCTTGCCCAGCAGACCGTGGCCGCTGCCGCGATGCACGATTTGAACGCTGATGACTGGTATGCCACGGTGCGCCGTGCTGCGCCGTTTGCCGAACTGCCACGTGACATGTTCGATGCGGTAATCGGCATGATGTCCGGCGAATACAACAGCGAGGAATTCTCGGCCTTCCGGCCGCGACTGGTATGGAATCGGGATAATGGCCTGATCTCCGCCCGTCCCGGTTCGCAGAAAGTGGCCGTTACCTCTGGCGGTACGATTCCCGATCGAGGGCTGTACACCGTGGTCCTGCCTGAGGCGGACGCCGGCAAAGGACAGCGTCGCGTCGGCGAGTTGGATGAGGAGATGGTCTACGAATCGCGCGTGGGCGATGTCATTACGCTCGGCACCTCCACATGGCAGATTCAGGAAATCACCCGTGATCGTGTGGTCGTGACTCCGGCTCCGGGCCGCACCGCCCGTCTGCCGTTCTGGCACGGTGAAGGCGCTGGCCGTGACTACGGTTTCAGCCGTACCATAGCCCGCTTCACCCGAGAAATCGTCGCAGGATTAGACGTGAAGCGGGCTGGGGGGAGGTCTGCCGCAGAAGGTCCAGCCGTCCCAACCTTCATCCCGACAATCCTCACTCGCCTCCACCGAGACGGCCTAGACCCCAATGCCATCACCAACTTGGCCCGCCTACTCTCCGAGCAACAAGCCGCCACTGGTGCAGTCCCCAGCGACCAAACCCTTATCGTGGAGCGCACACGCGATGAAGACGGCGGATGGCGCATCGTGCTGTTAAGCCCCTTCGGCCGCCGCGTTCACGAACCGTGGTCCATGGCCATCAGCCGTAGACTGCGCCAACGATACGGTTTCGATGGGCAGGTATATGCCGCCGATGACGGTATCGTCATTCAGCTACCGGACGGTGACGGACATATTCCTGCTCAAGACCTGTTCCTTTTCGACCCAGAAGACCTCAAAGCAGATGTAGAACGTCAAGTGGGCGAGTCCGTGCTATTCGCCGCACGATTCCGCGAATGCGCCGCCCGATCACTGTTCATGCCGCGATCCGCCCCGGGCCGTCGCGTGCCCCTATGGCAGCAGCGACTGCGCGCCGCACAGCTCCTGCAATCCGCACGCATGGCCAAGAACTTTCCGCTGCTGCTGGAAACCGCGCGCGAATGTTTGCAAGACGTATACGACATGCTCGCCCTGAACGAGGTGATGACCGGATTGCAAGCCGGCACCATTACCGTGAAGGACGTGGAAACCGAGTCGCCATCGCCTTTCGCCGAGAACATTCTCTTTGGCTTCGTCGGCGTGGTGATGTACCAGTATGACCAACCTCAGGCCGAGCGTAGCGTGCAACTGCTGTCTCTCGATCCGCACGTGCTCGGACGCTTGCTCGGCACCACCGATATGGCACAAGTGCTTAACCCGGACGTGATTCGCGAAGTCGAACAGGAACTGGGGGAGCGCACTTTCTGGAATGAGCTTGCCGACGATGATGTGACTGGTCGCGTGACCCGTTACGCCAAAACCCATGGTCCTTTCACCGCCGATCAGCTCATAGCCGCTCTACACCTCGATGCTACGGATGCCGTGCATACTCTGGATGTGCTGGCTGCCAAAGGCGAGTTGCTGCAAGGCCACTTTGTAGATGATGACGAGCAAGGCCAACAGTGGCTCCATAAGGACGTATTCTGCCGTATTCGGTCTCGCTCATTGGCTAAGGCGCGTAAAGCAGTCAAGCCAGTAGAACCAGAGGCGTTCCAGATGTTTCTTATCGACCGGCAAGGTATCGGGCCGGTCGGCGGCGAACGATATGAAGGTGCTGACGGGCTCATGCGCGTTATCGAGCAGCTGGAGGGCATATCACTGCCCATTGCACTCTGGGAGTCGGCAGTATTCCCCGCACGAGTACGAGACTACCAACCTGCATTGCTGGATGAGTTGCTGACCAGCGGTGATGTGGTCTGGGTCGGCTCAAAAACCGGGGGAACCAGTGCGATGGACCCCGGTGAGGTTGCTTTCTATCCGGCGGATTCAATATTGCTCAGCGGTGTGGAACATGGTACGACATCGAACGCCTCAGACGCCACCATGCCGGAAGCGATTCTGACCGCACTGGACTCAGGGGGAGCGTTCCATGCCCGTCAACTGGTGGATGACGCCAAACGTGTGTGGAATGAGACCGCGGAGCCGGACATCAATCCAAACACCGGCGAAATCATTCCGCAAGAGTGGAGCGAACAGCAGTTCAAGGATGCCTTGTGGAGCTTGGTCTGGCAAGGTAAGGTCACCAATTCCAGCTTCGCGCCGGTGCGTGCATTAACCGCAGGCGCAGCAAGCCCGCGTAAATCCGCTACATCACGTCGTCGTGGGCGTGTCGCTCCGATTCGCCGAGCCACTACGGATATGACGTTAGGAGGTTTGTGGTCTGCCGTAATCGGGCAAGCTGAAGCCGAAGACACTGACCAGACCGAACGGGCACTCGCACTGGTCGAGACGTTGCTGGACAGGTATGGCGTCATCGCGCAGCCGGTGATTGACAAGGAAAATATCCCGGGTGGCTACTCAGCGTTGTATCCGGTATTGAAGCGTATGGAGGAGCATGGTTGGCTGGTACGAGGCATGTTCGTCCGTGGTTTCGGTGCGGCCCAATTTGCCGAGCGCGACACCGTGGATGCGTTGCGTCATCCGTCAGAGCATCGCGGCCAGTCCGTGGTGGCATTGAGTGTGCTCGACCCCGCAAATCTCAGTGGCTCCGCCATCGCGTGGCCGGACGCGCCTGCCGGTGCGGGTAAACCGGCACGCCGTATCGGAGCCACGGTCGTGCTCAATGCGCAAGGTGCGCTACTATACGCGGCCGCCAAAGCCAAGCACCTGACAGCGTTCGATCAATCGGTCGGCCATGAAGCCGCTGCCAATGATTCCGACGAACAAATGCGCAAGGCCGCCACAGAACTGGCCTACGCCCTCAAACGCAATGGCACCGGCTCCGTGACATTCAGCGACATCAATGGCGAACCCCTCAACGCGCGTCACCCCTTCGCCCGCATCCTCCACCAGTCCGGCTTCACCCCCGTTCCCCGAGGCATGCGGCTGTACTGATTGAGCCCAGCTATCGAATGCGGTAGTTGGAGCCGCGTTGGGTCATGATGAGGCCGGCGCGGGTGAGCTTCTTATCCAGTGTGTAGAGGGCGTTCTTGAGTAAGCCCTGTTGCTCGAAGAATGGGCCGCCGACAAGTTTGACCAACTCGCTGGTGTTGACGAACTGGCCGTTAGCCTTGACCAGCGCTTCAAGCAAGCTGTATTCCAGACGGGACAGTGAGATTGCGCTGTGAGTGGATGCGTAGTAGGCCTTGTGATTCGTGGTGTCCAACGTGAGATTGCCACGAATGATCATGGCGGGGGAGTCGGTGGCAAGCGAGCCGACATATGAGAGCAGTTCGCCATCGGAGAATGGTTTGCTCAGCGCGGCATCTGGGCGTCGTACGTTAGCTTGTGCGCTAGCGGCGGCATTGTCCGAGCGTTGTTCGGCTTCGGCATCTGAGTTGTTTGCGCGTGAATTCGCGCTGAAGGAGCTGTAGGGCGTCTCTTCGATAGGGGCGTACTCGTCAGGCAGCGCTCGCCAGCGGCTGCCTTCACCAATGGTTTTGCTGAGTGGCGTCGAAGTCAGCAGCAGAATCTTGACGGAGGCACGGGCATTGCGTAGGGATTCGATGAGCTGCTCGGTGGAAATGCCGAGCAGGGATTCATCAAGAATCACTGCGTCAAATGACTCCTTGGCGACAGCGGCGAGCGCGATACTACCGGTGCTTGCCAAAGACACCTCATGACGACCGGCAAGCAGGGCACCACGAATGGCGTGGGCCAACGGTTCATTGGATACGGCAACCAGTAGTCTCATCGCCACCTCCTTAATGCTTAGTGTAGGCCGGGTTTAGGGTCTCTTCTCTATTGTTTGGCTCACTATCGTTCGCTCCTCGCCTACAAACACCCCACTGGGGTGTTTGCTTTACGGCTCGGCCCATCAGAGGGAGCTTAATTGAGGTTACGCAATGAAGGCGATGGGGGAGGCGAGGTCCACTCCGGAACCGTCTCGGCGCATATCGGGCTTGGGAAGCTCGACCGGAGAGCCTGCGGATGTGGAGGCGTGCAACGGGTAGAGACCCACCCAGGCAAGAATCAGCGTGTTCTGGCCCTTCAGGAAGCGCTGGGAACGCACGCCGCCGGTAGCGCGACCCTTGGTGGGGTACATTTCCAGCGGAGTGACCTTCGCCGCGCCGTTTTCGGTGCCGGGTAGTGCATCGGAATCGCCGGCCACGGTGAGCACCACTGCACCGGATCCGGAAGTCAAGCCGTTCTCGCCCTCTTCATAGGTCCATGCCACCTTGCCGGCGGGAACCACGTTGAAGGCCGCCACACGGGCGCCCTCGGCCAGCTTGATGCCGGCCATACCGCCCGCAGTACGACCCTGCGGGCGCACGTTCTTCGCCTCAAAGGTCAGTAGCGAGGAATCGGAGGAGATGAACACCAGACGGTCGTCATCTTCGGCCACGGCGGCGAATACCACTTCGTCGCCATCTTTCAGATCAACGACGGGCCAGGAATCCATGGTGGTGGGTGCCTCACGATTCCAACGCTTGATGACACCGTTACGGGTACCGATAGCCAGCGACGGCAACGGCTTGGCCTCGGCGGCCCCGCCATCCTCGCTCTCGTCCTTGGCACTGGTCTTGCCGGACGTCGGCTGCTCCATGGCAATCGCCGTAATCACACGCTCACCGCGAATCGGATCGGTGGATTCGGTCATGCCGATCAGTTCGTCGGCCTGAACTCCTCCCTTCAGCGACAATGTGGCGGCAGCGGGCAAGGCAGGCAAATCAACCACATGCGCGAGCACCAGGCGGCCGGCCGACGTGACCAGCCCATACGTAGCGCGCGTGGAAGTCTCGAAGATTGTGGTGATCTGATCGTCTCTCAAACGCTCATCGGAAGTGGATCGTGCATTGAACACGTCCATCGCGCTTGGCGTGGTACGGGCAATCAAACCGGTAGCGCTCATCATCACCACGCACGGCTCGTCCTCGATCTTCAAGGCTCCGGTCAGCGCGGACTGTTCGCCGGTCTTCTTGGCTGCGGCTGCGGCTGCGGCCACATCGGCTTCGGCGGAGGAGATCGTAGTGGCGGCCTTCACCGCTTCGAGCGCGGACTTGGACACGCCCGAAGCCCCGGCACCCTGCGCCACGACCGGCGTCAACGTGCCATCCGGGTCGGCATCCAGCAGTACGGTACGGCGCGGCGAGCCCCACTTGGCGACCGCTTCGTCCATCTCGTCGGTGACCACCTGGTCGAGCGCCTCGGCGGAGGCCAGGATCCGGGTCAGCTCCTCGATACGCTTCTTCAGATCATCGCGTTCGGTCTCAAGCTCGATACGGTTCATCTTGGTCAGTCGGCGCAGACGCAGGTCGAGGATGTACTGAGCCTGGACCTCGTCCAAATCGAAAACGACCATCAAACGGCTCTTCGCGGCATCCGCATCATCCGAGGTGCGGATTACCTGAATCACCTCGTCGATGTCCAGCATGGCCAGCAGCAGGCCCTCGACCAGGTGCAGGCGCTCCAGCGCCTTCTTCTTGCGATATTCACTGCGGCGGCGAATCACCACACGGCGGTGGTCCACCCACACCTGAAGCATCTCCTTCAGACCCATCGTGTGCGGGCGGCCCTCCACCAACGCCACGTTGTTCATGGCGAAGTTGTCTTGCAACGGTGTGTGCTTGAACAACTGCACCAGAACCGCATGCGGGTCGAAACCAGTCTTGATCTCGATGACGATACGCGTGCCGTTATGACGATCGGTCAGATCGAACGCGCCGGAAATCCCCTCCAGCTTGCGGTTCTTTACACCGTCGGAAATACGTTCGATTACCTTCTCCGGGCCCACCATGTACGGCAGCTCGGTGACCACGATGGCCTGCTTGCGGGCCGTGACATGTTCGATATGCGTGGCGGCGCGCGTGGTGAGCGTACCACGGCCAGTGGCATAGGCCTCACGGATGCCGTCGCGGCCGATGATCGTGCCGCCGGTGGGCCAGTCGGGGCCGGGCACGTAACGCATCAGCTGTTCCAGGGTGGCGTCCGAATGCGCCATGAGGAACTTGGCGGCGTTTACCACCTCGCCCAGATTGTGGGTGGCCAGGTTCGTGGCCATGCCCACGGCGATGCCCGAGCCGCCGTTGACCAGCAGATTCGGGATGGCGGCCGGCAGCACGGTCGGTTCCTTGAGCTTGTTGTCATAGTTCGGCGTGAAGTCGACGGTGTTCTCATCGATATCCGCGTTCATGCCGAGAGCGGCCGGGCCAAGCCTGGCCTCGGTGTAACGGGAGGCCGCAGGGCCGTCATCCAGCGAGCCGAAGTTGCCGTGGCCGTCTACCAGCGGCAGACGCATCGCGAACGGCTGTGCCAAACGCACCATGGCCTCGTAGATCGCGGAATCACCGTGCGGGTGGAGCTTGCCCATCACCTCGCCCACCACGCGGGCGGACTTCATATACGGGCGGTCGGGAGTCAGGTTCATCTCGCCCATCTGGTAGACGATGCGGCGCTGCACCGGCTTCAAGCCATCGCGCGCATCGGGCAGTGCGCGTGCGTAAATCACCGAATACGCATACTCGAGGAAGGACTTGCTCATCTCCTCGTTCAGCGGCGTCTCGACGATATGCTCCTTGACCGTGCGCGGATCGTAGGTTTGCGCGGACGGTTTGCGGTGTGATGCCATGAAACTCCCTTTCGAACGCCCCCATATTAGCGGGAGGGCGCGAAACAGTGCGCAGAGAACGGTTCTCGATAACAACTGTGCGCTGGTTTCGGTGCGCCAATCGCACATGTTTGCCGATAAAACGGCGTGATTCCAGTGTTTCAGTCGATGTGCGTTTGTTTGATTATGTGCGTTGGAGCGCACAGTTGTTATCGAGAACCGTTCTCTGCGCACTGAGCCAAGGGGAGGGGTGCTACTTGAATGGGCAACTATGAGTGTTGAGACGCCGGATATGGACGAGTTGCTGCGGCTGGTGCCCACTGTGGGCTATGGGGATGACGCCCCGGCCGATCGGCGTGGGGGAGCACTGCACCTGTCCGCCGTGCTGCCCGCCTTGTCCGCCGCCATCGGACATCCGACCCCCACCAAGGTCCACGCCGATCCCAAGGCCTGCCAGCGCGCGTTGGGGCTGCCCGATGCCGAATCGGCCATCGTGGTGCTCGTGGACGGCCTGGGCTACTGGAACCTCGCCATGCGCCTCGGCCACGCGCCCTATCTGCGTTCGCTGATGAACGAAAGCGCCAATCAGCGTCCCATCGCTACTTGTGCTCCAAGCACCACTGTGGCGGCCACGGCCGCATTCGGTACCGGAACCTGCCCGGGACTGACCGCAATGGCGGGCTATACGCAGCTCGAACCCGCCAGCCATAAGCTCATCCAACTCATCCAGTTCAAAGACGCGCTGGCACCCAAACCAGCCAATCCGCACATTCCTGTGCCGCCCATGGTCGATCCGCTCGACCAGCAGCGCGAGGAGACGGTGTTCGAGAAACTTGCGGCTCAAGAGGTGCGCGCCACGAGCTCGGGGTTGCCCAAGTTCTCCAAATCGCCATTGACCGAAGCCGCATTGCGAGGCACCGACTATCAAGGCAATGTCACCCCACGCGATCGTGTGCTGGCCGCCGCGCGCGCCTCCCGCACCCCCGGCCTGACCTACCTGTACATCCGTGACGCCGACAAAGTCGGCCACAATTACGGGTGGGATTCCGAACACTGGGTGGCCGCATTCGAACATATCGACGCCCAGCTCGCGCTCCTGAAACGCAGCGCACCCAAAGGCACGCTGATCGTCATCGTAGCCGACCACGGCATGGTGCAAACCGACATGGACCAGCGGATTGACATCGCCGTTGAACCGCAGCTCACCCGAGGCGTGTCACTGGTCGGGGGAGAGCCGCGCTCGCTGATGCTGTATGCCGAGCCGGATGAACGACCTGAGGATATAGCTTGCCGGTGGCGCGATTATCTGCAAGACCGAGCCTTGGTGCGTACCAAGGATGAGGCCATCGCGGACGGATTGTTTGGACCGGTCTGCGAGCGAGTCCGGCCAATGCTCGGCGATGTGGTCGTGCAGGCAGCGGGAGCCGTGACCCTCGTCGATTCGCGTACCCAAGGAGACAAAGCCACCCACCTGCCGAGCGTGCATGGCTCCCAAACGGCATTGGAAATGGATATTCCCTGCCTGATCGATATGGCCTGATTCGGGAATTCAGTCTCCGAACAGAATCTCGTCCCAGCTTGGTACGGCCGAACGTCCTGATTTACGCTTGGCCGGTTTGGCTGGTGCCTCATGTTCGGTGGCGGCGGATTCGGCCGCCCGCTCCTGCTCGGTGGCTACCAGCTGTGCATTGGAGCCACGCCGTATGGTCTTGTCCGAAACATTGTCAGAGCCCTGCTCTGGTGCCGTGGCAGGCGATTGCTGTAATCCTGCGGCAGATGGCGAAACAGATCCGGCGGTCTGCGAAGAGACCGGGCTGGGGGCCGTAGTGCCATGAGCCTGGGTCGTGGCCGGTGAGATGGACGTGGATAGGTCCACCGGAGGCATGGAACCTGTGGAAGTGACAGAGGACCGGATTGCGGCAGGCCGCGCGGCCGGAATCGAAGGCGTAGGCGCCGCCCAAGCAGACACGGCGCGCTCGATACGCGCGGAGCGTACGGAGTCGCCGGGCAGTTCAGGAATCGTCGGCTTGAGTTTGGAATCCGTGGCTGATTCCGGATTCTGTTCGCCGAGCAGTTTTCGAGCGGCATTGTTCAGGCTCATCACGGAATTGTCATGCATATTCCACGTCCATTCGGCATGGATCTCACGGCCCGCGGAAGTGAATATCGCCACGATGCGCCAAGGCTCAAGTCCACGTCGGGTGGATTTCCAGGTCACTGATTCCATGCCGATTCCCGCAGAGGCCAGCGTGCGTTCCACCAGTTCGCTGATGGTGCGCACCCTGCTGTCTTTGGGTGCCGCCACGGCAAGGAACTGTTCGATGGCATACTGTTTCTCGGTCTCCACAGCCATGGAGAAACGACGTACCAGCATTTCGCTCAGATGATATTTCTCCGCGACACGGGCCGGATCGGCGCCGGCACGAATCAGCGACTGTATCTGGGAAATCGGCAAAGTGGACTGCTGATGCGGCTGGGGAGCCTGTCGCATCTCGCTTCTGACCTGCTTGGCCTCAAGAATCGCCCGTTCGAGCGTGTCGTCCACGCTCACAGCCATTTCCCTGCCGCCAAGGGAGAATACGAGGTCCCCCGTCTTGCTCACGCGCACGAAACGGGCTTTTTCAAGCCGATCATCTGGCATATTCGCACCACTTTCCGTCGCAAAGACATTACTTCTTTTAAGTATGCCCCACGTGTCGAACTTTACGAGTATTTCAAATCGTGTATCCTATGGGCGAGTACGGCGCTGACCGTGCTATATATATCGACTTACGAACCAAAGACGACGAAAGGACCATGATGGCTCAGGATTATGATTCCCCCCGCAACAAGGATGAGGACGAGGAATCGCTGCAGGCGCTGGGGAAGTCCTCGCAGAACGCCTCGAGCGACATCGACGACGATGAGAACGCCATCGCCGAAGACTACGAACTGCCGGGCGCCGATTTGAGCAACGAGGATTCCTCGGTGACCGTCATCCCCATGCAGGGTGACGAGTTCATCTGCTCGCAGTGCTTCCTGGTCAAGCATCGCAGCCAGCTCGCCTACACGGACGAGGATAGCCAGCCGGTGTGTGAGGAGTGCGCCGCCTGATGGCGTTCGACGAGACCTACAACGAGCCCGAATCCACCGAGGTCCTGGTCAAGAACCTCGACCCCGAACATCCGGCCCAGCTGCACTATGCCCACGCGGGCGATGCCGGTGCCGACCTCATCACCACCGTCGATGTGACGCTGAAGCCTTTTGAACGGGCACTGGTGCCCACCGGCGTGGCCATCGCCCTACCTGCGGGCTACGTGGCGTTGGTGCATCCGCGTTCCGGGCTGGCCGCCAAACAGGGCGTCACCGTGCTCAACGCGCCTGGCACCGTTGATGCCGGCTACCGTGGCGAGATCAAGGTGCCGCTGATCAACCTCGATCCGAAGCGCACCGCCGTCTTCCATCCGGGCGATCGCATCGCTCAATTGGTGATTCAGCGGTATGTTGAGGCTCGGTTCATCCCGGCCGAGACACTGCCCGGATCCGATCGCGCCGAACGCGGGTTCGGTTCGACGGGAGTGGCGTCCTGACCGGATTAGGCCGGTTGAATGATTAAGGTGATGACGGCAACAACGGTTGCGGAACCAATGATGGCGAACAGGTGCATGCACAAGGCTCCGGTTCGCGGCTACAATGAACTTCATGACGAGGGAGGTGACTGGCATGGCAGAGATTGATGGCGAGCAGTACGCCGCCCGTAAGTTGGGTTGTGAGATCAGTGCCGATCCACTCAATCCGCTGGATCCAATCAAGAAGGTGTGCGAGTCCCATCACCCCGATGAGGATTTGTCCATTCTCGACCGTGCCTACCGGCGTGCCGTCATCCAGCACTCCGCCCAGCGCCGCAAGTCTGGCGAGCCGTACATCATCCACCCGCTGGCCGTTTCCCAGATTCTCGCGGATCTGGGCATGGGCCCGATCGTGGTGGCAGCCGGCCTGTTGCACGACACGGTGGAAGACACCGACTATACGTTGGATCAATGCCGCGCCGAATTCGGCGACACCGTGGCCGGTCTGGTCGATGGCGTTACCAAGCTGAGTCAGCTTGAAGTGGGTGATTCCGCCCAAGCCGAAACCATTCGCAAACTCGTGGTGGCCATGAGCCGCGACGTGCGTACCTTGGTGGTCAAGCTCGCCGACCGCGTACACAACGCTCGCACCTGGCGCTATGTGAAGACCACGTCCGCCCAGAAGAAGGCGCGTGAAACCCTCGACGTGTACGCGCCTTTGGCCAACCGACTCGGTATGAACGCCATCAAGACGGAACTCGAGGAACTGAGCTTCAAGGTGCTCTACCCGAAGATCTACAACGAGATCGTGGTGCTGGTAGCTCGCCGAGCCGGCCAGCGCGATGTGCATCTGAAGCAGATTCTGGCGGAGATCAACGAGGATCTCGACGAGCAGAACATCAAGGCATACGTCACCGGACGCCCGAAGGATTACTTCTCCATCTACCAGAAGATGATCGTGCGCGGCCATGATTTCGCGAACATCTACGATTTGGTCGGTGTACGCATCATCGTCGACACCATTCAGGACTGCTATGCGGCGCTTGGTGCCGTGCATGCGCGGTGGAACCCGGTTCCCGGCCGGTTCAAGGACTACATCGCCATGCCGAAGCTCAACATGTACCAGTCGCTGCACACCACGGTGGTGGGCCCCGGTGGCAAGCCGGTCGAAATCCAGATTCGCACTTGGGACATGCACCGCCGCGCCGAATTCGGCATCGCCGCGCACTGGAAATACAAGGAAAACGGCCAGGCCGGCCGCGCCCTGAGCTCGCCGGACAAGTCCGATCGAAAGCGTGATGAAAACAATCAGGAGCTTTCCGAGGTCGATAACCTCAAATGGATTCAGCAGCTCGCCGACTGGACCAGCGAAACCCCTGATTCCAACGAATTCTTGGGCTCGCTCAAGGAAGACCTTGGCTCGTCCGAAGTCTACGTGTTCACGCCGAAAGGCAAAATCGTATCCCTGCCCGCTCACGCCACGCCGGTCGACTTCGCGTACGCCGTGCACACCGAAGTGGGCCACCGTACGATGGGTGCGCGCGTCAACGGTCGTTTGGTGCCGCTCGACACCACGCTCGATAATGGCGATACCGTCGAAATTCTGACGTCCAAATCCGATACAGCCGGCCCGTCACGCGATTGGCTGAGCTTCGTCAAGAGCCCGAAGGCCCGCAACAAGATTCGTCAGTGGTTCTCCAAGGAGCGTCGTACTGAAGCCATCGAGGAGGGCCGCGACGAGCTGACCCGCGCGATGCGCAAGCGCAATCTGCCGGTCAACACATTGCTTACGCCCGAAGCACTGGTGGGTGTGGCCGACGACCTTAACTTCCCGAACGCGGACGCCGTGTTCGCCGCCATTGGTGACGGACAGGTCTCCACGCAG
Organism: Bifidobacterium sp. 2450; assembly: GCF_041900695.1. Classification (NCBI taxonomy): domain Bacteria; kingdom Bacillati; phylum Actinomycetota; class Actinomycetes; order Bifidobacteriales; family Bifidobacteriaceae; genus Bifidobacterium; species Bifidobacterium sp. 2450. The sequence continues at coordinate 71,008 of NZ_JBHEEA010000009.1, forward strand.
AACGTCATCTCGCATCTGGTCAAGGATGTGGGTGCCGACGAGGTCGATGAGGAAGTCGAGCAGGAAGTCCTGCCGCTGAAGCCCGTGGAGCGCAAGGCCTCCAGCAGCTCCACCGGCGTGTCCGTCAAGGGCGTGGGCGATGTGTGGATCAAGCTGGCCCGTTGCTGCATGCCGGTGCCCGGTGACAATATCATCGGCTTCATCACCCGTAATCAGGGCGTATCCGTGCACCGCACCGACTGCCAGAACATGATCGATCTGAAAAACAAGCAGCCTGAGCGTGTGGTCGAAGTCGAATGGACCAGCACCAAGGGCCTGTTCATGGTCAAGATTCAGGTCGAGGCGCTGGATCGACGAAACCTGCTTTCGGACGTGACACGTGTGCTTTCCGACCATGGCGTGAACATCATTTCCGGTACGATCGCCACCGGTTCCGATCGCGTGGCCACCAGCCAGTTCAGTTTCGAAATGGCCGATCCGCAGCATCTCAACTCGTTGCTGGCAGCCGTGCGCAAGATTGATGGCGTGTTCGACGTGTACCGCATCACTGGTGCCAAGGAATCCGCCGAACCTCGACTGCGCAAGATGAAGTAGGCCGTTGCCTTACTCTGGCTCCCTTCTGTGAGGGGAGCCAAGAACACGAAAAGGTCCTGACTGGAATACCAAACAGGACCTTTGCCGAATATGTTGTCGGTCTTACTCCGCCACGTCCACAGAGAGAATCACGGCCGGCTCGAGCGGGCGATCTATCGGATCGGTGTCCAGTGCTTCGAGCTTATCGACGACCTTCTTGGAGTCGTCGTCGGCGACCTCACCGAAGATGGTGTGGTGACCGTCCAGCCACGGGGTCGGCACGGTGGTGATGAAGAACTGGGAGCCGTTGGTGCCATGGACCTTACCGTCCATGCCGCGACGCAGACCGGCGTTGGCCATAGCCAACAGGTACGGCTTGTCGAACTTCAGGCTCGGGTCGATCTCATCGTCGAACTCGTAGCCAGGGCCGCCGGTACCGGTGCCCAGCGGGCAACCGCCCTGAATCATGAACTGCTTGATGATACGGTGGAAGGTCAGGCCGTTGTAGAACTTGCCGTGGGAAGGCTGGCCGGTGTACGGGTCCGCCCATTCCTTCTCGCCGGTGGCGAGGCCCAGGAAGTTGGCCACGGTGTTCGGAGCCTTGTCGTCGAACAGGTCGATGGTGATGCTGCCCTCAGAGGTATTCATAATGATGGTAGTCATACGTTCCATGTTCTCATTGCCCCACGTCATTGACTGGCATTGCCGCCATCGCTGCCATCGAGTCGGCGATTGTCAGCCAATGAATTTGATGCCGGTTTCGCTGCTGCTACCGGTTGAGGAGCCGCTCGAACCGCTATTACCGGAGTTTGAACTGGATGATCCGCCCGTGGAGCTGGAAGAGGAATCGGAGCCATTGGTTGATCCTGAACCCGATCCGGTTGAACCGTTGCCGGTGCCGGTGGAGCCTCCGGTGGTGCCGGAACCGGTGGAACCGCCAGTCGTGCCCGGATTAGTGGAGGAATCGGTGCCGGTCGAACCATCGGTGGATCCATTGGCGTTGGAATCGGTAGAGGAGTCGGTGCCGGTCGAGCCGGACGTGCTTGAATCGGTGCCGTCGTTGGACGAGCCGGATGTGGAGTCCTTGGTGTTGGAATCATTCGAACCGTCGGTAATGCCCGGCTGCGGCAGCCCGTTATTCTGATTGGACGTGTCGGTCTGCGGATTGGTGTCGGTTTGCGTGGGCGTGGTGGACGGAGTGATGATATGGTCCGTGCCACGGCCCTGCGTGACCAGCATGACGATGCCGGCGGTCACTGCCACGGCGAGCAGGCCAGATACCAGCGTGACGATAATGGCGGTGCGCTTCGAATTATGGGAGCGGGCCTTGCGCAGTTCATTGACCGAATAGGTTCGTCCGTTCGCTCGATTGGACACGACTTCGCGCGGCTTGCGCGCGGTGGGAACGGTATTGACCATGCCGGTCATCGTCGTATCGGACTCGGATTCGGCTGCCTTATCGGACTTATTGGCCGTAGTGTCATCGTCATTGCCGGAAGACGAGACCGACTGTAGTTTCTCACCGGAGGCGGTGAGTACGTTTTGATAGATTTTGGTGGCCACCGCGGAGACGATGTAGCTGGCTGCCGCGCCGATTACCGAGCCGGCGATACCGATTTTCGATGCCAGTAAGAATGAGGTGACGGCGGCAAGGGTGCCCGCCACGATGGATGAGAGGGAAAGACCTTCGAAAAACTTCTTCACAAGACACGACCGTAAAGTGTCGGGCTGGAAGGTTGCTTAAGGCTCGGTGATAGCGAGAGGATGCCTACACGAGACCTTCAAAACCTAGCCAGCGGAATGTGGAATGACTCAAATATATGGTGCCGATGAGCAGTGGAAATCAGCGCAAAGTGGCGCAAAGTAGCGCAAAGAACAACCGAAATTGGTTCTCTTGGAGCGAAAACGACGTTCAGCAGGACTTCATGCAGCCCAAGCGAAGCTGCCGTTGCCGGCACCCAACTCGAAATGCAGTTTGGCGATGCCAAGTCCGATTTCCGATTGCACGCCTTCAAGAGCCTCGGCCTTCATCGTATGGCCATCCGCCAGCAGCGTGAATCGGAATGGTTGCTTGCCTAAAGCACTGGGAGCCAGCATCGCCGCCTCGATACCGTTATGGAACCAAGCAGGCGCATCGGCATATTCGCCGTTCTCCACAACGCCCAATTCCTCGGCCGGTTTGCTACGATGCGGGCGGCCGGGGCTGTTGGCGTGCCCGAGCGCGATGGCGGCGGGCATGCGCTCGTCTTCACCGAGCGTCCACGCGCCATCATGTTCGCTGGTCTCATGCAGTACCACCCAAGAGGTGTCGAGTCCCAGCGAGACCGCGGTCAGCGCCAGGAACTGCCCGGCATGGCCGATTTTTTCGTCCAGAACCGCTGCGCTGTCGTCCTTGTGTTCCGGTCCGATAAGGGCGATGAGATTACGTACGTTCTTGAATCGCCCATAATGGGTCGGGCAACCGCCGAAAGCGTCGTCCACATCGTGAACGAGTTGGATGTCAAGCCCGTCATCGCTGTTGATGGTGGCGATGGCGTTGCCAAGTGCGTCGATCTGGTCGCCGGTCAACGGCTCGTCCGTGTAATCGCGCACGGCATGGCGCGCTTCCACGGCCTCAAGCAGATTCATGATTCCTCCCGATACGGCGGTACGACATGCCGCATCTCACTAGTGTAGTAACGGTTCAGGGCAATGGAGAACCCATGACCATCCATGGCCGAAACTGAATCGTCAGTTCCGGTGCAGCGACTGTTTGGTCGGCTTGATTACCGACATCAGCACGGCGACGAAGATCAGCGCAAAGCCCACCAGTGAACTCCACATGATTGTCTCGCCCCAGAACAGCGCGGAGAACGTGACGGCGAACAGACTTTCCGTACACATGATGATTGACGCCTGCGAGGCAGGCACGTGAGCCAGACCGATGTTTTGCATAATCTGGGCACTCATCGTGGCGCCGAGGAACAGATAGAGCACGCTGGCCACTACTGAGGGTGCTAGCCAGCTGGCGTTCGGCATGGGTTCGGTGAACAACGCGCCGATGATGAACAATACGCCGGCAACGCCGAACTGCACAAAAGTGACGGCGATAGGGTCGAAACGTTTGGTGTAGACACCAAGGCAGGTCAGATTGAACGAGAAGATGACCGCGGTGGCGATGGTCAGCCAGTCGCCGGCGCTCAGTGACAGCGACCCGCCCGGCTCCAGCGAGACGAAGCCGACGCCGATCAGACAGATCACGCCGGCGACCAGATTGATGGCCTTCGGACGGGTTTTTGAAATAATCCACGTGGCGAACGGGGTGAGTACGCAGTAGGCGGCCGTCAGGAACGCGCTGCGGCCCGGTTCAATGGTCTGCAGGCCGATGGTCTGGGTGACCATCGTGCCCCAGTAGGTCAGGCCCACCACGAGCGCCGGCACAATGATTTTCGGCGTCAGATACGGCACGATGTGCTTATGGAACAAGGCCAGCATGCACAGGCAGGCGCCGATCATGCGCAGACCCATCAGCCATTGGGGCGGAATCGCCTCCATGGCGAATTTGGCGAGCAGATAGCTGCCACCCCATAATGCGGCGCAGCCCAGCAACATGAGTCGGGCGAGATTCGGGGGAAAGCTGCGGGACCAGCGGCTGCGCAGCTTGCTGAAACGTTCGACCAAACCCATGGTGCACCTCAGGACAGTTAGGAAAACTTGTGGCTCTCTCGGCTCACACATTACGGGAACTACCGGCCAAAATCGACCGGTCGATGGGCGTCGGGTGTGTGACAGGTGTGTGGCTGGTGCGCGACCGGGGCATGGCATCGCCAAGCAGGCAAAAACCGGATGAAAGCTGTGCGAGGGTGAGGTTACTCACAGCGAACATCCGGGCTAGTCGCGTTCGAAACCGGTACTCTGGAAAGAGTAAGGACGTTATCCGTAGCAATCATGAAAGGATTCGACATGGCAGTCATTACTCCGGAAATCAAGGAATTCATCAAGAACAACCTCGGCTGGATCACCACCGTCTCCAAGGACGGCGAACTGGATCTCGGCCCGAAGATGTCCCTGTTCGTGCTGGACGACACGCACATCGCCTACCACGAGCGCACCGCTGGCCAGCACTACGAGAACCTCAAGAACGGTTCCCCGCTGGTCATCGCTTTCGCCAACCTCGAGAAGAAGCAGGGCTACCGCTTCCGCGGCAACGTGGTGCTGCACGTTGACGACGACATCTACAACGAGCAGGTCAAGGTCGCCGAGGAAAAGGGCACCAAGAAGCCGGCCGTGATTCCGGTTCTCGAAGTCACCGAGATCCAGGACCTTGCCTCCGGTCCGACCGCCGGCAAGACCATCGCCAAGGACTGATTAGCTGACGTATTGGTGGCTTCCTCGTCAGAGGGAGCCACTTTTTCGCTTTCTAGTGCGCAGTACTAGGTGACGGCCTTGGGTGCCGGTGGTGGCGAAGAGGTAGGTGTTGCCGCCGTCCTTGAGTTTGAGTTTTTTGCGTAGCTGGGCCACGGTTAGGGGGAAATTGCGTACGGCGATGTTGGCGTGCGTGAGGCCGGCCAATAGCTGTTTCAGTTCTTTCTTGTTCATGGTGGCGATGGATTCGATGGCGAATGACCTGCCTGGAAAATCGGCAATAGGTTCGGCCGCCACGAACAGGTGGCTATTCGGGCTGATGTGATGCGCGGCGAAGCGCTGTTCGAGAACATCAAAGCATCCGGCCTTCATGATTGAGGCGTTGGGCTCGTAAAGGTACTTCCAATGCGAGGAATCGAAGTCGTTCGCGCTTTCCTCAGACGGGGGATCTTCGGTATTGCAAGTATTGCGTGTAGCCAAGGCAGAATCGCTGATAGTGGTGTGATTGTCGCTGTTATCGCCGGCCTTGTACGACAGCACCTGCTCGTCATTAGCACATACCACGAGCGGTGAGGCGCAACGGCCGCGCCCCAACACCAGCAACAATTCCTTGCACTCATTCCCGGTGGAGACGATATGCACCTCATGTACCGCGCCGGCGAAATCGGCGACGGTCTTATGCCAGTCGAGCATGGGGGAGAGCTTGACCATGACCGTCGGTGCCTTGGCCAGCAGCATATCCTCCAGGGTCAGCACATCCGGCGTGCAATCGGCAATCGCGTAGGTACGCGAGCCATGATCGTCACGGCGGGCCGGATCGAGGAAGATCATGGAGACTCGGCCAAGCGTGTCAAGCACTGCTGTTGAATCATCATTGATGACTTCGGCGTGGCCAAGGCCGAGTATCGGGAAATTATGGCGAGCGATATCACATAAAATGGATTGTTGTTCCACGTATATGGCATGATTGAACACTCGGGACATGTAAGAAAAGTCGACGCCGAACCCGCCGGTCAGGTCGACTAGGGATGTCGGGGAGTCGTCGTCGACTGCTTCCTCGGCCAACAATCGTTGTGCCAGCCGAGCCTTGTACTGTGCGGTGAATTGGCTGGAACATTGTTCCATTGGGACTTGCGGCGGGAAAATCAGCCCATCATGGGACGCCCAGTCAGGTAGCTTGAGTGAAGCGCGCTGCCAGCCGGCAATTTGCTCCAGCGCGAACGGCACATCCACGTCGCCATCATGCTTGGCGTGCAAGGCCACATCACGCACATCTTCACGGCGGTGTTTGGCGATGAACGCCCAAGTCGACTCAGAAATCTCCATGCCGCCATTCTAGGGGTTGTGCTGAGATGAGTATGGCAAACCGCAAGAGAACGAGGTGGCGAAAACCGATGATCGATGAAGTGATGATGCTGCGTCATGGCCGTACGCAATACAATCTCGAACATCGCTTGCAAGGCCAGATCGATGTGCCGCTCGACATCGTAGGCCAATGGCAGGTCGACCAGACCGGATTCGCGCTCGCTTCACGGTATTACTGGGCCAAGGTGAACCGACTTGCCGAGCATCCCGAAGCCATCGCCCAGCCCGGTCCTGACGCCGCCGAACGCACTGATACGCGCCAGTTCGAGGAGGCTCCCGCCGCCGGCCGGCGCATGGTGGTGATGACCTCCGACCTGTTCCGTGCCCAACAGACCGCACACGCCTTCGCCGATATTTTGGGATTGCCAGTCACCTGTGACCAACGACTGCGTGAACGCAGCTTCGGCGAGTGGGAAGGCATGACCCGCGCCGAAATCAAAGCCGTGGCAGCCGACGACTACGCCTCTTGGAAACAGCACACTGGGGGCGAAACCAAGCATGGTGTGGAAAGCCGTGCCGCCGTGGGCCAGCGAGGTGCCGATGCCGTGCGCGCACTGGTCATCGACTCCGCCTATTCAGACAGCACGCCCACCACGCTGATGCTCGTCACCCATGGCTCATGGATTGCCGCCACCATCTCCAACCTGCTCGAACTCGACCCGGACGGCATGAACGCACTCGGCGGCATGCGCAACGCCTGTTGGTGCCGGCTCAAAGTGCGCCACAGCGTCAACGGCACCCCCACCGAACAGCCCCTGTGGGAGTTGGAGGAATACAACATGGCTCCCGCCATCGCCGACAGCGCCGACTGGGAGAACGGGCCGACCGATCTGCGAGGACCGCACATGCCAAGTTGGCAGCCAATCGTCTGGTGATGGTCGCTATGCGAAACCCCGCTCGCAAATTCGAACGGTGGGTCTAGACTAATCTCGGTTTGGAACCGTACAGTGATAGAACAGTAAGAAAGCGCGGAAGGCGGGTGAGACGACATGCTGAGAATCTTCAGCTCAATCAATGGCCAAGTGGAGCAGATCGAGAAACCGGAAAACGGCTCCTGGCTATGTTTGAGCGAACCCACTGATGTGGAGCTCGCCACCGTCGCCTCGCAAACCGGCATCGACCTGGCCGACCTGCGTGCCCCTTTGGATGACGAGGAACGTTCACGTGTAGACGTCGAAGACGATTACACGATGATCATCGTCGACATTCCCACCGTGGAAGAGCGTGGCGGACGCGACTGGTACGAGACCATCCCGCTGTCGATCATCGTCACCGAAAACCTCATCATCACCGTCTGCATGCAGGACACGCCCGTGCTCCACCCATTCATGGAAGGCACGATCCGAGGCTTCAACACCTTCATGCGTTCGCGCTTCATCCTGCAGATCCTGTACCGCAACGCCACGATGTACCTGCGTTACCTGCGCATCATCGACCGCGAAAGCGACAAGCTTGAACTGAAACTGCACCACTCCATGCAGAACCGCGAGATCGTGATGCTCATGGAGCTGAGCAAGACTTTGGTGTATTTCACCACATCGCTGAAATCGAACGAAATCGTGATGGAGAAGCTCACCACCCTGCAACGCATCAAGCAATACCCGGACGACGAGGACCTGCTCGGCGACGTCATCACCGAAAACAAGCAGGCTATCGAGATGGCCAACATTTACAGCGGCGTTCTTGCGAACATGACCGACGCTTTCGCCTCGATCGTGTCCAACAACCTGAACAACGTGATGCGCATCTTCACCATCATCTCCATCATACTGTCCATCCCGACCCTGATCTTCTCGATGTACGGCATGAACTTCGATGGCGGCATGATGGGTATGCCGTTCACTGACAAGCCGTGGGGTTTCATGCTCATCATCGTGATTTCCATGGTGCTCTCCGGTGCGGTTGCCTGGTTCCTCACACGTTCGCGCATGTTCAAGTAAGGCGTTTGACGGTTATGCACCACTGGTCATCGTTCGCCAGCCGTAGCATGCTCCGCGCTCGCCGCCCGATGCGGCGCGGATTTCGCTCCCGACTGATGGCAGGATTCGCCGCGGCCTTTGGCGTGATATTGCCATTGTCCGGTCTGGCCGGTTGCGGCCAAATTCAAGTCACCACCGTCTCCGGAGCGCCGGAGGGGCCCACCATCGCCATTGGGGTCGCAGCCGACGAACCATCGGTGGGAGCATGGCATGACGGCACATACCAGGGCTTCGACATCACCATCGCCAAATACGTGGCCGCCAAACTCGGCTATGCGAACAAGCAGATCGTCTTCAAACAGGTCCGCCCCGAAAACCGGCGCTCCATGCTGGACAATGGACAGGTCGACATGGTCGTCGCCTCTTGGCCTATCACCGATGGGTCCAGCGCGATCGTTGATTTTGCCGGACCATACCTCACGACCAGCGTCGGTTTGCTGGTCAGGTCGGATGAGCGTGGCCGATTCACCAATGACGCAGGTTCGGTGGGTGACGTAGGCGACGGCACGGTGTGCGCAGTGAAAGGTGACGAGACAGTCGGCATCTTCCGCGGCAACCACCCGCAGGCCCGGATTCAGGAGCGCAGCAGTTATGCGCAGTGCGTCACGGCCGTGCAAGTAGGGTCGGTGGATGCCATAGCCTCCGATATGGCGGTGCTTTCCGGTCTTCAAGCGGCCAACGGGCCCCAGTATATGGGCGTGATTGCGGACAAGGGCGAGGTCAGTTATGGCATCGCCGTGAGTCAAGGCACCAGCCAATTGGCGCAGAAAATCGCGGAAGCATTGGAAGACATGGTTGAGGATGGCAGCTGGACGGCCGCCAAGGATACGTTCACAAGCCAAACAAAGCTCACGGTTTCGCTGAACGGTGACCCCAAAGCCATCGTCTCGGATGCTGAATAACGATTGACGACGTGTCCAGTTGCGAGGCTACCTTGCTGATTTATGAGTGACAACGAGAAGAGCACGCAAACCGAAGAGCCCAACTTCCGCTACAACGCCGCACTGGCGCAGGACATCGAAAACAAGTGGCAGAAGATTTGGGACGAGCAAGGCACCTTCTGGGCCGCCAACGTCAACGGCGATTTGAAGGACGGCAAGGGCCGTAACGCCGAAGGCCGCACCGCCTACTTCGCCATGGACATGTTCCCCTACCCGTCCGGCAAGGGCCTGCACGTCGGCCACCCGCTGGGCTACCTGGCCTCCGACGTGGTGAGCCGCTACCACCGCATGAAGGGCGAGAACGTCCTGCACGCCATGGGTTACGACGCCTTCGGCCTGCCTGCCGAACAGTACGCAGTCCAGACCGGCCAGCACCCGCGCGTGACCACTGAGGCGAACATCGCCAACATGAGCCGCCAGCTGCACCGTATGGGCCTGAGCTTCGACAACCGTCGTACGTTCGCCACCATCGACCCCGGCTACGTGCGCTGGACCCAATGGATCTTCTCGCGCATCTACGATTCCTGGTACGACGAGGACGCCACCAACCCGTCCGGCTCCAAGGGCTCCGCGCGCCCGATCGCCGAGCTCGTGGCCAAGTTCGAATCCGGCGAAAAGTCCATTCCGGGCCACGAGTCCGATGGCAAGCAGTGGTCCGACCTCACTGACGCCGAGCAGCAGGATATCTTGAACGACTTCCGCCTGGCCTACATCTCCAAGTCCCCGGTCAACTGGTGCCCGGGTCTGGGCACCGTGCTGGCCAACGAGGAGGTCACCGTCGAAGGTAAGTCCGAGCGTGGCAACTTCCCGGTCTTCCAGCGTGAGCTGCGCCAGTGGTCCATGCGCATCACCAAGTACGGCCACCGCCTCATCGCCGACCTTGACGGCATCAACTGGCCTGAGAAGGTCAAGCTCATGCAGCGCAACTGGATCGGTGAATCCCATGGTGCCTCCGTGCACTTCACCGTGGCCACTGCCGACGGTGACAAGGACATGGAAATCTACACCACCCGTCCCGACACGCTGTTCGGCACCACGTTCGCCGTGGTTTCCCCGGAACATCACCTGCTGGAGAACGTGCCCGCCGAATGGCCGGCCGATGTACCCGAAGACTGGAAGGGCGGCTATGCCAACCCGGTCGAGGCGGTGAAGGCCTACAGGCTCGCCGCCGAAGCCAAGACCGCCAAGGACCGCGTGGACGAGGGCGGTGAGAAGACCGGTCTGTTCACCGGCCTGTACGCCACCAACCCGATCACCGGCGCGAAGCTCCCGCTGTTTACTGCCGACTACGTGCTGATGGACTACGGCACCGGTGCCATTATGGCCGTGCCTGGTGGCGACCAGCGCGATTACGACTTTGCCGTGAAGTTCGGTCTGCCGGTCATCTACACCGTCAAGCCTCTGCCGGATTCCGGCGACGACTTGGCCAACTACGAGGGCAAGGCGCCGTTCGTCTCCCATGACGGCATCGTGATCAACTCCTCCGTCGAGGCCACCGAAGCCAAGGGCGACGCGCTGAGCCTTAACGGCCTGCGCGTGGACGACGCCATCGCCAAGGCCAACGCCTGGCTCGAATCCGCCGGCGTGGGCAAGGGCACCGTAAGCTACCGTCTGCGCGACTGGCTGTTCTCCCGCCAGCGCTACTGGGGCGAGCCCTTCCCGATCGTCTACGACGAATCCGGCACCCCGCACCTGCTGCCGGATTCCGCATTGCCGATCAACCTGCCCGACGTGCCCGACTATGAGCCGCGCACCTTCGATCCGATGGACGCCGAGTCCAACCCGGAGGCACCGTTGAGCCGCAACGAGGACTGGGTCAAGGTCGAGCTCGACTTGGGCGACGGCAAGAAGACCTACTACCGCGACACCAACACCATGCCGAACTGGGCCGGCTCCTGCTGGTACTACATGCGTTACATCGACCCGACCGACACCAAGCACATGGTGGAGAAGGACGAGTTCGACTACTGGATGGGCCCGAACCACAACAAGTACTCGGGTGATGAAGGCGGTGTGGACCTGTACATCGGCGGCGTCGAACACGCTGTGCTCCACCTGCTCTACTCCCGCTTCTGGCACAAGGTGCTCTTCGACCTCGGCTACGTGGACTCGGCCGAACCGTTCCACAAGCTGTTCAACCAGGGCATGATCCAGGCCTACGCCTACACCGACGACCGCGGCCAGTACGTGCCGGCCGACGAGGTCGTGGAAGGCCCGGCCGGCGCCTCCGGCGAGCCGACCTTCACTTGGAACGGCGAACATGCCAACCGCGAGTTCGGCAAGATGGGCAAGTCCCTCAAGAACATCGTGACCCCGGACTACATGTACGAGAACTACGGTGCCGACACCTTCCGCCTGTACGAAATGAGCATGGGCCCGCTGGACGAGTCTCGCCCGTGGAACACCCGCAACGTGGTCGGTGGCATGCGCTTCCTGCAGCGTCTGTGGCGCAATGTGGTCGATGAGACCACCGGCCAGGCCCATGTGACTGAGGACACGCCGGACGAAAAGACCCTGAAGCTGCTCAACAACACGATTGCCGAAGTGACCGCGGAAATGGAAGGCATGCGCCCGAACACCGCCATCGCCAAGCTCATCGTGCTCAACAACCACCTGACCGGTCTGAAGGCCGTACCGCGTGCCGCCGTGGAGCCGCTGATCCTGATGCTCGCGCCGATTGCCCCGCACATCTGCGAGGAGATGTGGAGCAAGCTTGGTCACGCCGAATCCCTGTCCGCCGAGCCGTGGCCGGTGGCCGACGAACGCTACGTGGGCCACGACACCGTGACCGCCGTGGTGCAGATCAAGGGCAAGGTGCGCGCCAAGCTCGAAGTGCCGGTCGACATCGATCCGGCCGATCTCGAGAAGCAGGCGCTGGCCGCCGTCGCCGACCGTCTTGGCGGCAAGGAGCCGCGCAAGGTGATCGTCAAGGCCCCGAAGATCGTCTCCATCGTTCCCGCGGAGTGACTTGTTGCGGGTTAGGCTCCCCTCTTTGAGGGGAGCTGGCTCGTGTAGCGAGACTGAGGGGAGCGTCAACCGCCCCACCTCAATTGTGGATAACTTCATAAGCTAGAACCACATACCCCGTTTCAGCTGGACAAACGCCCATGAATCCATCAGCGTGGATGCATGGGCGTTTCTCATAACCATCGCGCAGACCATGCCGCCAACCGTTTGCGCGCATTCAGCAGGCAGAGCGAAGCCATGCCCCAACCGCGAGTGGAACGGCCCACGACGCCTCCGCCGCCTCCCGGCCATGCACGGATTCGTCCGTCCGGCCATCCGCACCAAAGGGCGCAGAGCGGCCTGCGGCAGGCGACCCGTGACAAACGTGCGTTATCGGATCTGATTGGCGTACGTTCCGCCGATGTCGTCGGCGAATCAGCCAGACTCACCCGGGATCAGCCGCGATTGTCGTTCACCATTGGGCATGCCTTGGCCGTGATATTGCTGCTGATCGTCGCCCTTGGCATCAGCTTGGCATTGCTGGTCCAACAGTCGATGAATATGGCCATGCTGTCTCAACCGACCGCCATGCAGACCACGGGCGGCTCCGCTGGAGATCAGACGATGCCATCGCAGAACACCACGGACGAGAAACGCACGGATCCGCAGCAGTCGGAGCATTCCGATGCCACAGCGAACCCCGAATCGGATACCACGCAATCTCCGCACATGCAGACGGACGGCAGCGATGCCGGCGCTTCCACGCATGGTCTCATCAACCTCAACACGGCTACCGCTGAGGAATTGCAATCCATCAAAGGTATTGGGCCGGTTACCGCTCAGCGGATCATTGATCATCGCACGGCGATTGGCGGGTATACATCAGTCGATCAGCTGCTGGATGTCAAAGGCATCGGCTCCAAGACGTTGGAGACCATGCGAGGGCAGGTGACGGTCGGATGAGCAGGGATTGGATACTGCGCGAGCAGGGGAGCCGCGATTGGAGGATGCTGCCGATCGCCATAGTGATGTGGGCGGCGAGTCTGGGAGCGCACGCATTATTCGCATGGAGGATGTCTGATGGACTCGGCACCGGTCAGGCAAAGGCCGATGCCGGAGCTGGCATTGACGTCACCATAATCGGCATGGAATGGCCTGTCACACGAATATTGCCTATAACAGTGGCGTCATGTGCTGCCGTGGCGGCGATGATCGTGGTGTCTTTCCGCCTGCGGATCCGGTGGACGGGAACATTGACCGTATGCGTTGCGGTGGCGTGCATCGGCAGTATGACGGCAATCGCGTCGGACACCATTGCCTGGCATGATCCTGCCTCCGCACAAGCTCGCCAATCCAGTTCATACCACGAAGTCATGGCCACGGTGACGACGCCCGTGATCGCTTCGGACCAACGCACATACGATTGTCAGACGGACATACGACTGAGCGGCATCACTGTGAATGGTACGGATGTACGTTCCACGGTCGCTGTGCGTGTATACGCCGACGAATCGTATTGTGGGCAGTTGCGTCGAGGCGCGGTCTATCTGCTGACAGGCGTATTGCAGCAAGCGAGATATGGACGTATACCGCTATGGCTGCTCTTGGAAGGAAAACAGCCGGTAGCGCAGGTGCGGGCTCCGCCGTGGCATCTCGCCGCGATCGCGCATATGCAGGAGGCGTTTTTCACCGTGACCGAACAATTGTCCGATCAGGGGCGTGTGTTGGTGCCGGGATTGACGATGGGTGTGCTTGGCCAGGATTATATCGGCGGCGAGACCGGTCCGATGCCGGTCAACAGCACGTATGCGCAAACGTTGGAGAATCAGTTCCGCCAGTCCGGCATCATGCACCTCATGGCCGTATCCGGCGGCCACTTCGTACTGGTGGCGGGATTGGTGCGCCGGTTATGCATGTGGATGCTGCTTGATCGGCGGCTGACGGCGTTGCTGGTCTCTGGAGTATATGTGCTGCTGGCATTGGCGATGTTCCCCAGCGATTCGGTCACCCGCGCGTTCATCATGGGATTGATAGGTGCGTTGACGTATGCGATGGGGCGACGTACGCAAGCGTTGAGCGCCCTGTGCTGGACGATAATCGGCGTATTGGCGGTGAATCCGGATATGTCGGCCAGCTACGGATTCGCCTTGTCTTCGGCCGCCGTACTGGGTATCGTGCTGTTTGCGGGGCGGCTGGCCGGTGCCTTTGAGCGAGCGATGCCGCATGGCATCGCCGAAATGATGGCGATGACCGTGGCCGCGCAGTTGTTCACCCTGCCGATTCAGGTGTTGATGGAACCGGAGTTGCCGTTGCTGTCCGTGCCGGCGAACCTGCTGGTGTCGCCGTTCGTGGGATTGGCCACGATGGCGGGATTGATGGCATTGGCCTGCGCATGGTGCGAGCCATGGCTGGCCGGCGTATTCGCGTGGATATCGTCATGGGGCACGCTGGTGATGGAACGGGTGGCGTTGTGGCTGGGTGGCAGCACGATGGCCGTCATCCCATGGAAAGACGGCGTTACGGGTGCCGTGCTGATTGTGGCGGTGGAAATCGGTATCGGCATGCTACTGGTGTTCGTCAGCCGTTGCCTCCAGCATGTCCGCCGTTATGAGGCCGGAATGCCTGGCGTGCGCTTCGGTTCCGCTTGGCGTGTCCGTCTCAGTCTCTGGTGCGAGGAGACGAAACGCCTCTTTACGCGGCGGCAAGCCGAATAGCCAATGCGGTATTCGGTGCAGCAACCATCGCAATAGCCAGCCGAATACCACTATCTTGACGGCACCGGCAAAATCGTGATGCCGGGGCTGATCAATGCGCATACCCATCTGTTCTCCCAAGGCAAGCCGCTCAATCCGAAGCTGACGACGCCCAAAGGCCAACGTATGGTCGCCACATTCGCGCATTCGCCATTGGGCAAGCCGTACATGGCCGCAACCGTAAAACACAACGCCACAACATTGCTGGAATCCGGCGTTACGACGATCCGTACGCTTGGCGACGTGGGATATGAAGTCGTGACATTACGCGATCAGATTGATGCAGGCCAAATCCTCGGACCGCGTATCTTGGCATCCGGACCGCTGATGGCGATTCCCGAAGGCCATGGCGCCCCGCTTATCGCACTGACCAGCGGCACCCCGGAAGAGGCGCGTACCGCAGTCGCGCAGAATCTCAAGGCTGGCGTCAACGCCATCAAAATCGCCGTGACCGGCATCACCGACATCCAATTGGAGAATTCCAAGAACGTGGTCGGCGGCATGGTTTCAGGTGCTCGTCAGGCGCACGAGGCCGGATTGATGATAGGCGTCGGCACCGATACCGGCATGACATTCGTGCCGCAGTACGCCACATGGCGTGAGCTGGAGCTGCTGGTCGCATATGCCGGTTTCAGTCCGGCTGAGGCCCTGCACGCAGCCACTGCCGTCAACGCCTCCATTCTCGGCGTCGATGCCGAGACCGGTTCTTTGGAAGTCGGCAAATCCGCTGATTTGCTTGTGCTGAATGCCAATCCGCTGGACGACCTGCGCGCGTTGGAACACCCGGCACTGGTCATCGCGGCCAGTCGCCCGGTATGGCGTCCCGATCCCAAGCGTTTCGCGGATATCGACGCCCTGTTGGATGAGGCATACGACTAATCGCGGAGTGCTGCCGGGCAGTTATACCGGCAGGTCATTGTCCAACCTGTGTGGCGAGATGGGGGCATGGCGAAAACAGCAGCGAACGTACCGGTAACCGTGGTGCCCGGAGGCGACTCGTATTTGAACGACGCGCGCACCAAGGCACTGTGCGCACAAGCGTTGAAGGCGCGACCCGACGCCGAACTCATCGAGCTCGACGCCACATCGGCCGACCAATATGCCTTCGATGAAGCCGTCAGCCCATCGTTGCTTTCCGACGTTGCCGTGGTCAAACTCGTCAACCTGCAGAATGCCGACGAAAAGCTCGCCGAAGCTCTGGTGACGTACACCAAGCAGGCCGCCAAGGATCCGAACGGCTCCAGCGTGGTGATCTGCCAGCACGAGGGCGGCGTCAAAGGGCGCAAGATCATCGACCAACTGGTGAAAGCCGGCGCTCGCAAAGAGGACGTACCGGATTTGAAGAAACCGGATGCCCAACTCAATTTCGTACTCGGAGAATTCGAGAAACGCGGTCGTAGAGTCGAACCGATGGCCGCGCAGCAGCTGGTATCCGTGCTCGGCGGCAAAACCGGCGAACTCGCCGCCATGTGCGAGCAACTGTGTTTCGACTTTGACGATAATCCGATGGGGCTCGACCGTGTCAACCAGTATTTGACCGCCAATCCGCAGGTCACCGGTTTTGCCGTGGCAGACAAGGCCGTGGAAGGCAAAACCGCAGAAGCCATCGTCATGATGCGTGCAGCTGTGGAACAAGGGACCGATCCCATCGCGCTGATCGGCGCGTTGGCCATGAAGCTCCGTACCATTGCCAAAGCCTCGGCGGTCCGGGCCGGCACGATTTCACAGGCCGAAGCGAAAACCAATCCGTGGGTGCTGAAGAATGCGATGCGCCAACTTGGCGGCTGGACTTCGGCAGGACTCGCGCATTGCATCCGTATGCTCGCCTGGGCGGATGAGCAAAGCAAAACGAACGGCGGCGACCCGGTATATGCGCTGGAACGCTGCATTGAAGTCATCAGTCATAAAGGTCGATAAAGGGGTATTTATGAGCGAACACACTATTGCGGCTCCCACCAGCGAGGCCATGCAGGAGCTCGGCCGCCGCGTGGCCGGAATGGTACACGGCGGCGATGTATTGCTGCTCTCAGGCCCTCTTGGTGCCGGCAAAACCACATTCGCCCAGGGCTTCGGCGCGGGGCTGGGCATTACCGAACCCATCGTGTCTCCTACATTCACCATTGCCCGCGAACTTGACGGGCATTTCGCCGACGGCACTCCGGCTCATCTGGTGCATGTGGATGCCTACCGTCTGGGCGGCTCAGCCTATGCGCCGGGGCAGGACGCCATCGGGCGTTTGTTGGACGAGCTGGAATCGCTGGGATTGGACGAAGAACTTGAAGACCCCGGCGAGAACACGGTGGTGCTTATGGAGTGGGGCGAACAAATGGCCACCGCCTTGGCGCCAGAACGACTTGAAATCCATATCGATCGACCTCTCGATTCCTCAGAGGCCGCATCCGCTGGATCAGACGGCGAACTCACCAGCAACGGCACTCGTACCGTCGCATTCGTCCCAGTCGGCAAGCGATGGGCCGCGTTCGACCTGCAATAAGCCATGCGCCCATAGACTCCTCGATGTACACTCTCTAGAGGCTTTACGACTAGGAGGATTCATGGGTTGCACGTTGGTGATTGACACCTCATTCGGCTCGACGGTCGGCATTGTGGGGCGCGAGCCCATTGTGGAGACCGATTCGCGCACCCATGTGGAGAAACTGCAGGTCAATATCGCGCGCGCGGTCGAGGAGGCCGGCCTGACTCCTGCCGATATCGAGGAGATCGTCGTGGGCATCGGCCCGGCGCCATTCACCGGCCTGCGCGCCGGCATCGTGGCCGCCAAGGCGTTGGCCTTCGCCACCGGGGCCAAGCTCGTCGGACAGAACGTACTCGACCCGCAAGGCGAGATGATGAGCTTCGTGCTGGGTGGCAGCGCCATGTTCGACGGCATCGATTTCCTGGCCGACGTGCCGCGCTTGAGTTCGCGCCAATCGGATGGTGACGTCCCGGACGCCGAGTCCAAGGAACACGAACTCGACCGCCACGTCACGCTGTGCGTCAACGATGCGCGCCGCAAGCAGCTGTACTTCTCGCTCAACCACGGCAGCATCAGCCTGCCGGACGAGGACGTCGCCGAACGACGCTGGATCGAGATGGATATCGACTACCCGGAGCATATCGTCGAACGGGTGAACGCGGCGCTCGCGGAACACGGCGAACGCGACGGCGTCAGCTATGTGGTGGATGTGGCCGGCCACGGCGCGGCCAAATACGCGTCCGTCTGGCAGGGACTGCATGCGCTGGGCTCCGTGGTGGACGGATCGGTATTGGATGCCGGGAAAGCCGGGCTCGCCGTCTTTGCGACCACCGCGTTAAGCCGCGAACTGCGTGGCGACCAGGTCGTGCCGGTCGAACCGTTGTACCTGCGCCGGCCGGACGCGGAAGTGCCGAATCCGCTGAAGCACGTGCTCGGCCATGCCGGTGCCGATAAGGCGTGAAGTGGGTTGTGGTCCGATGATTGTTGATATCACTGCTGTGAGTCGTGAACTCGCGGTTCGCTCCATTGCACAGTTGGAAGGCGAACTGTTCGGCCGTGGCGCATGGAATGCGAACATGGTGCGAGAGGAACTGGACGCGCCCGCCCGTACGTATCTGCTGGATGTGCTGGGGGAGGCGGAACAGGCGGTTGTCCGCGGCTACGCCGGCTTCTGGTACGACGGCGAGGACGCCGAGCTCATGACCATCGGCGTGGGCAAGGCATACCAGCGGCAAGGCATCGCCGCAGCTTTGCTCAAGGCGTTGGTCGACAGGGCGAAACGTCAGGGCGCCTCGCGCATGCTGCTCGAAGTGCGTGTGGATAACGACCCTGCGCTGGCCCTGTATCAGCGGTTCGGATTCGAACGCATGGGATTGCGCAAACGCTACTACCAGCCCGAAGGCATCGACGCATACACCATGAGCTTGGACCTGAAACCTAGGGTCGCGGGCTTTGCCGCCCCGCAGACGGCATCGGCGGACATTGAAGACATCACCAGCAAGCAAACGGAGAAGAACGGAGAAGCACGATGAGCGAACCGGTTGTACTGGGCATTGAATCCACCTGCGACGAAACCGCAGCCGCCATCGTACGCGGCCGCGAACTGCTCTCCAACGTCGTGGCCTCATCCATGGAGGAACACGCGCGATACGGCGGCGTGATCCCCGAAATCGCCTCCCGTGCGCACGCTGAGGCCTTCGTGCCGTGCGTGTCCAAGGCGCTCGCCGACGCGAACATGACGTTGGCGGATGTGGACGCCATCGCCGTGTCCGCCGGTCCCGGACTGGCCGGTTGCCTGGCCGTGGGCGTGTCCGGCGCCAAGGCGCTGGCTTGGGCTGCGAACAAGCCGATTTACGGCATCAACCATGTGATCGGGCACATCGCCGTCACTCAGCTGCAGTTCGGCCCGTTCCCCAAGGACACGCTGGCTCTGATCGTCTCCGGCGGCCACACCTCGCTGCTGCATGTGGAGGACATGCCGCGCGAGATCGATGTGGTGGGCACCACGCTGGATGACGCGGCGGGGGAGTGCTTCGACAAGGTCGCCCGCCTGCTCGGCTTCCCGTATCCGGGCGGCCCGCACATCGACCGCCACGGCCAGAACGGCGACCCGCACGCCATCAAGGTGCCGATGGGTCTGACCCAAGGCAAGGCCGGTGCCGCGCACCCGTATGATTTCAGTTTCTCCGGTGTCAAGACCGCCGTGGCCCGTTGGGTGGAAAGCGAGCAGGCCGCCGGCCATGAGATCCCGGTGGACGACGTGTGCGCCTCCCTAGCCGATTCCGTGGCCACCGTGCTGGCCCGTAAGGCCATGCGCGGCTGCCGGCAGTACGATTCCAACACGCTGATCGTGGGCGGCGGCTTCTCCGCCAACTCGCAGCTGCGCGCCAAACTGCTCGAATTCGGCGAGAACTACGGCGTCGACGTCCGTATCCCGCAAATCAAGCTCTGCACCGACAACGGTGCCATGGTCGCCATGCTCGGCGTGAACTTGGTCGAAGCCGGCGTGGCCCCCAGCGCCTCCGACTTCCCGATTGACTCCGCCATGCCCCTGACCAAGGTCTCGATGTAAGATTTGCGCGGTATACCCAAACTGATACTGGGAATACCATGCCTCTCATCGGTGAATTGACAGTGACCTGTCTGCCTGGTGTGAGTAGTGGTGAGGTCTTCGCCATGGACTTCCCGGTTGATGATGGGGTGTCGTGTCTGGTCACCAATGCGATGAAAATAAAAAAGCCTCGGAGAACCGAGGCTTTCGATGGCTCCTGCGACTGGGCTTGAACCAGTGACCGTCCGATTAACAGTCGGATGCTCTGCCAACTGAGCTACGCAGGAATATTCAATTTTCATCCCGTCCGGAGTTACCCGTTCAGGTGAGCTCCTGCGGCTGGGCTTGAACCAGCGACCGTCCGATATACGGTTCTGGCTTGCAGCCGTAGGGCTTTTTGCAACAGAAATAGAGAATACACCTGCTTTGCTTGTCCTTCAAATCGGCGTGTCTCGACAATTCTTCTCGATGCACCTGGTTTTCCGAAGAGCTTCAGCCGTCGGCAAGAACATTGGCTAGGCTCCATGCAATCGCAAATAGCATTTTCTGGGAAGTGACGAAGACGTCACTTCCTTTTTCTATGCGAAGGAGCTGCCATGAAGTACTGGAACTCGAACAGGAAAAGCTGCGAGCATGTCGAGCCACGCGAGGATTGGAAGGAATCCATCGAACTGTGGATCGACTGGATGGAAGCCATAGGCCGTACGGAAGAGACCTTGAGAACCCGATGGTATCAAATAGTCCGTTTCTCCAAAATCGTGAACAAGAGCATCACGGACGTGACCGAAGACGACCTCATATTTTATCTTGCCGGCATGGGCACCGAAGGCAGACGCGGAGTGCGCAGCTGCGTCAAGGTCTTCTACCAATGGAGCATGAAGCGAGGGCTCGCCCGCTGCAACCCGGCGGACGAAGTGCCCACCGTCCCCGTCACCCTTCCTTCCGGCCGCATCTGCCCGGAGGAGAACATCGAACAAGGGCTCGCATCACCCGACGAGGACGCGCGGCTGGCCGTCATGCTGGGCGCGTTCTGCGGCCTGCGTCGCGTCGAGATGACCCGGATCAACCTGAAGACCGATCTGGAGGAGAACGCCGAAGGTATGGTGCTCCACGTCCACGGCAAGGGCAACAAGGAGCGGATGCTTCCCGTGCCGGCAAAGCTCGCTTCGGCATTGCGGAAACGCACCGGCGTGTGGCTGTTCCCCGGAGACGTGCAGGGACACTGCGGCGTCGATTACGTGGCGAAGAGGATCAAGACGGTAACCGGATACCCGTCGCACAGCCTGCGCCGCAGGTTCGCCACATGCGTCTACTACAGGAACGGCTGCAACATCGTGCTTGTCAGCCGTATGCTGGGGCACGCCAACATCGCCACCACCATGCGTTACATCGGCCTCGTGCAGGACGAGATGCGTAACGCCGTGGAATCCACCACCCGCACGGACATGAGACTGACCATGCCCATGAACCAGGTCGTCGGAACAGCCGGCAGCGTCGCCACCTATTCCCTTAGCACCGCGAGGATCGGATGAACAAACGGTATACGCCAACATGCTTCTTTGCGCATATTGGCGCATACCAACACCACTCACCGAGTGTTCCCGAGACTGGAAAGCGGCAACGCGGCTATGTCTATCCCCAGCGCATCGGCTGCGGAGAACACCGCTTCAATCGGGGCTTCGCCCCGCTGGAGCAGAGCATCGGCAAACCGGGGATCGATACCGGCCTGGGAGGCAAGGTCGTCGGCGTTCCAGGAATGGTTCGCGGTCTCTTCACGGAAGGCGGCTGCGATATCCGATTCGGTGCGGGCGAAAAGAGTCCGGCGTTCACGCGGCGCTTGGAAACGGCTAAGGTAACGCGCGTACTCCAATTGCGCCTTTGTCGGCTCAGGCAACTTATAGTCCAGATTCGACATCGCAGACCTCCTTAGCGTTCAGCGGGTTGGACTGGAGTCGTTCGACGCACCGAAAATAGGGAATCCGGGAACCGCATCGGCCGACGATGGAGTGCCTGGAGTGCCGTACAACGTCCCGATCTGTTCGATCGCCCATGCGCTCCAACGTGGGGATTCGACCGTGGATGTCATCAGGCCGGCGGGGAGGAACCGGCGCATCTCGTCGGCGAAGGCATCCGAGCCGATCACATCGGCGACCCCCGCCACGCGATCAGCACGGTCTGCCCAAAGTCCTTCTTCGCCGTAATCAGATGATTTCAATTCCGCAAGCTCCATCGCCCGTCGGGAATCGACGTCGCCTCTCGACGCCAACCAGCACATGTCCCACAGGTCGCGTCGCCGCAGGTGCGATGCGCAGGCATAGGAGAGCAGCTTGTCGGCAAGAATCTCGGTGGGGCTTTCCGCATCGAGGATGATCTGACCCGACAAGGCCGGGAACATCGGATAGTTGACCAAGGCGGGACGATGCTGCGGCTCGTACGCGGGAATCGATGCCACCTCCAGCTTGATTGTCTGGCTCGGCAGATCCTTGCGCTGACCGGCCGTGCGAATCGCTATACGCCATCTGCGCGTCAGCCCATCGGCGTCGGGTCTCGGCTCCTTGACCCGGACCGTCACATCATCGCCCATCCCCGAGAGCGAATCGGAGATGCAGGAGCCAAGCCCTTTAAGGGTGTCCATGTCGAACGAGGTGCCGCCGGCAAAATCAAGGTCCTCGCTGTACCTCGGGGACCCGTGGCACAGGCGCAGACTCGTGCCGCCCTGGAACACCAGCGAGGAGAAGAAACCCTCGCGCATCATGGCGTCCAGGATTCGATAATGCAGAAGTTCCTTCTCGACCACGGGAAGCAGATTGCCCATGTCCTCGGCGGAAACGATCTGTGCTGCCATGGCTTTGTACTTGAACGGTTCGTCAGTTCCAGTCATCGTCGTCCTCCAATTCATCCATATCCACCAGATCGAGATTGCGTCCGACGGCCTTCAGGTCACGATACGCCCACTGTTTCGACGCGAGCGGCGTCAGTCCGTCATCGCGGGCGATCAGGTTCGGCAGGATGCGGTCCCAGCTGAGCTTGCAGTGCGTGAACTCGATTACCCCATACGGGGTATGGAACTCGCCTTCGCGGCCCGTGGTCATGAACGTGACCCTATCCACCGGAATCTGGCTGATCACGTTCCAGCGCGACAGAGCGCTTTCGAGGCTTTCCCACACCAGCTCGCCGGAACGCAACCGCTTTGCGACCTGATGAAGTGTCCCCTCGCCGAGATGGGAGGAATACGCGAACACGTAGACGCCACGGGCGGCACGGACCAACGCCTTCGCCGATACCAGGCTGGACAGGGTTCGGTTCAGTTTCTGCCCCTGCTCGCCCAGCACGACGGCCAGTTCGTTCTTGCAATACACGTAGCACGAGTACTTGGCATCCATCTCGCGCAGCTGGTCAATCGCCTCGCTCCTTTTCATGTTTGTGAGTATACACGAACATACGCAAAAACGCATATTCATGTACACCTATCACAATCCTGAAGCGTTCCAATCAGAGGGAACGCCCTCGTGCCGGACCGTCTTCGAGACCAATCCCGTCGATGGCGTTTCCCGAGAAAGGGTTCTCTCTTAATCCGCCGACGATTTCCGCTACGGCGCGCTCTTCCTGATCAACGCATTGGACAAGCTGGGAAATGAACGGCTTGGGATCGCCGTCAACCTGCCATGCTTCCAGACTTTTCCCGTAACTGCGGCCGGCATCGTGCTTGATTGCTACGGGCCGGTAGCCGGCAGCCATGAGCATGAGATTCAGAATCTGTCGCCCGGTTCGCCCGTTGCCGTCCGTGAATGGATGGATGTTCTCGAACATCGCGTGGAATCCGGCAGCTTTGAGGATCGGGTGGTCTTTGGAACCGTTCACCGCGTCCACGAGCGCTTCCATGTCCTCGTAGATTTCGAGCGGGTCGGCGGTCTTCACTCGGGTGGCGGTGATCCTTGCCATGTATCCGTAGGGGCGGAACCGTCCCCTGAGCGCGGGCTGCATGTCCAATGCGGTGACCTCGTGCAGCTTTTGGATCACCTCGACGCTCAGCGGCCGTTTCTCCTCAGCGAATCGTTCCGCATAGGCCATGCCATCCGCAACGCCACGGGCGGCGAAGATGTATCTTGCCGGCGAGTCGGTCGGCACGAACTCGCCCTCCAACACCAGTTCGGTGTCCTCAAGCGTCAGCGTGGATCCCTCGATCGCGTTGGAGTTGTAGACATAGCGGGCCATCCATTCCCTGCGGTAATCCTCAAGCGCTGACTGCTCCACCCCATCCAGGGGAAGCATGCTCCCGAACCGCTCCCTGGCGGCATCGGTATGATGAAGCACGTCCGCCATTTCCGAATCCCCGTTCAAAGAGTCCAGAAGGGAAGGAAGATCCCTGATTTTCCCGGTCAGCGCTGGATTCGGCATATCGGCTCCTTAATCGATGCTCCCATAAGTCTACAGGCGCGGAACACGTCACATGGACGGACAGGCGATTCTCTTTCCCTCGAAGAAGTCGCGGAAAAAGGCCATGGGATCATCGTTGCCGTCCGATGATCCCATGGATGGCTCCTGGAGACGCATTTCCTCGATTTCTGCGGCGGTCTGCTTCGTCGCCTGTTCGAGCTGGTCGCACAGGCTTACGGTTTTGCCGGTGAACGCGGCCGCGAGGTAATGCGGGTCAATGTCCAAGGCGATGGCATCGGCGCTGCGCAGGCATTCCCCGGCCTGTTCGATCAGCATCATGGCCTGTTCCACACGCGCCTTGGCACCATCGAGACCGGATGCTTCAAGCCCCTGTTCCACGGGTTCGTCCGACCAGGAGCGGATATCGAGCCGGGGGCGCGGGTGCTGTGTTCACGGTAATACGGGTCCCCGTGTCGCGTGTCGTAGTCGGCGGCGTTGTAGATGGGCCTCTTGAGGGGTTCCGGGTCGCGTATCTCGTCCGTCCAATTCATGTCCATCATGTGCTCCTTCGCTTTATCGTCCGTGTGTCGTTTCCATGCCGTCATCCAACGCGAGGTCGAGCCCTGCGGTCTCAGGAGACGTTTCCTGTGGGTCGGCCCAGCCGACGGCGAGGTCCAGCGCGCCGCGCAACGCCTGGCCGGAAAGCCGGTACGTCCAGGAATCGTTTGCCTCGTAAGGGAAGGATTCACTGGACACGATGCCGCGCTCGTCATGCAGGCTCACGTCGAACGCTCCGGGTTTGGCCGTGATCAGCGCATGACGGGCGGAACCGGGAACCGAGACCTCCAGCGCCTTTCTGCCGTCGGGAGACCCGGTGGCGGTGAATTTGATATCGGGGTGGTGCGCGAGGCTGTAGGAAGCGTTGGACTCACACGCCAGCGGGACCGTATCTCCCAGCCCGCTGTCTGCGGCCAGCTGCTGTGGGCTGTAATCCATGCCCTGCGTGTAGTCGATGGGCTGCGCGTCGGTGTAGAAGCATCCGCCGCCATCGTCCGCGTCGATCAGGTCGCCCACGAGCCGGTCCAGGCGTGCGGGGTCATCCCATGCGCTCACGAGTCTGGCGGGTTCGGCCTGGTTCTTCCATGCCATGTAGCGGTCGCGTTGGTCGCCGCAGATGCCGTCGAATGATTCCTGGGAGATGAACGTGCCGCCGTCCAATTGGTAGCATTCCCCGTCCGGGTCCAACGAGCGCTCCTTGAACTCCTTTTCGGCGGCGGCGTACAGGCGATTGTCGATCTGCCCCATGGCCGCGTCGATGCCCGCCATCATCTCGTCCACGTGTTGCCGCATGTCGGGCTGGCTCGTTTTCCACCATGCCTGCAAGTCGGCGAGCACGTCGGCGGCGTTCTCCCGTTCGCACACGTCGAGCAGGTCATCGTCGTGATTTTCCACCGTCCAGGAGTAGAAATCCCAGTCACTCGAACCGGTCAGGCGTTCGATGCCCTTCATGCGGTGGAAGTCCATCAACCCGCCGCCGTGCTCGCGCACGATGCCCGCCAACGGCAGATCGGCCTCGTCCATCAGGCCTTTCCAGTATTCGGGGACATTCCCGTTCTCCATGTCGTTCTCCTTTCCGAACGCCTTTTCGATCACGAGCGGGTCTCGTGGGTCAACAGTGCGGTCGATCCGCAGTATCTCGGGCATGACCGCCTCGCTTTCACGGCCGATGACGAACGTGCCGATACCGGCCTTGACGCGATGCTCGGGAAGCCTTCCCGAACCGTCGCACATCACCGCCGGCCGGAACAGCGAATCCCCGTAGGCGAGCGTCACCGTGTCGCCCGGCCTGGCGAGAACCCGTTCGACGGCCATGCGTGAGAGGCCGTGCGCGTCGAGACGGCCGGAACGCCAATCGTTGGCCTCGGCTGCTGTCAGGGTGAAGGAAACGGAACGCCCTCCCCGGGCCGAGGTCACGTCGAGCCTGACCGGCTGCATGGCCTCGAAACCGATCCAGATGCCTTCCGGCGTCCTGTCCGGGGCTTTCACGTCAATGTCCGTGAACCCGTATTCGGTCAGCACGTCCGTGACCCTGATCCTGAGCGCGTTGTCGGGAGGCAGATCAGGGCGTTCATTGGGAATCGGGAGCGAGGACGCCTCGAACCACACGTCCTCGCTCGGATCGGTGTCGAAGCCGCCGTCCGCGTCGGAATACGCCATGTGGACGCCGAACTCCAATTCCCTGGCATCGGCGGAAGAGACCAGAATCGCGTTCCCCAGCACGAGATCGCGCGCGTTCCTGCGCAGGATGGATTGCATGTCGGGCTTGGCGGGATTCCCGGCCGCGAGCAGGTCGCGGTTCACACCCTCCATGTCAAAAGGCGTCAAGGCCATCTCGCTCGTCCTTTCTCACTTGGAAAGGGCGGAACCGGCCGTATCGGTCATATTCAGCGGGTCCGATGGGTCGCACGCCTGCGCGCGTTCCGCGAACGAGGTGACGGCACCGGGCAGCACATATCCCAGATCAAGGTCGATCGGGCTCACGCCGTCGTCTTCGCCGATGGATGCTGCGGGCACTGCGCCCATGGTCTCGCGCAGCACGTCCACGGCGTCGCCAGTAGCGGCGCGCGCGTCGATGATCCGGTGCATCGTGTCCTCAAGCGCGGCATGGATATCGGTGGAACCCTCCTCCACGATGCACTGGTATGAGGGGGCTCCCCAGTTCGTGCCGGTGCCGGAAATCGTGTAGTCCGCGATGCGTTCGCCCGGCTGGACGAGCGAGGCGAGGTCGAACGCGGCCGGCGAACCGGTCTTCGCGTCGAAATCATCCAGCCATTCGACCTCCTCGGCGATCTCCTCGCGCGAGTACCGGCCGTCGATATCGCTCGGCCAGTCCGCGTCCTCCAGATAGCCGTTGTCGCCAAGCGACACAGCGCCGTCGAGCTTGAGGTCCCGGCCGTACATCTCCATATCGATCAGATAGCCGAGCCCCGTATCGAACATGGACCACACGGCATCCGATGCCCACCCCCGGTTCACGGCGGTCCAGGCATACTTCGCCTCCTTCGATTCGGCCGAGGACGGCGCATCATAAGAGTGATAGGGGATCTCGTCCGAGTTCAACGCGAGGTTCGCGTACTGCAACGGGGTGCGCGGGACCGCGTCAAGATCGTCGCGGACCGTCTGCACCTTCTCGTACACGTCCGGGTCGTCGTCCTCGCGCGCCTCGAACGCGCGGCACATGAGGTTCAGGTCCGTCAGCGACTCGTATTCGCCGGGATTCGCCACGGTGGCGAGCAGTCCTTCCCCGCCCTCGTAGTCGTGGATCGCGTACTCCTCGTACCGGCCGCCCAACCCCACCTCGGTCTTCAGGGTGTCCTGCAAGCGTTCGGCGGGCATGGGCAGCGTGATCCACGCGCCCTGCAACACGCCCTCCGCGTATTTGCCCAGGTTGGCGACGTACACGCTGATCTGGTAGTCCTTCAATCCGGCCATGATGATGCTCCTTCGCTCGGGTCTTTTATCGTGTGGCTGCGGCCGAGGCAGACGTATCGGCAATGCTCAACGGGTCGGCCGGGTTCGCGGGATCGTAGGTTTCGGACGTTTCGGCCTCCTCGCCTTCGTCTTTGCGGGCGAGCCGGCCGTCGTCCACCATCGCGTCGATGATCTCCCATCCTTCCTCGATGCTGCGGTCCTGCAATTCCCTGGCCGAGATCATGTCGCGCATCGCGTCCATGTTCTCGTTGTTGTCGGGCCAGTCATGGTCTTTCAGCCAGTGCCGAAGGTCCTCCTCCGTCCAGCGGATCTCCGCAATCGTTTCGTTGCCTTGCCCGGCGTTGCTTTGATCGGGATGAAGCAACGCCTCAGATCGGAGACCGAAATACGCTTTGTCTTCCTGGAGGCCGGACAGGAAGCCGGAGGGCGTGAACCCGTTGCGTGCCGCGAACTCGCGGGACCAGCATTCGTCGAACTCCTCGTCGGGGTCGAAGTCGAGGAGCCCGTCCGCCATGGCGCGCCTCAGCCCCTTCTCGTCCGCCTCGGCCGGCACCGTGACCGAGACCGTGGCGTGGTTGGGGGCCTCCAGCGTCATGTACAGTTCGCTGTGGCCGGCGTCGTGTTGGATGAAGCATTCCCCGTTGCCCCAGTCGAGCTCGTGCTGCTCGATCAGCTCCTTCGCCTTGTCGGTCAGGGCCCGTTCCTGGGGCGTGTATTCGTCGGGTTCCATCAGCATGATGCGTCCTTCCTTCCCTTGGATGATCGGTGCCGCGCCGTCCGGCGGGCATGGCTCCGATCATCAGCCCATACGGGCGGTCGCGCGGGGCATGGCGTCTACGGGTCAGATGATCCCGCCGAGATCTGATGCTCGGCCCCTTCACGTGTCCCGCCCCTCAGTACCAGTTGTGGGCGAGCCAGAACGTCTTGGCGGCGCTGGGGCTGCCGTACCGTCCGGCGATGTAGTTCAATCCCCATTTGATCTGGGTGGCGGCGTCGTCCTTCCAGTCATCGCCGGCCGATGCCAGTTTCGACGCGGGCAACGCCTGGGGTATGCCGTACGCGCCGCTGCTCGGGTTGGTGGCATTCCACTGCCATCCCGATTCCTTGTTCCACAGCCATACGAGCGCGTCATAGTCGCCGTCGCCCCAGTCCTTGTACGAGGCGATCATCTTCCTGGCGACGGCCCGCGCCTGTTCCGGCGTGGCGTGGGTGCCGTCGCCGTCGTAGTCCACCACCACGTCCGTGGAGCCCGAGTCGGAACTGGAGCACGTCCATGCCGCCTCCACCGGATCCGAAGAGGAGGACGACGAGTCGGACGATGACGACGAATCGGACGATTCGGAACCGGATGACGTGGAATCCGTGCCGGCGGAACCATTGGTGGACACACTGCCGTTGGGCAGGATGTAGACCGCGCCGACGTCGGTCCTGTGCGTGCGGTGGTTGACGATGCCCAGGCCGGCGCGCCCGTTCATCTCGCTGATGGTCACGGTGCCGGCCGTCCGGTCGACCGCCTCGACGACGGCGACGTGGCCGTACAGGGTGTCCGCGTCGGCCACGCCGGGCGGGTAGCTGACGATGCTGCCGGCCACGGGATCGGTGCGGGTGGTCTTCCATCCGGCGGCGGTGGCGCTGGCGGCCCAGTCGCCGCCGTTGCCCCAGTAGGAACCCACGTCCAATCCGATTTTATGGCCTCTCATGCACGCCCACCAGGTGCATTGCCCGTCCGGATAGGCCTGGCACACGTTGTCGGGCCCGTCGGATCCGTTGAACCACGCCTTGGTCTGCGCGATGGTCATGCCGTCACGCACCTCGCCGGTGACGACGCTTCCCGTGGTGCCTCCCGACGATCCGTTGGAGCCTCCGTCCTTGCAGCCGCCGAGGACCGCGAGCACGGTCAACGGCGTGCATCCGCCGAGCAGGGACAGCAGGCACGCCGAGAGCATGGCCGCGAGGATCCGATGACGGCTGGTCCGGCTCATTGCGTGTTCCTCAGCGACCAGAAGGGCTTCTGCCCGCCGACCACGACCTCCACGGTCCGGCAGGGATGCTGGACCGTGCCGTATCCGGTGGCGGAGATCACCGTGTACGCCTCGTCGCCGGCCTTCACCTGATCGGGGTCGAGCTCGTTGGCATCCTTGTCCAGCAATGGCGCGTCGAGCGCGGCCGGGCAGTAGACGGTGACGTGCCAGTTGCCGTCGTCCATCGGCAAGAGCACGGTGTTGTACGCCTGGCTGACGGTCTGCTGCGGATCCGTCGTGGATGACGGTCCGCCGCCTTCCGGGATCGGGAAGCTGGTTTCCTTCGTCGTCCAGAACGGCTGGGACTGGATGGCATCCGTATCCGAGCCCTCCCATTTGCCGTCGGAGGTGCAGGTGTAGGCGTAGTTGACGTACTTGTCATCGTATTGGCCCGAGCATACGGATCCGGCGTGGAAGCGCCGCTGGGTCCACCACCAGCGCGGCGCGTCGGAGACCGGATGGCTCTCCCCGGCACCGTCGTCGCCGAGCAGCGCGAACACGTTGTTGCGCCATTCGTCGTCGCTGCCGTTTGGATCGAGCAGCGCGTCCACCGTTTCCAATGCGGTGTCGATCGGGCCGGAACCATTGTGCAGCGTGATGCCGTCCGCGTTTTCGGAGAGCGTGCGGGTGCCGTCCTTGTGGGTGTCAACGGGGAACGCGGCGGTGCGCTGAGACCAGTCGCCGGGAACCGGGATTCCCGCCGCCTCCAGGCCGGCGTACCGTTGCGGGCTTGATTCCGTTTTCCTTTTGCCCGTGGACTCCTGTTTCGCGTCCGTTGCGGAGCCGTGGTCGTCGCCGGCCGTTGACGGCTGGTGGTTGGCGACGATGACGCCCAGCGAGCACACGAGGAGCGCGGCGACGAGCAGGCACAGGACGCGCAGCGGTTTCGGCAGCGGACGCGGTTCCGGCCGGTTCACGATTCACCGCCTTCCCAACGGTTCGGCTCGCCCGGCATGCCGCCTTCCATGTTTCCTTCCATGGCCGGATGCTCCCGCTCGGGATTCACGGTTCCCGGATCCGCGTTTTCGGGTGATCCGTCTTCCGTCCCCGTCCATCGCGCGTCTATGAGGTCGTCCGCCGTTTTCAGTTCGGCGCTGGTGTTTCCCGCGTCCTTCGCCTTCCTGCGCAGCAGGGTGGCCTTCTCGCGGGCCTCTTCCAGACGTCCCTCCAATGATTTGATGTTGACGCGCGCCGCCACGTACTCGTCCATCGCATCCTGTTTCGTCTTCTGGCTGTCGCGCACCGCCTTGAGGATGCTGCGTTTCATGTCACGCATGGTGTTCTGGTTGTTCGCCACGACGATCTTCCTTTCGCTCGTTTTTCCGTCAAGGCGAGTCTGCCTTCCCGTCGCGCGTTCCACGGGGCATGGCGTCTACATTCCCCATGGCGGAAGGCGGGGCGTGTAGACGCCATGCCCCGTGTCCGGCCGTTGTGCGGCCGAGAATCGGAAGCGTCGTTCCAATCAGATGAAAGGAAAATCAATGGAATCGTTTCTCTCTATGCTCGCCGGCTGGTTCATGGGCCTGTGGACGTGGCTGGTCGAGCTCAACGGGATGCTCCAGGTGGTGCTCGTGCTGCTGTGCGTGGTCGCCTCGGGCGTGTGCGCGATCATCGGCAAACGCATGGGCAGCCCGATGATCGTGGAATCCGGCGGACAGACCTGGAGCCGCACGCTGGTGACGGCCATCGCGTGGATCGCCGGCGTCATCCTCATGCTGATCGCGGTGCTGGCCATCGCCGCCGTGTTCGCGCCGCTGCTCGGCTTCGCCGCCTGACCTTGGCGACGCCTCTCCATCCAGGGCCGGCCGGGAAGGGATTCCCGCGCCGGCCCTCGCATGTCGGACAAGAATCAAGGAATCCAGAAAATCGGAAGGAACGCGAATGAGACTCGTCATCGCGGAAAAGAAATCGGTCGCCACGGCCATCGCACAGGCATTGTGCGCCGCGCCCGTCCAAAGGGACGGATGCTATGAGTGCGGCCAGCTGCTCGTGACATGGGCGCAGGGCCACCTGATCGACCTTGCCATGCCAGAGGACTACAAGGACAGGGATTGGGGCAAATGGAGTCTGGACACGTTGCCGGTGGACCCGTCCGGCCATTGGCAATGGAAGATCAGCGCCGAACGCGGCGCGGGAACCCGCTACCGGCAGATCGTGCAATTGATCCGGCGCGCGGATGTGGATTGCCTCGTCAACGCCTGCGACCCCGACCGCGAGGGCGAGGCCATCTTCCGCCGCATCGCGGACATGGAAGGCTCGCGCAAGCCGGAACTGCGCCTGTGGGTGGCGAGCCTGGAAGCGGAGGCCATCCAGGCCGCGTGGCGTGCGATGAAACCCGAATCCGAATACCAAGGACTCGCATGGTCGGCGGAGATCAGGTCGAAGGCGGACTGGCTGATCGGCATGAACGCGAGCCGCGCATACTCGCTGCTCTACAACGCACGGTTCAGCGTGGGCCGCGTGCAGACGCCGACGCTCGCCATGATCGCGGAACGCGACCGGCAGATCAGGAACCACAAACCGGTGCCGTTCTGGACCGTGATCGCGGACATGGGCGGATGGCGGCTCTCCAGCGAACGGATCGACAACCGCGAGGTGGCGATGCTGCTGTGCGGCCAGGTCGAACACGGCCGCTTCCGCATCATATCCGTGAACCGGAGGAAGGTGAACGACCGGCCGCCCCGCTTGTATGACCTGACCGGCTTGCAGAAGGACATGAGCCGGTTGCACGGCATGACCGCCGCACGCACGCTCCAGGCGTTGCAGCACCTCTACGAACTCAAACTCGCCACCTATCCGCGCACCGACAGCCGGTACATCACGCACGACGACCTCGAAACGCTCACGGCGCTCCTCGAATCCGGCCGTCTCGCCCAAGGTTTCGTCACACGTGAGGGCATACCCGGACACCCGCGCCCGGAGATCACCGTCAACGACGCGAAGGTGGCCGGCCACACCGCGATCCTGCCGACCATGCAACTGGACGCCGGGAAGCTGGAAGGCCTGACCGACGACGAACGCAAGGTGATGACACGCATCGTGCGCCGCATGTGGGAAGCCGTGGGCGACGACCATGTGCACATCGTCACCGAAGTGAAGGCACGGCTTTCCGACGACACCGATAGGGAGTTCTCCAGCCGTTCCGACGAGACCGTATCCGCAGGATGGAAGGCTGTCGAAACCGGCCACGGGCCCGAACCGGAAGACGAGGAAACCGCGAACCCGGCGGGAGGAAGAAACGTGATCCCGTCGAACCTCATGGAAGGCGGCGTCATTCGCCCTGTCGGGAAGGTCACGGTCGAGGAAGGCGAGACCCGCCCGCCCAAACCGTTCACCGAGGCCACACTGCTGGCCGCGATGGAGCACGCGAGCCGGTACGTGGAGGACAAAAGCCTCAAGGCGGCGCTCGATGACGACGAATCACATTCCGGCGGCATCGGCACGCCAGCCACCCGCGCGGACACCATCGAAAAGCTCGTGCGCTCCAAACTCGTGGAACGCAAGGGCCGTCAGCTCCACGCCACCACGGAAGGCGAACGCCTCACCGACGTGGTGGAGCCACGCCTGAAGGACGTGCTGCTCACCGCGCGGATGGAACAGGCGCTCTCCGACGTGGAACACGGCAAACGGGACCCGGCCGACGTGATGGACATGTTCCACCGGGAGGCATTGCGAATCCCCGCCGACGCGACCGCGAACCTCAAGGCCGATGCCGTCACGCAAACCACGAACACCGACGCGCAGGATTGGGGCGACTGCCCGCGCTGCGGCCAGCCGGTCAGGAAAACCGGCCGGATGTGGCAATGCTCCACGAACAGAAGCGAGAAGACCAAGGACGGCAAGTGGACCGTCGTCGAGGGATGCGGCTGGAAGATGTTCGCGCGCATAGCGGGCAAGACCATCACCGACCAGACCGCACGCAGGCTCCTCGCGGGACAAACCGTCACCCTGAAGGGCTTCACATCCAAATCCGGGAAGAAGTTCGACGCGGCCATCCGCATCGACAAGTTACGCGGCACGGCGTTCGACTTCGACCGCTGACCAACCGGCCAACCATCCGTGCCCGGCGCGCCATGCCGCGCCGGGCACGGCAACGACCAAGGAGACGAGGAAACCATGCGACGATACAGCCACGCCTTCCGGGTCCTCATGGACCGGGAGCTGTTCAATCTGCTTGCCGAGGCCTCCACCAAGACGGGCATACCCAAATCCCGTTTCGTGAGATACGCCATCCAGCCGTTCAGCTACACGGAACTCGCCCCCGGCACCACCGATTGGAACGACGTGTACCGCACCGACCCCGACCCCGAACATCCTTTGAAGCAGGGACGCCAGCTCAATGTCATGCTCACCGGCGACGAATACGAGATGCTGTGCCGGGCCGCGTTCAAGCTGGGCATCGCACGCAGCGCATGGGTGCGGGAACGGGTGTACGCGCTCCTCTGCCGCTCCTATGCGGACGAGCTCTCCCCGCTCACGGACGCGAGCATCCGCGACAACGCGACGATGCTGCTCAAGGAGCTCAAGACGAAGGATGCGGGAAGATGACATTCCAAAAAAAGGAAGAGCCCCTTCCCATTCGCGGAAGAAGGCATCACCCCGAACGATCATCCACCCTCATGCGTTTTCCTATGCGCTCATATGGATATGTCCATGGACATCCACATGGACACGTCTATGGACATCCACATGGATATGTCCATGGACATCCACATGGATATGTCCATGGACATCCACATGGAGAGATAACGCCTGAGATTTTGCGCACTTTGGTTTGGGCTTGAGATAGGGGCATGGCCCGTGTCCTGTGTACGATTTTCAGTCGCCAGACATTAGAAAACCGCGATTGGAAACGAGGGCACGAAGCCATGTCACAGCAGATTCTACAGGTCGACCAGGCCATGTTGGAAACCACCCTGGACCGGATGGTCCGCAAAAGCGTCGAGGAGACCCTGAACGCGATGCTCGACGCCGAGGCCGACGAGATCACCGGCGCCGCGCGCTACGAGCGCAGCGGGGACCGCAAGGCGTACCGGGCCGGCCACTACGAGCGCGACCTGACCGTCAAGGCCGGCAAAATGAGCCTGAAAGTGCCGAAACTCAAGGGCGCGGTGTTCGAGTCGGCCGTGATCGAACGATACCGTCGGCGTGAGGAGAGCGTCGAGGAGGCCTTGATCGACATGTACCTGGCCGGCGTCTCCACCCGCCAGGTCGATGATGTCAGCCGGCTCCTGTGGGGCGACCGCATGCCCTCGCAGACCCTGAGCGACAAGCTCAAGCGCGTCTATGCGGATATCGACGCATGGCGGGGCAGGCCCCTCGAACAGGATTACCCGTACCTGTTCATGGACGGCGTGTGGCACAAAAGGTGCTGGGGCGGGTCCGTGGAGAACGTGAGCATCCTGGTGGCCATCGGCGTCGGCATGGACGGGCGGCGCGAGGTGCTTTCGGTGGCCGAGGGCATGAAGGAGGACGCGGAAAGCTGGCGCGAATTCATCAAAGGCATGCTCGCACGAGGCCTCAAGGGCGTGAGACTGGTGACGGGAGATCGGTGCGCGGGGCTGGTCGCCGCCGCGGGCGAGCTGCTGCCCGATGCCCGCTACCAGCGGTGCATGGTGCATTTCGAGCGCAACATACTCGCCAGGGTCAACCCCGGGAACCGCGACTGGGCGGCCGACGCACTGAAGGCCGTGTTCTCCATGGAATCACGCGACAAGGCGTTGGAGAAGGCCGAATCCGTCGCCCGGGACATGGAATCCAGGAAACTCAAGGAGGCCGCCAAATGCCTGCGCGAGGGCATCGGCGAGACCACGACCTACCTGCTCGACGACTACCCGCGCGAGCATAGGCGTCGGATCCGCACCAACAACATGATCGAACGGCTCAACCGCGAGATCAGGCGCAGGACCCGCGTGGTCGGCTCGTTCCCCGACGGACGCAGCGCGTTGATGCTCGTCTGCGCGAGGGTCCGCTACGTGACATCCGACGAGTGGTCGACGCGCCGCTACCTCGACATGTCAAGGCTCGGTGAGACCGTACCAGCAGCGAACTGATCACCGCCACAGGGACGGGCGAAGACCAAAGTGCGCAAGAGTTCGGGCACTACC
>NZ_JBHEEA010000010.1:0-96497 GCF_041900695.1 Bifidobacterium sp. 2450
GGTAGTGCCCGAACTCTTGCGCACTTTGGTCTTCGCCCGTCCCTGTGGCGGTGATCAGTTCGCTGCTGGTACGGTCTCACCGAGCCTTGACATGTCGAGGTAGCGGCGCGTCGACCACTCGTCGGATGTCACGTAGCGGACCCTCGCGCAGACGAGCATCAACGCGCTGCGTCCGTCGGGGAACGAGCCGACCACGCGGGTCCTGCGCCTGATCTCGCGGTTGAGCCGTTCGATCATGTTGTTGGTGCGGATCCGACGCCTATGCTCGCGCGGGTAGTCGTCGAGCAGGTAGGTCGTGGTCTCGCCGATGCCCTCGCGCAGGCATTTGGCGGCCTCCTTGAGTTTCCTGGATTCCATGTCCCGGGCGACGGATTCGGCCTTCTCCAACGCCTTGTCGCGTGATTCCATGGAGAACACGGCCTTCAGTGCGTCGGCCGCCCAGTCGCGGTTCCCGGGGTTGACCCTGGCGAGTATGTTGCGCTCGAAATGCACCATGCACCGCTGGTAGCGGGCATCGGGCAGCAGCTCGCCCGCGGCGGCGACCAGCCCCGCGCACCGATCTCCCGTCACCAGTCTCACGCCCTTGAGGCCTCGTGCGAGCATGCCTTTGATGAATTCGCGCCAGCTTTCCGCGTCCTCCTTCATGCCCTCGGCCACCGAAAGCACCTCGCGCCGCCCGTCCATGCCGACGCCGATGGCCACCAGGATGCTCACGTTCTCCACGGACCCGCCCCAGCACCTTTTGTGCCACACGCCGTCCATGAACAGGTACGGGTAATCCTGTTCGAGGGGCCTGCCCCGCCATGCGTCGATATCCGCATAGACGCGCTTGAGCTTGTCGCTCAGGGTCTGCGAGGGCATGCGGTCGCCCCACAGGAGCCGGCTGACATCATCGACCTGGCGGGTGGAGACGCCGGCCAGGTACATGTCGATCAAGGCCTCCTCGACGCTCTCCTCACGCCGACGGTATCGTTCGATCACGGCCGACTCGAACACCGCGCCCTTGAGTTTCGGCACTTTCAGGCTCATTTTGCCGGCCTTGACGGTCAGGTCGCGCTCGTAGTGGCCGGCCCGGTACGCCTTGCGGTCCCCGCTGCGCTCGTAGCGCGCGGCGCCGGTGATCTCGTCGGCCTCGGCGTCGAGCATCGCGTTCAGGGTCTCCTCGACGCTTTTGCGGACCATCCGGTCCAGGGTGGTTTCCAACATGGCCTGGTCGACCTGTAGAATCTGCTGTGACATGGCTTCGTGCCCTCGTTTCCAATCGCGGTTTTCTAATGTCTGGCGACTGAAAATCGTACACAGGACACGGGCCATGCCCCTATCTCAAGCCCAAACCAAAGTGCGCAAAATCTCGGGCGTTATCATTATTGATAGCCGCTATAGGGCGGCTCCACAGAGAAGAAGAGAGAGATCATGCAGTTCAACAAGCTGAAGACCATTGCGGCCGCCGCCTTGAGCGTGGCCATGCTGTTCTCCGCCGCGGCTTGCGGCACCTCCGACAAGGCGAGCGACTCCGGTTCCGATAAGGGCGGTTCCTCCAAGTCGGTCACCATCACCAGCTACGACGTGAGCTCCGTGAAGAAGGACGATGCAATCGCCGCACTGCTGCCTGAATCCGTGACCAAGGACGGCAAGCTCACCATCGGCACCAACCCCTCCTACGCCCCGGCCGAATTCCTCGACGCCGACGGCAAGACCCAGATCGGCTACGACATGGATCTCGCCCGCGCCATGGGCAACCTCTTCGGTCTCGAGACCGAAATCGTCTCCTCCAACTTCGATACGATCATTCCGGCCATCGGCTCCAAGTACGATCTGGGCATCGCCGCCTTCACCATCACCAAGGAGCGCATGGAATCCGTTGACTTCGTCTCCTACTTCACCGCAGGCATGGGCTATGCAGTGGCCGCAGGCAACCCCAAGAACGTCGACGAGAACGACCTGTGCGGTCTGAACGTTGCCGTCGAGACCGGCACCGTCGAGGAAGAGGCCATCAACAAGACCGCCAAGCAGTGCAAGGCGGACGGCAAGAAAGACATCACCATCCAGTCCTCCAAGCAGCAGACCGACGCCACCACCGCTGTGGTGACCGGCAAGGCCGACGTCTTCTTCGCCGATTCCCCGGTTGTCGGCTACGCCATCGCCCAGACCGATGGTCAGCTGGAACAGCTCGGCGAGGACTTCGATGAAGTGCCGAACGCCATCGCCATCAAGAAGGGCGATTCCCAGACCGCCGAAGCCGTGCAGAAGGCCATGCGAAAGCTCATGGACGACGGCACCTACACCAAGATTCTCCAGCACTGGGGCGTCGAATCCGGCGCACTGGACAAGGCCGAAATCAACCCGGCCGTCGAATAGTCGACAATCTGTCGCGAAAATTCGAATGGGGCGCACTGTTTGTAACACAGTCGCCCCATTCGTGCACTAAGGTTCAACGCTAGTTGCAACTTGCAGTTCAGGCTGCCCAACACATCCAAGGAACCAAATTATGGCGAAGAAAGAAGTCGACGGTGAGGGACTGAACATCCCCAACCGCATCAAGGCGCTGCCGGTCAAGCGCCCCGGCCCGATTGTGGCCGCAGTGATTGTGGTGCTGCTCGCCGCGATGCTCATTCAAGGCTTGATTACCAATCCGCGACTGGATTGGCCCACCGTCTGGAAGTACCTGTTCAACGAGAACGTGCTTGAAGGCATTCGCTATACCTTGGAGCTCACCGTGATCTCCATGGTCGTGGCGATCATCCTGTCGGTGATTCTCGCCATCATGCGCAAATCCATCAATCCGGTGCTGCGCGGCGTCAGCTGGTTCTTCATCTGGTTCTTCCGCGGCACGCCTGTGTACACGCAGCTCATTTTCTGGGGTCTGTTCGCCGTGCTGATTCCCAAGATTAGCCTCGGCATTCCGTTCACCTCGGTGGAGTTCTGGAGCATCGACTCCAACGTGGTGGTCACCGCATTCAACGCCGCATGGATTGGTTTGGCTCTGAACGAGGCCGCCTACCTGTCCGAAATCGTGCGTGCCGGCCTTGAAGCCGTGGACCCCGGCCAGACCGAGGCGGCCAAGGCATTGGGCATGAACCGCACGCTCATCATGCGCCGCATCGTGCTGCCGCAGGCTATGCGCATCATCATCCCGCCCACCGGCAACGAGACCATCGGCATGCTGAAGACCACCTCGCTGGTCACCGCCGTGCCGTTCACCCTCGAACTGCAGTTCGCCACCAACGCCATCGCCAACCGTATCTACAAGCCGATTCCGCTGCTTCTCGTGGCCTGCTTCTGGTACCTGCTGATCACCTCCATTCTGATGGTTGTGCAGTCCCGCCTTGAGGCGCACTTCGGCAAGGGCTTCAACGCCCGCCCGGTGGGCACCAAGGGCAAGCAGCCGCCATACGATCCGCCGTACCCTGGCAAGTCTGACGGTGAGCCGAAGGACGATGTGAACAAAATCAATCAGACCACCTTCGCTGGGCTGAATGCGTAAGGCGGGAGCGAGAATTATGACTACGAACGACATCACCAACTCCGCTCCGGTCGTGCGCAAGGCGGCTGACGGTTCCGTGATTCCTGCTGTCAAGGCCGTGCAGGTGCACAAGGCGTTTGGGCCGCTGCATGTGCTCAAGGGCATCGATCTAACCGTTATGCCCGGTACTGTGACCGTGATTCTGGGGCCCTCCGGTTCCGGCAAGTCCACGTTCCTGCGTCTGATCAACCAGCTGGAAACCCTGACCGGCGGTTCCATCGAGGTGGACGGCGAACTCATCGGCTACAAGCACGTGACCAAAAACGGCCAGGACATGCTGCAGACCCTGGACGATAAGGAGATCGCCGCACAGCGCTCTCGCCTCGGCATGGTGTTCCAGCGCTTCAACCTGTTCCCGCACATGACCGCGCTGGAAAACGTGATGGAAGCCCCGATTCATGTGCAGCACCAGTCCAAGAAAGCCGCCCGTGACCTGGCCGTGGCCGAGCTTCAGCGCGTCGGTCTGGGCGATCGCGTGGACTATTATCCCTCCCAGCTGTCGGGCGGTCAGCAGCAGCGCGTGGCCATTGCCCGTGCTCTGGCCATGAAGCCGGAGATCATGCTCTTCGATGAGCCGACCTCCGCCCTTGACCCCGAACTGGTGGGCGAGGTGCTCAACGTCATGCGTTCCTTGGCCAAGGAAGGCATGACCATGGTGTGCGTGACCCACGAAATCGGCTTCGCTCGCGAAGTCGCCGACCAGATCGTGTTCATGGACGGTGGCGTAGTCGTAGAAAAGGGCGGCCCCGACATCATCGACCACCCCACCGAGCCTAGGTTTAAGGACTTCCTACAGCATGTGCTGTAGGAAGGCTGTTATATTACCTCAGCACTGTCGTGCGTCGGCGTCGCCTACGGGGAGCCCACTGGGCTCTCCGCTTTACGGCTCCGTCTACAGCACGTGCTGTAGGAATACTCGTTGTTGCAGCTCCAAAAGCGTGCGCTGATGAACTCAGCGTACGTTTTTTGCGACGCCTAATCGCACCCCCATCTCGTGAAGAACGTACGCTGAGTGGTAGTCAG
Organism: Bifidobacterium sp. 2450; assembly: GCF_041900695.1. Lineage (NCBI taxonomy): Bacteria > Bacillati > Actinomycetota > Actinomycetes > Bifidobacteriales > Bifidobacteriaceae > Bifidobacterium > Bifidobacterium sp. 2450. The sequence goes on from NZ_JBHEEA010000010.1 coordinate 4,547, forward strand.
TGTACGGTTTTCACGAAGGGACATGTTCCAATCCTGCAAAGGCGGCGGGTTGGATTCGCTTTGCGCAATAATCGTCCGCTAGGCTGGTGAGCCATGTGTGGAATCGTTGGATACGCGGGAAATATTGAAACGGCATGCGGCAAGCCTTTGGAGGTCTGTCTGCAAGGCCTGGAACGTCTGGAATACCGAGGCTATGACTCGGCCGGTGTGGCGCTGACCGCGCCCGGCATGGATAAGGTGGTCGTGCGCAAGAAGGCCGGCCGTTTGAAGAACCTGGTCGGAGACATCGAGCGTAAGCCGATGCCGCTTGCCACGGTGGGCATCGGCCACACGCGCTGGGCCACCAACGGCGAGCCGAGCGACGTGAACGCCCACCCGCACACCAGCATGGACGGCAAGGTGGCCATCATCCATAACGGCATCATCGAAAACGCCTCTCAGCTGCGTCTCGACCTGCAAGCCGAAGGCTACCGATTCGCCTCTGCCACCGACACTGAGGTGGCCGCTAAGCTGCTCGGCAAAATCGTGGACAAGATTATCGCGGACGAAGGCAAGCCAGACCTGTTCAAGGCTGTGTGCCGCATGGCCCGCATGCTTGAAGGCGCGTTCACCATTCTGGCCACCGACTGCCGCCAGCCGGACATCGTGGCCGGAGCCCGCCATGATTCGCCGCTGGTCGTGGGCCTTGGCGAGGGGGAGAACTTCCTCGGTTCCGACGTCGCCGCATTCGTGGCCTACACCAAGCGCGCCATGGAAGTCGGCCAGGATCAGGCCGTATGCGTGTCCGCCGACAAGGTCATCGTCACGGATTTCAACGGCAACGTGGTCGAAAACCCGAAGACCTACACCGTGGATTGGGATGCTTCGGCCGCCGAAAAGGGCGGCTGGGATTCCTTTATGGACAAGGAGATCCACGAAGACCCTGCCGCAGTGCAGCGCACCCTGCTTGGCCGCTTCGATACGAATGGCGGCATCACCCTTGATGAAGTGCGTATCGACGAACACGACTTCAAGGCCATCGACAAAATCATCGTCGTGGCCTGCGGCACCGCCAGCTACGCCGGCCAGGTAGCCAAATACGCCATCGAACACTGGGTGCGTATCCCTGTGGAAATCGAACTCGCGCACGAATTCCGTTACCGTGACCCGATTCTGACCCCGCGTACGCTCGTGGTGGCCATTTCTCAGTCCGGCGAAACCATGGATACGCTGATGGCCCTGCGCCACGCGCGCGAACAGGGGTCCAAGGTGCTGGCCATCTGCAACACGCAGGGTGCCTCCATTCCGCGCGAATCCGACGCCGTGCTCTACACACACGCCGGCCCGGAAGTTGCCGTGGCATCCACCAAGGCGTTCGTGGCGCAGATCACAGCCGCCTACCTGCTGGGCCTGTATCTGGCGCAGGTCAAGGGCGCGATGTTCCGCGATGAGATTCATCAGGTGCTCGACTCCCTGAAAGACATGCCGCGCAAGATTCAGTGGGTGCTCGACACCCAGCCCAAGACCATCCAGGCGGCCGCCGAGCGCATGGTGAACGCCAACTCCTTCTTGTTCCTCGGCCGCCACGTGGGCTACCCGGTGGCGCTTGAGGGCGCGTTGAAGCTCAAGGAGATCGCCTACACGCTCACCGAGGGCTTCGCGGCCGGCGAGCTCAAGCATGGACCGATCGCGCTGGTGGACGAGGGTGAGCCCGTGGTGTTCATCGTGCCGCCACAGCGCGGCCGCAATGTGTTGCACGCCAAGGTGATCTCCGGTATCGAGGAGGTCAAGGCTCGTGGCGCGTACATCATCGCCGTGGCCGAGCAGGGCGACCCGGATGTGGAACGGTACGCTGACGTGGTGTTCTGGCGCCCCGCCTGCCCAACGCTGATGAGCCCGCTGGTTGACGTGGTGCCGCTGCAGCTGTTTGCCATGGACATGGCAAAGCTCAAGGGCTACGACGTGGACAAGCCCCGCAACCTCGCCAAGTCCGTGACCGTTGAGTAAGCCACATCGGTATGTGATTGACGAGCCTCATATTCCGTTTGAGATGGACGTGCTGTATGAGGACGAGCGAATCATCGTGGTGGACAAGCCGCATTTTCTGGCCACCATGCCGCGCGGCATGTGGTATCGGCAGACCGCGCTGATCCGATTGCGTGAGCGGCTGGGGGAGCCGGACATCACGCCAGCGCACCGATTGGACCGCATGACCGCCGGCGTATTGGTGTTCGTGCGGGATCCGGCCTGCCGCGGCGCGTATCAGATGCTGTTCCAGAACCGGCAGGCCGTCAAGGTCTATGAATGCCTGGCACCCTGCCGGCCAATCAGCCGCCCGCGATTCGGCACGATCATACAGGTCGAGCCGCCACGCCCGTTCCCATTGCTGCGCCGATCGCACATCACCAAGGAACACGGCACGATGGCCGCATTCGAGGAACCGGGTTTGGCCAACGCCGAAACCCTCATCGAGCGCGGCGACCTCTGTTTCCCTCCCGCTGGCGGGAGGTGGCGCGAAGCGCCGGAGGGTGGTCCCCATCCGGGAAATCACCCCATCTGCCGCTACACACTCCACCCGCGCACCGGCAAAACCCACCAATTGCGCGTCCACATGAATTCGCTCGGCCTGCCCATCGTGGGCGACGACTTCTACCCGTGCATCCAGACGCGCCCCTACGACGATTTCAGCCAACCATTGCAGTTGGTAGCACGCATGCTGCGATTCGCCGACCCAATAACAGGCGAGAAGCGCGAATTCGTTTCCCGTGTGCCGCTTAAGATCTGATTTCTTATGCATTGAGAGTGTTTTCGCTCATGGTGTCACCATTCATAGAGTTCGGTGGGCTGCGGGGTTTTGCGGACATCCAGCGACAAGCCAAGCTCAGTCAGGGCGCTGAGAATGGTGGAGAATCCGGGATTGGGGACTCGGGCGTGTTCAAAGTACGCGTGCTCCCATTTGTTCCAACGCTTCTCGCCAACCGCGGGCGCGGCTTTCGGCGGCGCGCGAGGTGGACGGTCCGGCAATGTGGTAGACGGTCTTGTGCCCCTTGCTCATCAGGTAATCGACGATAGCGGTCGAGCAGCCATACTGGTCGGCGTCAACGGTGGGGCAGTGGTCGGCGGCGGATTCGCAGATGAGCACGACTGGAAGTTCTCGCGGAGGCTTGTATCCGACGAAATCGGAGATGCGTTCCTCCAGCACTACGATGACACCATCCACCGGCTGACGCTGCATGCGATCGATGGCGGCGGAAAGCGTGCGTTCCGCACCGTGGCGCATGGTCTGGATGGTGACTGAATAATCGTCATCGGCCGCGTTGGCCACAATAGAATCAAGGATCCCAACAAAGGCTCAGAACCCAAAGCACCACATCCAGTCCTCAATCACTACTAACAACGAAGGAGGCACCTATGCAGATATTCGCATTGTTGAGAATTGTGCAGGTGCCTCCTTGTGCGTCTGTACAACGTGAGAAATTTATTCCCGTAGACGCAGATTATCGATAAAATTCAATAAAGGAACTGAATCATCATGGAACGTAAAGAGTTCAAGTGGCCGCAGCCACTTGCGGGCAACAAGCCCCGCATCTGGTACGGCGGCGATTACAACCCCGACCAATGGCCTGAGGAAGTGTGGGACGAAGATGTAGCCCTCATGCAGCAGGCCGGCGTCAACCTCGTCTCCGTAGCCATCTTCTCTTGGGCCAAGCTTGAGCCCGAAGAAGGCGTGTACGACTTCGATTGGCTCGACCGCGTCATCGACAAGCTCGGCAAGGCCGGCATCGCCGTCGATCTCGCCTCCGGCACCGCATCCCCGCCGATGTGGATGACCCAGGCCCACCCGGAGATCCTCTGGGTCGACTACCGCGGCGACGTCTGCCAGCCCGGTGCCCGCCAGCACTGGCGCGCCACCAGCCCGGTCTTCCTTGACTACGCGCTCAACCTGTGCCGCAAGATGGCCGAGCACTACAAGGACAACCCCTATGTGGTCTCTTGGCATGTGAGCAACGAGTACGGCTGCCACAACCGCTTCGACTATTCCGAAGACGCCGAGCGCGCCTTCCAGAAGTGGTGCGAGAAGAAGTACGGCACCATCGACGCCGTCAACGACGCCTGGGGCACCGCCTTCTGGGCGCAGCGCATGAACAATTTCTCCGAGATCATCCCGCCGCGCTTCATCGGCGATGGCAACTTCATGAACCCGGGCAAACTGCTTGACTGGAAGCGCTTCAGCTCCGACGCCCTGCTCGACTTTTACAAGGCCGAGCGCGACGCCCTGCTCGAAATCGCCCCCAAGCCGCAGACCACCAACTTCATGGTCTCCGCCGGCGGTACCGGCATCGATTACGACAAGTGGGGTTACGACGTGGACTTCGTGTCCAACGATCACTACTTCACGCCTGGCGAAGCCCACTTCGACGAGCTGGCTTACTCGGCCTCCCTGTGCGACGGCATCGCCCGCAAGAATCCGTGGTTCCTCATGGAGCACTCCAGCTCCGCCGTCAATTGGCGCCCGATCAACTATCGCGTCGAACCCGGCGAATTGGTGCGCGACTCCCTGGCCCACTTGGCCATGGGCTCCGACGCCATCTGCTACTTCCAGTGGCGCCAGTCCAAGGCCGGTGCCGAGAAGTGGCACTCTTCGATGGTTCCTCACGCGGGCCCCGACTCCCAGATCTTCCGCGATGTGTGCGAGCTGGGTGCCGACCTCAACAAGCTTGCTGACGAGGGGCTGCTGAGCACCAAGCTGGTCAAGTCCAAGGTCGCCGTCGTCTTCGATTACGAGTCCCAGTGGGCTACGGAACACACCGCCACGCCTACTCAGGAGGTGCGCCATTGGACCGAGCCGCTCGCGTGGTTCCGCGCGCTTGCGGACAACGGTCTCACCGCCGACGTGGTGCCGGTTCGCGGCCCTTGGGACGAGTACGAAGCCGTCGTGCTGCCGAGCCTGACCATCCTGTCTGAAGAGACCACGCGCCGCGTGCGCGAGTATGTGGCGAACGGCGGCAAGCTGTTCGTGACCTACTACACCGGTCTGGTGGACGACAAGGATCACGTCTGGCTGGGTGGCTACCCCGGTTCCATCCGTGACGTGGTGGGCGTGCGCGTTGAGGAATTCGCCCCGATGGGAAACGACTTCCCCGGTGCCATGGACCACCTTGACTTGGACAACGGAACCGTGGCGCACGATTTCGCCGACGTGATCACCTCCGTGGCTGATACCGCTCACGTGGTCGCCTCCTTCAAGGCAGATAAGTGGACCGGTTTCGACGGCGCTCCCGCCATCACCGTCAACGACTTCGGCGACGGCAAGGCCGCATACGTCGGTGCCCGTCTCGGCCGTGAGGGCTTGGCCAAGAGCCTGCCCGCGCTGCTGGAGGAACTCGGCATCGAGACTTCGGCTGAGGACGATCGCGGTGAAGTGCTGCGCGTCGAGCGTGCGGACGAAACTGGCGAGAACCACTTCGTGTTCCTGTTCAACCGCACCCACGATGTTGCTGTCGTGGACGTGGAAGGCGAACCGCTGGTCGCCTCGCTGGCCCAGGTCAACGAGTCCGAGCATACGGCCGCCATCCAGCCCAACGGCGTACTCGTCGTCAAGCTGTAAAACCGCGCATAGCGCCTAATTACTCAACGGCTCCCTTGCTGCTCATCGGAGCAGGGGAGTCGTTTTCGTATCTCCAGCAAAGTCGGGTAGGGTGGTCACCGTGCGAGGCAAAAACAGAGTGACGATGGCGGACGTGGCCCATGAGGCCGGTGTTTCGGTAGCCTCGGTGTCTAATTTTCTGAACAAACAGCCATATATGAGCGAGGCGATGGCCGCGCACAGCGCGGACGGGCTCATCTTAAGCCCTCTGATGATGACGGTTGACAATATCGCGGCTTTGGATGGCGATTACCCGCTCGTGCTGTTGGGTGAACGTTTGTTCGGCGTCAACGCGCCGCACGTGGTGATTCGCAATCGCGAAGGGGCCGCCGCCGCGACCTCGTTCGATACACAAAGCCCCGTGACGAATCCCGTCACGGGGCTTTTACCGTTTTAAGCCCCGCCTAGTACACTCGTCACCATGCGAGTGATCGGACAGCGAATCAAAAGAATGGCAACCATAGCAGTGACTGCCATCCTTTCCGTATCCTTGGCCTCGTGCGGGCAGTCCACCACCGACAACCGCACGGAAATCAGCGTATGGAGCTGGGAACCGAGCATGGGGGAGGTCATCCGCCGTTTCGAAAAAGCCAATCCGGACATCCGCGTGAAATGGACCAACATCTCCGGCTATGGCAATCTCAACACCGCCATTCAGGACGGTTACGGCACGCCGGACGTGGCTCAAATCGAATACTACGCACTGCTGCAGTACGCGGTCTCCGGCCAATTGCTTGATCTGACCGACAAAATCGGCTCGGATTATTCCAGCTTCTTTACCCTCGGCACATGGTCGTCCGTGCAGCTCGCCGGCCGTACCTACGGGCTGCCCATGGATTCGGGCCCGATGGGCTTCTTCTATAACGAAGACGTATTCCGCCAAGCCGGCGTGGACGCCACCAAGATCAAGACCTGGAATGACTACTACGAAGCCGCCAAAAAGCTCAAGGAGATCGGCGTGTACATCGCCGCCGACTCGGGCGATGGCAGCTTTTACGATGCCATGGTCTGGCTCGCCGGCGGCCAGCCGTTCCACACGTCGGCCGACGGCAAAACCGTGACCATCGATTTGGATGAGGACGCCGGCACCCAACGGTTCACCGAATTCTGGCAGAAAATGATCGATGAAGGTCTCGTGGACACCACCTCCGCCACATGGTCCGACCGATGGAAGCGCCGTGTGGGCACCGGTACCATCGCCTCCGTATTCTCCGGAGCCTGGATGTCGTCGCTGCTGCTGTCCAATGTGCCGGGCGCGGCCGGTCTGTGGCGCGTGGCTCCCATGCCCACCTATGATGGCCAGCCCACCAACGCCGAAAGCGGCGGGTCGGCACTGACCGTACTGCAATTGACCCGTAAGCCGGATGCGGCTTATCGTTTCGTGGACTTTGTGGCGCATGACGCCCAAGGCATTAGCGCGCGTGTGGATGGCGGTGCTTTCCCGGCCGATTACGCCACCCTGAATTCCGCTGATTTTTTGGATAAAACCACGATTACCAATGACCGTGGCATTGAAATCCCGTATTTCGGCGGGCAGAAGTTCAACCGTGTACTGTCGGAGGCCGCCGAGGATGTGTCGGTCGGATACCAGTATCTGCCGTTCGAGGTGTATGCGCGCAGTGACTTCAAATCGACGGTGGGCCAGTCATACGAATGGTCCAGCAGTTTCCACGTCTATCAGCAGCGACAGGAAGCCATTGAGATGGGCATGAAGGACGAGGAAGGCAACCCGCTCGAACCATTAGAGAAGCCCGGCAAGAAAGTCAGTCTCTCCGACGGCCTGGCCCAATGGCAGAAAGACCTCCGAGAATACGGCCTCAATCAGGGCTTTACGATTAAGTAGGGATTCGGGGTTGGATCGGAATCGACCGCGCTATACGCGGCCGATTCCTGCATACTACGTCACTTCACATTGCGCGAGTAGATGTGCGCCATGCCCTTGAAAATCAAATCCGGGTCATACACGTCAATCAGCTCGGTGTCATTCTCAAACACTCGACCGAGGCCACCGGTGGTGATCACCTTGAAATCCTCACCTCCGAGCTCTTTGCGGAACTGACGAATCGTGCGCTCCACACCGCCCAAGAACGTGTAATACAAACCGGCCTGCATGCAGATCTTGGTGTTGGTGCCCAGAATCGTATCCGGTCGCGTAATTTCCACTTCCGGCAGCTGGGCCGTATCTCCCCACAGAGCGGCCGCACCGGCACGGATGCCGGTGGTGATGATGCCGGAATCGACCACGCCCTTGTCGCTCACGTGCGTGAACGTGGTGGCGGTGCCGAAATCAGCCACCAGAACTGGGCCGCCATACTCGTAATAGGCACCGGCGCAGTCGGCCAGAATATCCGCACCCAGCGATTTCGGATCGTCAACGCGCACGTTCATACCGGTCTTGATGCCCGGTCCCACCACCATCGGATCAATGTCGAGGAATTTGACGATGGACGAACGGAAAGAGTGCATCACTTTCGGCACCACCGAACAGATAATCACATCGTCCACATCGGATGGCTGAAAACCGCTCATTCTCAGGAATTCAGTCAGAAACAGCCCATACTCATCAGACGTATGGTTGGCTTTGGTGGTGATGCGGTAGGTGCCGGCGATGGCATCGCCATCCAAAAAGCCCAGCACGATGTTCGTATTGCCGATATCAACGGCGACCAGCATGATAACCCTCCAGATTCAAGATGGATTTCATGCGCAATTCTACAGTCCCATGGCTATGATGGCCTGCGGTGGTCGACCCAGCGTGGCGGCCAACCGTAGAACACAACATATATAGAGGGAGAACCATGTCTCAAAACAATGGTGCGCACGTCGAAGACGGCGCAACCACAGATGCGAGCCTTGCCTCGCGCGCAAAGAATCCGAAAAAAAGCGGCCCGAGGTGGTGGCTGATCTCACTGATTGCCGTCATCGTGGCAGTGGCGGTCGTCATCGGCGTCACGCTCGCTTTCGGCGGTAAGAAAGATGACAAGTCGGCCTCGTCCAGCAACCAATATGCCGACACCGTGACCATCGGCCTCAAACTGGCCCCCACCAATCTGGACATCCGCAACACCGCCGGCTCCGCGCTTGACCAGATCCTGATCGGCAACGTATACGAAGGCATCGTGGCACGTGACTCCAAGAACCAGGTCGCTCCCGCCATCGCCTCCAGCTGGGAGACGTCCAAGGACGGCCTGACCTACACCTTCCACCTCAATAAGAACATGACCTTCTCCAATGGCGACAAACTTGACGCCGAGGACGTGGCCTGGTCCATCAACGAGCTGATCGCTAAGGGCTACCACGACGCCGACGCGCTCGCCGCCGTCAGCAAGGTGGAGGCCAAGGACGCCGACACCGCGGTGATCACGCTCAAGACGTCGAACTCCAATCTGTTGTGGACCCTGACCGGTCGCGCAGGGCTCGTGTTCGACAAGGACGCCAAGTATGACCTGAAGACGCAGGCCGTCGGCTCCGGCCCCTACACCGTTGCCAAGTTCGTGGAAAACAGCTCGATCACGCTGAAGGCCAATGAGAAGTACTGGGGCAAGAACAAGGCCAAGACGCCCACCGTGGTCGTCAAGTATCTGGCCGACGACAACGCCGCGGTCAATGCGCTGAAGTCCGGTGACGTGCAGGTGCTCGCCCCGATTACCGAGAACCTCGCCGAACCGTTCAAGTCCGATTCCGCCAAGTACACGGTCAAAGCCGGCAACGGCACCGACAAGTTCGTGCTCGGCTTCAACAACGTTTCCGGTTCCAAACTGGCTGACAAGCGCATTCGCCAGGCCATCCGTTACGCCATCAACCACAAGGAGCTCATCGCCTCTCGCGGCGGTGCGGATAAGGCGCTCGGCGGCCCGATCCCGTCTCTCGACCCCGGCTACGAGGATCTGACGAATCTGTACCCGTATGATCAGAACAAGGCCAAGTCGCTCATGGCTGCAGCCGGCTATTCCACCGACAAGCCGCTTCAACTTACGCTGACCTACGCCAACATCTACGGCACCGAGCTCGGAGACCAGCTGCGCTCCCAGCTCAAGCCCATCGGCATCGACCTGAAGGTGAATGTGGTGGAGTTCTCCACGTGGTTGCAGGATGTGTACACCAACCACACCTTCGATATTTCGCTGGTGGACCACAACGAAAGCCACGACTTCGCATCGTGGACCGATCCGACATACTATTTCGGCTACGACAACAAGAATGTGACCAAGCTGTACAACGAGGGTGTTGCCGCCACCTCCGACAAGGAGCGCGATGCCAAGTTCGCCGCGGCCGCCAAGCTTGTCTCCGAGGATGCGCCGGCCGACTGGCTGTTCAACTACCGCATCACCACCGCCACGGCCAAGGGCGTTGAAGGATTCCCCTTCGACCTCAACCAGACCGTTCTGCCCCTCTACAACGTGACCTACACGAAGTAGTTCGTTACAGGAATGAGCTCCCTCAGTGAGGGGGCTCATTGTTAATCCAAGTAAAGTAGGCATTATGCGATTCGTGTTGAAACGGCTGGCGTTATTCATGGTGGCGTTGTTCGGCCTGTCCGTGGTGGTTTTCGCAGCATTGCGCATTCTGCCTGGCGATGTGGCCTCCGTGATGGCCGGTGTCAACTCGCCGCCTGAGCGTGTGACCCAGTTACGCGAACAACTCGGTCTGAATCGGCCATTGATTGCACAATACTTCGATTGGATGAGTGCGCTGGCCCGTGGTGACTTCGGCACTTCAATCCTGACTGGTCGCTCCGTAACCTCCTTGGTAGGCGCACGTGCGTCCATCACCTTTCCCCTGATTATTCTTGGCCTGCTCATCGCCTTGGTCATCGGCTTGCCGCTGGGCTGTGCGGCGGTACTGGCCCGCAGCGCAACGGTGCGTGCGGTGTTTCATGTACTGGCTATTGTCGGCGGTGCCGTACCTGCGTTGTGGGGCGGTCTGCTGCTGATTCTGTTGTTCGGGCGCGACGTAGGATTGCTTGACGTGTTTCCCTCGCAAGGGTTCCCGCTGGATGGTTGGGGCGCACCCGGTTCGGCGATATCAGCGTTGGTATTGCCGGCTGTGTCGGTCGGCATCATCGTGGGAGCATCGCTTATGCGATACACGCGCGCGGCCTTAGGGGATTTGGCCAGTTCCGGCTACATCGATATGGCGCGCTCGTGTGGCATGACGCGCACTCAGGCGGTGTTGCGTGTGGGATTGCGGTTGGCAACCCCGCAGCTGGTGTCTGTTATCGGGCTGACCTTCGCTTCGATGGTCACTGGCGTGATGGTCATCGAAAACCTGTTTGCGTTACCAGGCATCGGCAACGGTCTTGTGACCGACGTGGGCAACCGCGACCTGATTGCCGTGCAAAGCGAGCTGTTCCTGCTGGCCGCGTTCTTTTTGACTGTCGGCCTCGTGGTCGATTTGCTCCACCGCGTGCTCGACCCGCGTCTGAAAACCGCTACCGCCATTACGGAGGTGACCGCATGAGCAATGTTCGTCGTGCGACGACTGGTGGCCGACGGGCTGCCTTCGTCATCGTCCTGCACTCCATGTGGCGTCGTGCCGAGGGCAAATTCGCACTTATTGTGCTCGCTCTGTGGTTGCTCATTGCCATCGTTTCCCTGTTCTGGACCCCGCAATCGCTGTGGGCCACTGATGGCTACCATGTATGGGCCAAGCCGTCCGCCGCGCACTGGCTCGGCACTGACGGCACCGGCGCGGACGTGTTCAGCTGGCTGCTGGCCGGCTCACATACCAATCTTGTGATCGTGCTGCTGACCGTAGTGGCATCTGTGGCTTGGGGGCTGCTGCTCATCGCGGCCATGGTGGCGCGCAATGCGGCGCTCGCCAGTTCTTCGGTAGTGGTAGTTGATGCGTTAATTTCCGTTCCCACCGTGTTGATTGCGTTGATTCTGGCTGTGCCGTTGGGAGCGTCAATCGCGGTGATTGTGATCGCCTGCGGCTTCGGATATGGGTTGAATCTGGCTCGTGTGGCTCGCCCCGCAGCGTTGCTGGCGGCCCGCTCGTCGTATGTGGAATCGGCCTTGGCCAATGGTGCCAGCGGGTGGCGTGTGCTCATAAGCCATATTATGCCGAATATTCTGCCGGTATTGGCTGTGCAACTGTCATTGTCGGCGGGCACGGCGGTGTTGGCTGAGTCGGGGCTTACTTATCTCGGTATCGGTGTGCCGTCCGGTGTGCCGAGCTGGGGACATTCTCTGGCCACTTCGGTCAAACTCATCAACGTGTTCCCATTAACCGTGGTGTGGCCCGGCCTGATCGTCACGGTTGTGGTTGTGGCGCTGAATATTTTTGGTGATGTGCTGCGCGATGCCATCGATCCGGTCACCAACCCCGCATTACGTGAAATAGGAGGCGAACGATGAGCGTCGATGTTCGCGGGTTGAAAATCACGATTGGCGGCAAACCAATCGTCTCTGATGCGGATATGACCATTGCCGACGGTGAACGAGTCGGCTTGATCGGTTCTTCAGGCTCCGGAAAATCTATGATTGCCAAGGCGATGCTGGGGTTGCTGCCCCTGACCGCTGTGGCTAATGGGTCGATTGATATGGGCGGCACGGAAATTATCGGAGCTTCCGAACGTGCGCTTGCCGACCTGCGCGGCCGGTATGTGGGTGCGGTGTTCCAGAATCCGGCTGCCTCGCTGAACCCGGTGATGACCGTGGCGCAGCAGATCGCCTTGCCATTGCGGTTGCACTATGATCTGACCAAGGCCGAACGAGCCGACCGAGTGAATGCCTTGTTGAGCAAGGTCGGGCTGGATCTCGATATGGCCGGCAAATACCCGCACGAACTGTCCGGCGGCCAACAGCAGCGCGTGGGCATCGCCACGGCGCTGATCACCTCACCGCGACTCATCATCGCGGACGAACCCACCACCGCGCTTGACTCCATCACGCAACGTCAGATCGTGGACCTGCTGACCTCGCTGGTGGACGACGCCGGTGCCTCCATGCTGTTCATCACCCACGATTTCTCCGTACTCGCGCGTGCCACCACCCGCTGCTACGTGCTGGACGCCGGCCGCATCGTCGAATCCGGACCCACCGCCGACCTGCTCGCCGCGCCGACCACACCACAAGCCCAGCGCCTGGTCGCCGCCGCCCAAACCCTCACCCTCCACACCCCAAGGAGGATTCGCATGAGTAACAGCAGTGTGCCACTCCTCTCCGCCCGCTCCATCACCAAATCCTTCGGCCCGCGCACCGCACGCCACCAAGTCCTCTTCGACGTCTCCGCCGACGTCCACGCCGGCGAATGTCTGGCCGTGATCGGCGGCTCCGGATCCGGCAAATCCACGCTGACCCGCATTATGCTGGGCTTGGAATCCGCGGACTCCGGCAGCGTGGAATATGAGGGCCAATCCATTGTCGGTGGCCGAAAATCGCCGGGATTCGCGGCCCTGCGCCGCGAATCGGGACTGGTGTTCCAGGACCCGTTCTCCTCGCTCGACCCACGTTGGCAAGTCGCCAAATCGGTGGCTGAACCGCTGAGTCTGCAACGGCGCGACCTGAACAACACCGATATCGACGAGCGAGTGGCCGCGGCTCTGACCATGGCGGGCCTTGAACCGGCAGACTTCCTGAACCGGTACCCAATCGACCTGTCCGGCGGCCAGGCGCAGCGCGTGGTCATCGCCCGCGCTATCATCAATGAGCCCAAAGTGATCCTCGCCGATGAGCCGATGAGCGCCATCGACGTGGCCGCGCGCATTCAGATCCTCGACACCTTCGCCGCCATCCGCGCGGCCCGGCCGAGCACCGCCATCATCATGGTCTCCCACGATCTTGGCGTGGTGCAGCACATCGCCGACCGCATCCTCGTGCTCCATGACGGGCGTCTCGAAGAGACGGGTCCCACCGCTGAAGTGCTCGGCAACCCCCAATCCGATTACACCCGTCAGCTCATCGAGGCAGCCTCGTTATAGACCTTTTTGGCTCCCTCTCTGAGGGGAGCTGTCGAACGCAGTGAGGCTGAGGGGTGTTGCGGGTGCCGTCGTATTCCCCCTCAGTCCGCTTCGCGGCCAGCTCCCCTCAGGGAGGGTAGCCGAGGTCGCCGGCGACACGTGCTTGTCGCGGGTTGTGCTATGGTGTGAGACATGCAGATTATCTCGTGTTGTTGTCGCTAACCGACGCCCCTGGGCGAGCGGTCAGTGACGCATAACTCGAGATAGAGCATTCGAATCGCGGCAAATCTGTCGCAGGAATTTTCATGAAATCGATGGCATGAGCGTAACCGTGTAACGCGCGAGCCGTGGTTAACATGAAAAAACTGATTCACTTTCCGGCTTCACCGTACAGTGATCGGGAATACTCGATTTCAAACTAAAGCCACAGTCCATTCGTCTGGGAACGTCGGTTCACGAACGCAACGCAGCAAAACCCCACAACCCCAGCAACGAAGGACTTCACATGACCATCCACAACAGCCTCGCAGAACTCATCGGCAACACCCCGCTCGTCAAGCTCAACCACATCCCGCAGGCGGCCGGCGTCAAAGCCACCATCGCCGTCAAAGTCGAATACTTCAACCCCGGCGGATCTTCCAAGGACCGCATTGCCGAACGCATCATCGACGCCGCCGAAAAGTCCGGCCAACTGAAGCCCGGCGGCGTGATCGTCGAACCCACCTCCGGCAACACCGGCGTCGGCCTGGCCCTGGTTGCCCAGCAGCGCGGCTACCGCACGATTTTCACCCTGCCGGACAAGGTCTCCGAATCCAAGCGCGCGGTGCTGCGCGCCTACGGTGCCGAAGTCATCGTCACGCCAACCGACGCCGGCCCGGACGACCCGCGCTCCTACTACCAGGTCGCCGAACGACTGGCCAATACGATTCCCGGCGGCTTCCGCCCGAACCAGTACGACAATCCGAACGGCCCGCTGAGCCACTACTACACCACCGGCCCCGAGATCTGGGAGGCCACGGACCACAAGGTCACGCACTTCGTAGCCGGCATCGGCACCGGCGGCACCATCTCCGGCACCGGCAAGTACCTCAAGGAAGCCTCCAACGGCGCGGTCAAGGTCATCGGCTCCGATCCGGAAGGCTCCATCTACTCCGCTTCCTCACGCGACGAAGTCCACCAGTACGACATCGAGGGCGTAGGGGAGGACTTCTATCCCAAGGCCTTCGACCGGAACATCACCGACGACATCGTGCGCGTGTCCGACGCCGAAGCCTTTGAAATGACCCGCCGTCTGGCCGGCGAGGAGGCGCTGCTGGCCGGCGGCTCGTCCGGCATGGCCGTGGCCAGCGCCATCAAGTACGCGCTTGCCAATGATTTGGACGAGAACCAGATTGTGGTGGTGCTCGCCCCTGATTCCGGCCGCAGCTACTTGGAGAAGATCTTCAACGACGACTGGATGCGCGCCAACGGCTACGGCGACATCGTGGAGCGCACCAGCAAGCCCTCCCTCGCCGAGCAGTACCTTTATGGAGCTCCCTCTGATGAGGGCGTTGGGGACGGACTCCATAACTAGCTATCAAAAGAATCAATACCAACATCCGCACTAACCAACCGCACCTGTTTTACCTTCGAATACGGAACAATCCCGAAAGGAACCCAATATCATGTCCGCTGAATACAACGCCAAGTTCGCCAACACCGACATCGCCACTCGCGCCATCCACGCCGGCCAGGAGCCCGACCCGACCACCGGTGCGGTCGTCACGCCGATCTTCGCCACCTCCACTTTCAAGCAGGATGGCGTGTTGGGCCTCAGGGGAGGCCACGACTACTCCCGCTCCATCAACCCCACTCGCACCAGCTTCGACGAGCAGCTCGCCGCCGTGGAAGGCGGCAAGTACGCGCTGAGCTTCTCCTCGGGCTTGGCCGCCATCGACGTGCTGCTGCGCTCCACCATCAAGCCCGGCGACAACATCCTGCTCGGCAACGATGTGTACGGCGGCACCTACCGCCTGCTCTCCAAGGTGTTCGTGCCGTGGGGTGTGGGCCTCGACGTGATGGACATCACCGATCTGAAAGCCGTGGAAACCGCATTGGCCTCCAAGCACTACCAGTATGTGTGGGTCGAGACCCCGTCCAACCCGCTGCTCAATATCACCGACATCGCGGCCACCGCCGAAGTTGCCCACAAGTACGGCACCAAGGTCGCGGTCGACAACACCTTCGCCTCGCCCGCCCTTCAGCACCCGCTGGCCGATGGCGCCGATGTGGTGGTCTACTCCACCACCAAGTACATCGGCGGCCACTCCGACGTGGTCGGCGGTGCCGTGGTGGTCAACGACGAGGAGACCCGCGAGAAGGTCGCCTTCCTGCAGAACGCCGCCGGCGCAGTGCCCTCCCCGTTCGACTCCTGGCTGGACATCCGCGGCCTGAAGACCCTGGATCTGCGCGTCAAGCGCCACAGTGCCAACGCCCTGAAGGTGGCCGAATGGCTCGAATCCCAGCCCTCTGATGTGATTGAGCGCGTCTGGTACCCGGGCCTCGAGTCCCACCCGGGTCATGAAATCGCCGCCCGCCAGATGCACGGCGGCTTCGGCGGCATCGTCTCCGTGCAGCTCGCGGCCGGCGCCGAGGCGGCCAAGCGCTTCGTGGACCACACGCAGATCTTCACACTGGCCGAATCGCTCGGCGGTGTGGAAAGCCTCATCGAGGTGCCCGCCGCCATGACCCACGCCTCCGTGGCCGGCACCACCCTGCAGGTGCCCGCCAACTTGGTGCGTATTTCGGTCGGTATCGAGAACGCCGACGACCTTATCGCCGATCTCAAGCAGGCGTTGGATCGTATCTGACCGTACTGACGGTACTGGTGGCACCGTATTGACGGTGCCACCACGCTTATCGGCGGACTCGCTATCGATTGGTATCTACAAAAAATCCCCGGCCCACAAGGGTCGGGGATTTTCCGTTATCGATTAAACATGGATCGAATCAGCTGGCGTTGCCGCCCTGCCATCCGGTGGCATCCGCACCAGCCGGACGCAACGCCTGACCGGAAGTCGGTGTGGTGCCATCAACGACCACACGAGTGCCGATGGTGGCAAAGTCGTACATCCACTTGGCGTCGGCCACCTGCATGTTGATGCAGCCGTGCGAGCCTGGGATACCCTGCTGCACATAGATGGGGTGCTCGCCCCACATATATGCAGGAACACCGTGCAGAGCCTCGCCGCCGTTATAGTAGGAAACCCACGGCGTGCCTGGCTGGTTGTAGCCTTCGCCAACCATGGTCTGCGATTCGTACTTGAGATACACGTAGAACGTGCCGGTATCGGACATCATGGAACCATCGGCGGTGGGCTTGCCAGAAGCGATGTTGAACTTCTTGACCACCGTGGTGCCCTGATATGCAGTGGCAGTCTGGTTCGTCAGATCAACATGAACCCACTTATCGCCATTTGCCGTATCGAAGTTATGAGGCACCTCGACCTGCTTGACATCATATGGGCTGTCTTTCACAGCCACAGTGGAATCAGTGGACTGGTTCTGCTCGATGGCGGTAGCCAGACGTTCGGGGGCGTCCCCGGCACCAGTCACTTCAATACCATCCACACCGAGTGTCTTATCGGCACCAATTTCCACGCCGCCTTCGTCTTTCGGCGTGATGTAGACCTCGCGTGTCACCTTGGGAACAGTCAGTTCTTCGGTTACGCTTTCACTGGTGACGTACTTGGTGATGGCATCGCGGTCGGCTACCAGACTCATGGTGCCACCCGCCTTATTCACCGTGGGCTTGAGGAATGAGGCAATGGTATCGGCCGGGATGGTGACGCTCTTGTTCACGCCGTTGTCCACGGTCAGTTTGAGGCCAAGCCTGGCATTGGCGTCAAGCTGTGTTTGCTGTGCGCTCGCGTCATCAATCGGATTCTTTGCAGTCTGTAGCTTGACCGGCACCGTCGCATTTTCGCCCGGGGTCGCGACGGCCTCCTTGACTGCAGCATTGACAACATTGATATCCGGGCCCTTGCCATCCTGACCCGCGGTGTAATCGAACTGCTTGGTGCTCTTATTGTAGACAACGGTGGCAATCTGCGCTCGGTCGGCCTCATCGACCAGGCCGGCGGTGACGAATTGTTCGGCAGTCTCTTTGTCCCTGGTGGCGGTCAGAACGATATGCGGCTGATCGAAAATATTGAGCTTGGCCACGTCGCCGGTCTTCGCGTTCAACAGCGCATCTACGGTTTTATCCGTGTCGACGGTGACGCCAAGGTCCTTCAGCGAGGCTTTGACGCTGTTGCCTTCGGCGGTGAACGTCACCGTGGTGTTATTCAGCTGCTGCTTCACAGTATTCGCAAGTTCTTCGCGGGTCTGGCCCATGACAGAGACATTGCCCAAATGAACACCGGGCGCAGCCTTGTCTTGGAAGTACCAACGTCCGACGAAGAAATAGGCTATTAATGCGGCAAGCAACACTGCAAATATGGTTATGATGGCGATCCGTGCGGCCTTGCCATGTGATTTAGCGGTGGTAGATGCCATGACATGTTCACCCACATAGGCTGTATTGTCGGCATGGTTATTGGTGCCATTGTCACTTTGCTGTGGTGTGGCGGTACCTGAAGCCGCGGCTGCGAGCAGCCCATCGGCGGCCACAGGCTGCAGCACCGCCGTCTCCTGATCGTCAGGAGAGGAGAAGGAAAATGTATCGTTGGCCATAAGATGCCCCGTCTTAGTTCTCTCAAAGCGGCATATCGCACGATATGCCGGGAATAACGTTTCTTGACGCATAATAATACGGAAGGGCTACGTACATCGTTACGAGGTATTCCGTTATACGATGAAATCCATCCGCGGTCGGCCTACACTGGTCGTTTATGACAGCACATCAGGCGGCGCTGGAGGCGCTCACACGATACTTCGGCTATGACTCGTTTAGGCCCGGGCAGCAAGGAATTGTCGAGGTTTTGCTTGCCGGACGCGATGTCTTGGGCGTGATGCCCACCGGCGCAGGCAAGTCCGTGTGCTACCAGATTCCCGCCGCGCTCAGCCCGGGTGTGACTCTGGTCGTATCTCCCTTGATTTCCCTGATGCGCGACCAGGTCGATGCGCTGAACGACCTCGGTCTGCCGGCCGCGTTCATCAACACCACTCAAACTCCCGACGAGCAGGCGATGGTGTTCGCCCAAGCCGCCGCCGGGCAGATCAAACTGCTGTACGTGGCCCCGGAACGCTTGGAAACCGGGCGATTCCGCGACTTTGCCGCCCGTACGCCGATCTCGCTGATCGCTGTGGACGAAGCCCACTGCGTCTCCCAGTGGGGCCAGGACTTCCGCTCGTCGTACTTAGGTATCGGCGATTTCATCGCCGGGCTGCCGCAGCGTCCACCGGTGGGTGCGTTCACCGCCACCGCCACCGAACGGGTGCGTCAGGACATCGTGGGACTGCTGGGATTGCGGAATCCGGCCGTCACCGTTGCCGGATTCGACCGGCCGAACCTGTATTTTGATGTGGTCAAACTGGAGACCAAATACAAGGCCGCATGGGTGGCACGGTATGTGGCCGACCATCCGGACGAATCCGGCATCGTCTACTGCGCCACCCGCAAGACCACCGAAGCGCTCGCCGACACGCTGAACCAGATGGGGCGTCCGGCCGTCGCCTACCATGGCGGCATGTCGCCGGACGCGCGTGAGACGGCCCAGCGCGACTTCATCACCGACAAGGTGCCGGTGGTCGTGGCCACCAACGCCTTCGGCATGGGCATCGATAAGTCCAACGTGCGTTACGTCATCCACCACAATCTGCCCGAATCCATTGAAGCCTACTATCAGGAGGCCGGCCGCGCGGGCCGTGACGGCGAGCCCAGCCGATGCACGCTGCTGTGGAATGAGTCAGACATCGTCACCCGGCGTCGGTTGCTGGATAACGATTATGAGAACGAGCGATTGACTCCCGAAGAGCAGGAGATCGTGCGCCAGTCCAAGCGCCGGCTGCTGGACGGTATGGTCGGCTACTGCCGCACCACCGACTGCCTGCACCGGTATATGACCCGGTATTTTGGTCAGGAATTGTCGTCGAATGCTGGTTCCGCGGCGGGTGAAGACATTGCGGCGGACTCTTCGCAGTCCGGCAAATGCGGTGCCTGCTCGAACTGCGAAAGCACGTTCGAGACCATCGACGTGACCCGCGTGGCGCAGGCGATCAGCCGTTGCGTGCATGACGTGGGGCAGCGCGTCGGTTCCGGCAAGATAGTCAAGATCCTGCGCGGTTCGCGGGCACAGGATCTGGCATGGCTGAATCCGGAGCGGATGCCCACCTTCGGCATGCTCAAGGACGTGAACGAGGCTCGCGTGCGCGACGTGTTGAGCCAGATGGCCACGGACGGGTACCTGTCAATCGCCGAAGGGCGTATGCCAATCGTCATGTTCGGTGCGCGGGCGGCCGAAACCGCCGCTCCCGACTTCCACTATGAGATCAAACGGGTGGAACGCAAGTCGGCGGCGGCCGGTTCCGGTCGGAGCGGGGGAGTGGCTGATACTGCCGATTCCGCCAATGTTCCCGGCGATGCGCTGGGCTCGTATATCCCGAACGATGACGAGGAATCGCTGTTCCAGAAGCTACGCGAACTGCGACGCACCATCGCCCAGGAAATCGGCAAGCCGCCGTACATCGTGTTCTCCGACAAGACCTTGCGCGACATGGCCCGCATCAAGCCGGTTACCGACGCGCAATTTCTGGCGGTCAACGGCGTCGGTCAACACAAGCTCGACCTCTACGGCCAGCGCTTCATACAAACCATCGCCTCGTTCAATGCCGGGAGTGCGTCATAACAATCTCCTATAGCGAACTGCGGAGTATTTGCGGGCGTTCTTGGGCTGGCGCGACTACGATGACTGTTCGATACTTCATGACCGAACACTCAGCAAGTAGAAAGGCAACAGCATGGCAGAAGACAAGGCCGAAAAGCCCGTCGTCGAATCATTCCAACTTGATCACACCAAGGTCAAGGCGCCGTACGTGCGTTACATCGACACCGAAACGGGCCCTCACGGCGACGTGATCTCCAATTACGATCTGCGCCTGACCCAGCCGAACGAGCAGGCCATCCCCACCGGCGGCCTGCACACCATCGAACACACCATCGCCGTGCTGCTGCGTGAACGCATTCCCGGCTACATCGATTGCTCGCCGTTCGGCTGCCGCACCGGCTTCCACCTGCTGACCTGGGGCACCCACTCCACCGAGGATGTGGCCAAGGCGTTGAAGGAATCGCTGGAGTTCATCGCGTACAAGGCCACATGGGATGACGTGCCCGCCACCACCGAGAAGAGCTGCGGCAACTATCGCGACCACAGCCTGTTCACCGCCAAGGAATGGGCCAAGCAGATCCTTGAGGAAGGCATCAGCTCCGACCCGTTCGAGCGCAAGGTCGTCTGATTCGTCTGATTCGATTCAATTCTGATTCGGCTCCCGCTGGCGGGAGCTGGGGGCGAAGCCGACTGAGGGTGTCTGTCCTCAACTCGGCTGGACTGTCCGGCTCCTGCGGACGGGAGCCATTGTTTATTAGTGTCCGTCATGCAACGCGGACGGGATTTCTTGTGCCTACGGCATGGTAGGTTGGCCGTCAGTTAGTCGCCGGTCACCGTGCCGGCAACCCGGCATGTCGGAGAGGTGAGAAGTGACTCAGTCGAACGCTGCAAACAAGGCGACAGGCCGCCGTTTCCGCCACGCCACCATGCGCGATCTGCCGCAGATGCAGAAAATCTATGCACGCGCACGCGCGTTGATGGCCGCCAACGGCAACCCCACCCAGTGGGGCAACGAATTTCCGCGTGAATCGGTGATTGAGGACGACATCGCCAACCAGCGTACGATGCTGCTGGTCGACACCTGCAATGGCCACGAACGCATTCTGGCCCAGTTCGCCCTGTGCCCGGGCAAGGATCCGACCTACGCCAAAATCGACGGCGCCTGGCTGGACAACGATACCTATGTGACCATCCACCGCATCGCCGCATCCGGTCTGGTGCGCCACGCGGCCCGCGACTGCATCAGGTGGGCCCTGAAGCACTACGGCAACGTGCGCACCGACACCCACCCCAATAACAAGGCCATGCAGCACGTGCTCGAAAGCTCCGGCTTCGCCCGTTGCGGCCTGATCCAGCTGCTCGACCGGCCGGTCGACACCACCAGAATCGCCTATCAGCGCCACGAGTGGTGAGTGTGG
The DNA here is from genome assembly GCF_041900695.1 of Bifidobacterium sp. 2450. Classification (NCBI taxonomy): domain Bacteria; kingdom Bacillati; phylum Actinomycetota; class Actinomycetes; order Bifidobacteriales; family Bifidobacteriaceae; genus Bifidobacterium; species Bifidobacterium sp. 2450. The sequence continues at coordinate 26,300 of NZ_JBHEEA010000010.1, forward strand.
CTGCCGGCTGATGTGCTCGTTTCTGCACCGTCATTGGTTTCTGACGGTAGAACCAGTGTATGAGAAGAACACGTTGGGTCGGGGGCGTCGTGACGATGCTTGCGGCTGTCATGCTGTCGTCGTGCGGCGGCGTCCAGTCGAATCCCGGGTCGGACAATGGCCGTCCGTCCAACACACCGTTGCCAATCCACGCTCGGCTCCTCGGAGGGCAAGGTGGACGATCCCACGGTCAGGGACACGCTGTCCAAGTCCATCGACATGGCCAGCGACACGCTGGATTCTGCGTCATCGGCACGGATACGTGGACCTATTATCCGACCGGCTCGTCGGCTCCGGTGCCAGATACGAAAGCCTCGTATTGGGATGAACAGATTCCCGGCGACTGGCGTTCGGCACCCGTGCTGGTCGGGCCGGATGACGGCAAAGTCTATTCCGGATACCAATTCGAATAGATGCGTTCGTAGACGACCGTGACTTGCTTGACGGATGGTCGGAGAATCCACGAGTTAATGGAATCGAGCCATTCAGACGATTTCGGTGGCGTATGCCTGCCATGTGGAAGACATGGCGATGCCTGTCGACCGATGTGGCTCCATCGGCCGACAGGCATCGAGGAAGTCACCGTGGCCGGCGGAACGCGCGGTCGCCGATTGGGGCGAATGGCTTGTGTGGTTCGCTTTGGTACCAGTAGGCGACCGTGGCCACGTCGTCCTGTCGTTCGAAGTTGCCGGCTTCCTCGGTGCCGATCTGCTGCCATTCGACGCGCAGGTCTCGCTCGAAGTAGATCGGGTCGGGGATGTGCCAACGGTATAGGCCGCGGGTCACGGGGGTGGCAGTGTCCCAGTAGGCGCTTTCGCGTCCGGCGAGGTTCTGCGAGTAGAACGGGAAGCCGAGGTATGGGCCGGTGAAGGTGCGCTCGTGCATGCGGCCGTGTTCGTCGAATTCGGCGAAGCTCCAGGCGCCGCCGAAGTAGTCCTCGGCGCCGGTGCTGCACCAGGTGGGGTATTTGCCGTCGCCGTCGATATAGAACTTGAATTCGCCTTCGCCCCACCAGCGGCTTTCGAGCGCGGTGAGCGCCAGGTAGGTGCCGACGTAGGTGCCGTGTCCTTCGACGCCATCGAGCACCACGTAGTCGTGGGCGAGTTCGGTGACGCGTTGGCGGCGCCACTGCGCGTGGAAGCGCATCGTGTCGGCCGGCAGCCGGTCGTATTCGGTGTAGTCGATTTGGTAGAAGAACGCGGGCACGTCCTCGTTGTGGTCGTTGCGCAGCACGATGCGCGCGTGTTCGAACGGCATGGCGAAGTAGCAGTTGAAGCCCCGGTTCGGGTTGACCATGACGGGAATTGAGTTGATGGTGCAGGACTGGGCGTGTCCGCAGCAGAAGAAGTCGCCGATCGGGCATTGCACCGAGGGGGAGTCCTCGCCGTCCCAGTAGAATTCCAGGATCAGGTTGCGTAGCACGTCGGGGCCGGTGGGGGAGGTGCGGTCGGTTACCGTCATCCAGATGTGACGGATCACGCCGGGGCCCTCGACGTCCATCAAAGTCACCGATTCCCCGGACCTCACCGTGCGGATGCAGGGGCTTCCCTTGCGGGAGGGGCCCAACGCGCTGGCCGCCATGGCCGCGCGGCCCTTGCCGCCGTCCGGGTTTTCGGCGTTGATGCAGCGGGTGCGGCCGGGGGCCCTCATGGCCACGGCATCCAAGGCGCCTTGTCCGAGCCCCGGCGCGGGGTTCGCTGTGGTGAATGCGTCGAGCATGATGCTCACTTCCTTTCCTGTCGCAGGCCCGGCCCGCCACGGCGTTTTGTCTGGGGCGGGCCGGGGATGCTGGGGGTGTTATTTCACGGCACCGGCGGTGATGCCCTGGGAGAGCTTGCGCTGGAAGATGACGAAGAAGATGATGGTCGGGATGATGCTCAGCAGCGATGCGGATGCCAGGGTGGTGGCTTCCATCGTGTGCTGTCCCTGGAGCGTGGCCAGGGCCAGCGGGATGGTCTGCACGTCGTCGCCCATCAGGAACGCCATCGGGATCATGTATTCGTTCCACGTCCAGACGAAGAAGAACACGAACAGCACGCTGATGGTGGGCCAGGAGATCGGCAGCACCACCTTGAGCAGCACCTGCCAGCGGGAGGCGCCGTCGATGGATGCGGCCTCGAGGATGGCCTGCGGGAACGTGCCGTACACGGAGGAGAGCAGGTAGGTGCCGTACGCGCTTTGGATGATGGTGAAGATGATGATGATCGCGAGCTTCGTGTTGTACAGCCCGGCGGCCTTGAACATGGTGTACAGCGGGTAGAGCAGTGCCTCCTGCGGCATCATGTTCGCCAGCATGATGGCCAGCACGATCCATGTGTTGCCTTTGACGCGGCCGATGCCTAGCGCGAAGGAGTTGAGCACGGACAGCACCACGGCGGCCACGGCGACGGTCAGGGAGATGATGAGGCTGTTGAGGAACTTCATCGAGAACTTCGTGGTGGTCCAGAAGGAGACGATGCCTTCCATGGTGAAGGTCTTCGGCAGACTCAGTGGGCCGGCTGCGTTATAGTCGACTTGCGTCTTGAAGGCGTTGACGGTCAGCACGAGCAGCGGGAACAGGACGATCAGTGCGGCGACGACCAGCAGGACCAGCGTCACCCAGTCGCCTGCCGAGCGGACGTGCTGCGTCTTGTGCGATGCCCTCTTCGCCGTTGCGGCGGTCATTGTCTGTGTCATGGTTCGATCCTCGATTTCGGAAAAATGCGATTCGGTGTTTTTGGGGGGTGTGGAGCGGCGTCGTGTCCTTGGAATCAGACCATGTTCTTTTCGACGCGCTTCTGGATGATGGTGAACACCACGGAGAAGACGATGATGACCACGGTCAGGGCGGTGGAGATGGCGGCGCCGTAGCCGACCTGCTGCACCTGGAAGAACTGGTTGTACGAGTAGTAAGACGGCACTGTGGTCGCGGTGCCCGGCCCACCCTTGGTCAGTAGGTAGACAGGGGCGAAGGTCTTCAACGCGCCGATGGTGGCGGTCAGGATCACGACGAGCAGTTCGGGGATGATGGACGGCAGGGTGACCACGCGGAACTTCTGCCACCAGTTGGCGCCGTCGAGGCTGGCGGCCTCATAGAGCTCGGGGTCGACGCGTTGCAGGCCGGACATGAAGATGACGATGGGGTAGCCGAGCTGGATCCACACGAGGATGAACATGAGGACCGGCAGCGCGCTGTCCGGGCTGCCGAGCCAGTTGTGGGTCAGCGATCCGAGGCCGATCTGTTCCAGGAGCGCGTTCACGGCGCCGTCTTCGGGGCGGAAGATCCAGCCCATGATGATCGCGGCCACGGCGACGGGCAGCAGCTGGGGCAGGTAGAACAGGGCGCGCAGGAAGGACGCGGTCTTGCCGCCGAACTTCTTCTGGATGACGTCGGTAAGTAGCGACGAGATGAACAGGCCCAGGATCGTGGGGATCACGACGATGGCGACGATGATCCAGAACGAGTTGAGGAACGAGATCCAGAACGTGGAGTCCTTGAACAGTCGTTGCCAGTTCTGCAGTCCGATGAAGCGCACCGGGCCTACGCCGCGCCAGCGGGTGAGGCTCAGGTAGATGTTCCAAACGAACGGGATGATGACGATGATGGCCAGGCCGAGGATGCCCGGGATCAGATAGGGAACGAAGCGCGAAGACCTGTTACCGGGAAGCCGTGAAAGCGCCACGTTATGGGCGTGCTTGGTGTTGCCTGCCATTGCTCTCTCCTTGGTGTGTGTATATGACGGGTGGATTGCTATGCGTGCGGGATTGGGATTGGTCAGGGGAGTGATGACGGGGCGTGGAAAAGGGACAAACCACGCCCCGCCATACGATTCATGGCCGCCGGGCGGCAATCAGTTCGAGAAGCCCATCTCCTCGACGCCGGAGTCGTACTTCGAGTGGATGTCCTTGAGCACGGCGGAGGTGTCCTTGGTTCCGTTCACCAGTTCCTGGAAGGAGGCGGGGATGGCGTCGGTCAGACTTGAGGCGGCGTAGTCGGGGTAGTAGCTGAGCTTGCTCTTGCTGGCGTAGGAGTCGTACTCCTCGATCATGTCCTTGCTCTTCTCGTCGGTGATCTTGTCCAGGTCGGCGGCGACCGGGATGCCGCCGACGTTGCCGAGGTAGTTCTGGACCTCGTCGGAGAGCACGTAATCGATGAACTTGGCGGACAGGTCGTGGTGCTTGGAGCGTTCGGGGATGACGAGCAGGTTGCCGGCGCAGCCGACCGCGAACTTGGATTCGGGCATGACGGCGGCCGTCCATTCGAAGCCGGTGATCTGCTTGGCGAAGCGGCCTTGGTTCCAGGTGCCGGTCTGGTAGATTGGGTATTCGCCCTTGATGAACGCTTGGGTGGTGTCCTCGGCCTTCATGCCGGTAGCGTTCTTGGAGATGAAGCCCTTGTCGAGCCATTCGCTGATGGTGTCCGTGGCGTTGGTGAGTGTCTTGGAGTTCCAGTCGACCTTGCCTTTGTACAGGTGCCAGTTGTCCATGAATGTGGAGTCGGCGTTCTTGGAGACCAGCTGCCACCACAGCCACATCACGCCGTATTCCTGGGCGTCGGCGGCGATTGGGGTCACGCCGGCATCCACGAACTTCTGGCAGGCGTCCATGAACTCGTCGTAGGTGGTCGGAATCTCGATGCCGTACTTGTCGAAGAGGTTCTTGTTGTAGTAGACACGCTGGAATTCGGCGTAGCTGCTCATGCCGTACCAGGTGTCGCCGCCCATGATGCCGTTCTCGTCGTACTTGGCGGTTTCGGCGTTCGAGCCGGTGACCTTCTCGTCCCAGCCGTACTGGTCGACGTAGTCGCCGAGGTCGGTGAGCAGGCCCATGGTGGACAGCACACCCGCTGAGCCGTTGCCGCGGTTGGATTCCATGAGGTCCGGGGCCTCGTCGGAGTTGAGGAACTGACTGCCGTTCTGCGCGATTTGGGTGAAGGACTTGCGTTCGAAGTTGATGGTGACGCCGGTCTCCTTCTTGAACATCTCGGCGGCCTTCTTCCAGGCCTGGGTCTGTCCGGCGTCCTCTTCCTCGTAGTACCAGAAGGACAGGCTGGCCGGGGCGCCTTCGTCCTGTGCGGTGTCGCTGCCGCACGCCGCGAGCGTGGTCACCGACATCGCCAGCACGGCCAGAGCTGCGATTCCTCGTTTGATGTTCATGGAATTCTCCTTTTCCTATTGGTTATTGCCATCGGCAACAGTTGTGGTGAAGATAATCGAAACGTTTCGATTAACGGGACAGGCGTCTGCGTCGACCCTTGGCGGGCCGGTCCGGGGTGGGCCGGCAGGTGTGGGTTACGGCCGGATTGTAGCCGATCGCGCCGTCGTAGGCGACGTGATCGGAATCGAAACGTTTCTACTATGGATATAAAGCATTGCAGGGGGATACGCGACCACCGGTCTCATGACTCATCCCCCTCGTTCAGGGAGCACACCGAGCCGCGGTCCTCGATTCTGGGCGGCACGAACTCACTTTCCGCTCCGATCGTGCGGCCGTCCTCGACTGCGGAGAGCAGCAGGCCCACGGCCTTGGAGCAGAGCAGCCTCGGCATCAGCGGTATCTCGGTGACCGGGTGGGCCACTAGCTCGTTCTTAAGGAACGTGCCGCAGGAGAGTATAGAGATGTCGCCGGGGATGTCGATTCCGCGGTTCTCAAGTTCGCGGGTCACCATGTTGAGCGTATCGGCATCGGCCTGGCTGATGATCGCGGTGGGGCGGGGAAGCGACTTCAGGAGGCCGTCCACGAAGGCACGCGCGTCGAACCGGCCGAACTCGTTCTTGGCCGACTCCGTGACGCGCATGCCCATCTCCCCGGCCCGCTCCAGCATCAGGCGGCGCAGCGTCAGCACATAGCCGGACTGGCGTTCGTAGTCGCGCTCGTTGTCGCGCAACAGGATGACGTCGCGGTGCCCTTTGCCATGCAGGTAGCGCACCGCGAGGTCGGCGGCGGCGGGGAAGTCGATGTCCACGCACGCGCAGTCTCCCTTGCGGCTCGGATAGCCGATGGCCACGCAGGGCTTGCCGTACGAGCCGGCCTCGGCCACGCGCTCGTCGTCCTCTACGATGTCGAGCAGCAGCACGCCGTCGACCATGTTGCTGCGGGTCACACGGCGGATGTCGTCCACCGCATCCTCGCCGCTGAGCAGCAGCACGTCGTAGCCTGCGTTCCTCGCCTGCCGTGCCGTGTGCAGGAAGTACGCGTTGTACTTCGCCTCGTTGATGTCGCCGCGAATCGGCTCGCTGACAGCCAGGATCCGGTTGCGGATACCCCGCATCTTCTGGGCGGAGGCGTCCGGCATGTACTGCAGCTCGCGGATGGCGTCGCGCACCTTGGCGGCGGTCTTCTCCGAGATCGCGCGCTTGCCGGACAGCACATAGGAGACCGTGCTGACCGACACCCCGGCCGCGTGTGCCACGTCCTTGATTCCAGCCATCATCGCCTCCTTTCCTGTGCTTTCGGTCGGCCTTCAGCGGCCGGCGTATGCCCGGCATCATGCCATGTCCGCACGAGTGCGCATGGGTTATGTCTGTTGGTTTTCGCCGTTAGCGAACCGTCCAACATCACTGTCGAAACGTTTCGTTAGATTAGATTATTGCGTGCACCTGCGGTTTTGTCAACCGCGCGACACGCCCATATGCGGATATCCGACGGACAGCTTGGCCCGGCTGTCCGGTCGTTCGATTCGACGCTTCGTGCTCTCGGCAAATTGAGTTGTGGAATGTGCAATGGCATGAAGCAGAATCCCGGAAACCACCGAGGATTGTTATTGCCCGGTAATATGGTTATGTCAGTTTTGTATGCGGACCTCTGACAATGAATTCGCACTTACTTCATGCCGAACGAATCTAGCGCGTGCATTGCCGTTTTTCAATCAGAAACCGGGGCGGGAGGGCCATGAGGGTTCTTGCGATGATGGCAAATATGGCGATCGTGGCGGATGCGGATAGCTCGAGCGGAAATTAAAGAACCGGGCGGATTCTTCAGTTGGGTGTATAGAAAAACGAAACAGCGGCACTCAGCGTACGTTCTTCACGAAACATGGCCTCATATCGCAAAAACCGTACGCTGAAAGTAACTCAGCGTACGGTTTTCACGAAAGCAGCCATCGGCTATCGGTCAGCCGATAGACCTCAGTCCTCAGTCGCAGCGACCTTGGTGTCAGCCCCGGCCCTCTGCTCAAGGCCGAGCTTGGAGCGCTTGCGGCTGTAGCCGAAGTACACGATCAGGCCCAGACCGAACCAGATGGCGAAACGCACCCAAGTCTCCCAGTTGAGACCGGCGATGAGCACGAAGCAGAATACGATGGCCAGAATCGGGGTGACCGGCACGCCCGGCGCGCGGAAGCCGCGGGGCGCATTCGGCTGGGTCTTGCGCATCCATAGAATACCGGCCGACACGATGATGAACGCGGACAGCGTACCGATGTTCACCAGCTCGAACAGCACGTTGATGTTGATGAAGCCGCCGGCGAACGCGGTCAGCAGACCGAAGAACCAGGTGCCTTTGAACGGGGTGCGGTACTTCTCGTGCACGTGGCCGAAGAACTTCGGGAACAGGCCGTCACGGCTCATGGCGTAGCAGATACGGGACTGGCCGTACAGCTGTACGAGCATCACCGTGGTCATGCCGATGAGGGCGCCCAGGTTCACGATCACCGCGAGCCAGTTCATGCCGGTCTCCAGAATCACGCCGGCCACTGGGGCGTCGATGTACTTGGCGAACTCCTTGTAGGGCACCACGCCGGTCATGATCATGGTCATGACGATGTAGAGCACGGTGGAAACGGCCAGGGACAGCAGGATGCCGCGCGGCAGTGTCTTGTTCGGGTTGATGGTCTCCTCGGCGGAAGAGGACACGGCATCGAAGCCGATGAAGCTGAAGAACACGATGGAAGCGGCCGGCACGATGCCGTACGGCTGGGTGGAGCCGGGCTGGAAAGTGTAGATGCCGTACGGGGAGAACGGCTGCCAGTTGGACGGCTTGACGTACCACACGGCGCACACGATGAACAGCACGATGATGGCGAGCTTGATGAGCACCATCACGTCATTGGTGCGCTTGGTCTGGTTGATGCCGATGGACAGCACCCACGTGATGATGAGCACGATGACGAAGCCGGGCAGGTTGAAGTAGGTGGTGACGTCCGGATTGGTGCCGTAGGCGGCGGTCAGCTCGACCGGCAGATGCAGTCCGAAGCCTTCCAACAACTTGTTGAAGTATCCCGACCAGCCGGCGGACACGGTGGCCGCCTGCAGAGCATACTCCAGAATCAGATCCCAGCCGATCACGAAGGCGATGAGCTCGCCGAATGCCAGATAGGCATAGGAGTAGGCCGAGCCGGACACCGGTGCCATGGCGGCGAACTCGGCGTAGCACAGGCCGGCGAAACCGCAGCAGACGGCGGCCAGCAGGAACGATACGGACAGGGCCGGGCCGGCGGTCAGCGCGCCCTTGCCGGTGAGCACGAAGATGCCGGTGCCGATGATCGCGCCGATGCCGAGCATCGTCAGATCGAAGGTGCGCATCGTGCGCTTCAGGGGAGTGGATTCGGCGACAAGCTGATCCACGCTTTTCTTACGAAACAGATCCATGTTCTTCTCTCATGAAACTTAAGATATGGGGCTAGACCGGACGGATTTCCGGGATCCCGGCACGCCTCAACGCCGGGAATCAAAGGCGGCTTCCGAGAAACCGCATATCGGTCATTAGTGTACGACTGCCGGGCGAAAACAGACGATTGCGACCACACGTCATATTCCTGCGCAACAATAGGTGCCTATGAGCATGAACGCAGCACCCGAAATCGCATTCTCGTCCGAGCAGGGCAAGGCCAACTATGCGGCCGCCCGCCGCCAATACCCCGCACAGGGCATCGTGAACCTCAAAACCATGCGCGACAACATGGCCCACCTGGTCTCCGTGGTCGGCGGCCCGAACTCCGGCACGGCGGTGATGGGCGTGGTTAAGGCCGACGCATACGGCCACGGACTGCTGCCCGCCGCACTGGCCGCGCTCGCCGGCGGCGCGACATGGCTCGGCACCGCGCAATCGCATGAAGCACTGCTGCTGCGCAAACTCGGCATCGGCCCCGACCGTTGCCGCATTCTGACTTGGGTATACAACGGCACCGAAGTGCCATTCGACGAGCTGATCGCCGCCGACATCGACGTATCGGTCGGCTCCCTGCCCGGCATCGATGCCGTGGCCGCCGCCGCACGCAAGCTCGGCAAGCCCGCCCGCGTACACGTCAAGGTCGATTCCGGCTTCGGTCGCAACGGTTTCACACCGGCCGGATTCGACGCCGCGCTCGCCAAACTCGTGCCGCTCGCCAAAGAGGGCGTGTTGCATATTGTGGGTCAGTGGAGCCATCTCGCCGTGGCCGATTCGCCCGATGTGCCTGAATTCGTGTCCTCCACCGACCGCCAGATCGAAACATTCAAGGACTTCACGCGCCGCATGGAACAGGCCGGCATTCCGCCGGAGATCCGTCACCTGGCCAACACAGCGGCCACTTTGGACCGCCCGGAGATTCACTTCGAACTCACCCGCCCCGGCATCGGCCTGTACGGCTACGAGCCCGATCCCGCGATGGGCACCCCGCGCGACTGGCATCTGACCCCGGCCATGCGCCTGCAGGCGCAGCTCGGCACGATCAAGGATGTGGAGGCCGGCCATGGCATCTCTTATGGCCGCACCTACCTGACCTCGGACAACACCTCGACCGCTATTGTGCCGCTGGGCTACGCCGATGGCATCCACCGCTCCGCTTCCGGTTTCGATATGGAAGGCGCCAAGCACGTGGAGAAGCCGGGCGGCCCGGTGCGCATCATGACCACCGAAGGTCCGAAGCTCTACCGCGTGTGCGGCCGCGTGTGCATGGACCAGTTCATCGTGGATCTGCACGGATCCGCCGCCGAACTCGGCGTTCACGAGGGCGACACGGTCGAACTGTTCGGCCCGGGCCGCGGCGAGGATTGCGTTGAGCCTACCGCCGACGATTGGGCCCGCGCCGCCGACACCATCAGCTACGAGATCTTCACCTGCCTGCGCAACCGCATCCCGCGCCTTTACGAGCATGCCGCCGAAGTACTGCCCGCCGCCGACCTCGCCAAGCTCGACCCCGCCACGCTGCTATAAGGTGCATTACCGCCATACGGTGGCACCCCGTAATCCCTTCTTCCCGAGTATGTACCACTGACATGTGCTGAGCGTCACATATTCGGGGAATCGGCCCCAATCTCCCGAATATGTGCCGTTGAGTTGACGTCAGTGGCACATATTCGGGAAGTCGGGATTACTGCGGCCGATATGTGTGCCTATGCTTGGCATATGGAAACAACGTTGGATGGGGAACAGGTGCTGAGCGATGAGGGCTACAGCGCCTTCGACGAGGAGCGATGGGTACCCGAGCCGCCCAAATCCAAGTCGCGCACCGCGTTCGAGCGCGATCGCGCGCGACTGATTCATTCGTCCGCTTTGCGGCGTTTGGGCGCGAAAAGCCAGATTCTGATTGCCGGTACCGACGATTTCGCCCGCACTCGACTGACGCATACGCTGGAAGTCGCCCAGATCGGTCGCCAAATCGGCGCATTGCTCGGCTGTGATCCGGACGTGGTCGACTGCGCCTGTCTGGCCCACGACCTTGGTCACCCGCCGTTCGGGCACAACGGGGAGCGTGCGCTCGCCGACATCGCCGGCAATATCGGCGGCTTCGAGGGCAACGCACAGACCATGCGTATCCTGACCCGGCTCGAACCCAAGATCTTTCACCCGGACGGGCGTTCGGCCGGCGTGAACCTGACCCGTGCGGCCTTGGATGCGGCCGTCAAATACCCGTGGACCTTGGCCGAAGCCGACCAACACCCAAAGGGGGAGCGGTCGAAGAAATTCTGCGTCTACCCGGATGACGAACCGGTGTTCCGCTGGCTCAAAATCGGCGCGCCCCAGGCCACCAAACCCATGGAATGCCAGATCATGGACCTTTCGGATGATATCGCCTACTCCGTGCATGACGTCGAGGATTCCATCGCCACCGGCGCGTTCGATCCGATTGTGCTCGCCGATCCGAAGATGCTGGACCACATCATCGAGCAGGCGCGCGCATGGTATGGGGCGAAGTGGGATGCCGACAAGCTGCTGGCCGCGTTCATGCGATTGCGCCGAGAGCATTTGTTCCCTGCACATTTCAATGGTTCGCGCGAATCGTTGGCGCAGCTTAAGAACATTACGTCCGATTTGATCGGTCGCTTCTGCTGGTCGGTGGAAACCGCCACGCGCGACACGTACGGGCCCGGGCCGTTGACCCGGTATTCCTCGAACATCGTGATTCCCGAGAACACGAATTACGAGATCGTGGCACTGAAGGGCATCGCCGTGTACTTCGTCATGGCGCCTCGCGAGCGCGAGCCATTCCATCAGGAGGAGCTCAAGATCGTATCGGATTTGGTCGATGTGCTTATGGCCGATTCGCCGCTCCCATCCGACGCTTTGGAAAGCCAGTTCCTGGCCGATTGGAACGAATCCACCAACGACGACGAACGTCTGCGCGTCGCCATCGATCAGGTCGCAAGCCTGACCGACAACTCCGCCCTGGCCCTGCACTCCATCTTGTGCTGAGGGCGTGTTGGGCGGGTGCTTCCCTCAGTCTCGCTGCGCGAGCCAGCTCCCTTCGGGTGAGGGGAGCTGTCGCTGTAGGCGACTGAAGGGAGTTTCGCGGAAGGAATGATAACCGACGGTAAAAATTTACCGTGTCTCAGGTGAGGCGGTACTCTAGAGACTTATGGTCGGAATGATTAAGAAAGAAGATGTCGAGAAGGTGCGCGCCGCCGCGGACCTGTATGACATTGTATCTGCGACCGTAACGCTTAAGCCCTCCGGTACTGGCACCTTCGTGGGCCTGTGCCCGTTCCACGACGAGAAAACCGGCAGCTTCAACGTGCGCCCCTCACTCGGCGTGTGGCACTGCTTCGGCTGCGGCTTGGGTGGCGACGTATTCAAATACGTCGAGCAATCCGAAAACATCGACTTCCGCGAAGCCGTGGAACTGCTCGCCGACAAGTACCATATCGAGCTGCACTACGAGAACAGCGGCAACGGCCCGAGCCGCGAGAACACCGGCTCCAAACGCACGCGACTGCTGGAAGCCTGCGAGGAAGCCCAGCGCTTCTTCGTCTCCCAGATCCTGACCAAGGAAGCACTGCCCGCCCGCAAGCTGCTTGGCGGCCGCAACTTCTCCCAAGCTGATTGCGAACGTTTCGGTTGCGGCTACGCGCCCCAAGGTTGGGATAATCTTGTGCGCCACTTGTCCTCCAAAGGGTTTACGCAGAAGGAAATCCTCGACGCGGGCTTGGCCCGTCAAGGCCAGCGCGGCATCTATGACTATTTCCGCGGCCGCGTGACGTGGCCCATCCGCGATTCGACCGGCCGCACGCTCGGCTTCGGCGCGCGCAAGCTGTATGAGGACGACCAGATCGCCGCCAAATACATCAACACGCCGGACACGCAGCTCTACCGCAAGACCCAGGTGCTCTACGGCATCGATTTGGCCAAATCCGCCATCGTCAAGAAGCGACAGGTCGTGATTGTTGAAGGCTATACGGACGTGATGGCCATGCACTTGACCGGCATTGACACCGCCATCGCCACGTGCGGTACGGCGTTCGGCGCCGAGCACGCCAAGATTGTGCGCCGACTTATTGCTGATGATTCGCTGGGCGCGGTGCAATTGGTCGGGCCGCTGAAGGTCAAGGACCAGCCGTTGAGCTCACGCATTGTGTTCACGTTCGATGGTGACGCTGCCGGTCAGAAGGCCGCGCTGCATGCCTTCGGCCTTGATTCGGCGTTCCTTTCCCAGACCTTCGTGGCCGTGGCCGACGACAATCTCGACCCGTGCGATCTGCGCATCGAGCGAGGCAACGAGGCGGTGCGCTCGCTGATCGCCCGCGCCAAACCGTTGTATGACTTCGTAATCGACGCCGCCATCAGCCGGTTTGACCTGACCTATACGCCCGGCCAGGTGGGTGCGATGAAAGCCGTGGCCCCGCTGGTGGCGCAGATTCGCGACCGCTCCCTGTGGGACGCTTACGCGCGCAAGTCCGCGGGCCGTATCGGCGTGGACCTTGAGGTGATGCGCCGCGAGGTGATGAACGCGCGCCGGCAGATGCACGTGCGCGATGAGGACGCCTATGCGCCCAAGCGCCGATTCGAGCGTGACGAGCCGCGTGTGGAGCCCGGCGCCAACCCGTACGCCAATCCGGCCACGCGCAAGGCGTTGGAGCGCCGTGACGCCGCCGAACAGGCGTATTTCAAGATCGACGACGCCGTATTCATCGCCGAACAGCAGTTCATGGCCGTGCTGATTCAGGTGCCGCGCGCCATCGACCGCACCATGTTCGGACAGCTGACCATCGAGCATTTCATGACTTCGGTGTTCCGCACTTTGTTCCAAGCGATTGCGGCCGCCGGCGGACTGCCATCCGATGACACCCCGCAGGGGCTGTGGATGCACAACCTCACCAAAGCAGGCGGGCCGATGCTCAATCAGGTGATCAACGAGCTGGCCGTCATGCCGTTGCCACTGCCTGGCGACGACAGTGGTAATGGCGCACAACCTCCGCAGTCGAACGTGCCTGGGGGAGTCGGAGGTGGTGCGGCCGCCGTGCAGCTACGCCCTGCCACGCCGGAAGAGCAGCGCTATGCCACCGAACTGCTCACCCGACTACTGGACATGGGCTTCATGCGTCAGATCGGCTTGGCCAAACGCCGCATGGCCCAACTGCCCGACGGTGAAGAAAAAATAACCCTCCTCGGCCAAATCGCCCGCATGGAAACCGCCCGTAAAGACCTCCAAGCCCAAATCTACGGCAACACCATCGGCTAATACCTCCCACTGATTGCGCGCATCTTCGAATACGTGCCGGATGCATAAGGCCATACAACCGGTTGCCGGATTGGATGGGTGAAGAAGTTGCGGATTGGCCCCATCCAAATTGGACTGGTTTGGGTGGGCCAATCCAATCCGTTCAATAATGAAGCGCGATACCAAGCAGCGTCGAAACGAAGGGAAACTCATGACGCAGAATCGTGCGGAACTCAACCGTAATCTGGCCCAGATGCTCAAGGGTGGCGTGATCATGGACGTCACCACGCCCGAACAGGCGAAGATCGCGCAGGACGCCGGCGCCTGCGCGGTGATGGCGCTGGAGCGCATCCCCGCTGACATTCGCGCCGCCGGTGGCGTCTCCCGTATGAGCGACCCGGCCATGATCAAGGGCATTCAGGAAGCTGTCTCGATTCCGGTCATGGCCAAGGTGCGTATCGGCCACATCGCCGAAGCCCGCATTCTGCAGGCCATCGAAATCGACTACATCGACGAATCCGAAGTGCTTTCCCCGGCCGACGACGTGTACCACATCGACAAGAACCAGTTCGATGTGCCGTTTGTGTGCGGCGCGAAGAACCTGGGCGAGGCGCTGCGCCGCATCGCCGAGGGTGCTGCCATGATTCGCACCAAGGGCGAGCCCGGCACCGGCGACGTGATTCAGGCCGTGCGTCACATGCGCACCATGAACAAGCAGATCCGCGAACTCGTCGGCCTGCGCGACGACGAGGTCTACGAGGCCGCCAAGCAGCTGGCCGTGCCCTACGATCTGGCCAAGTACGTGCACGACAACGGCCGTCTGCCCGTCGTGAACTTCGCCGCCGGTGGCGTGGCCACCCCGGCCGACGCCGCCCTGATGATGGAGCTCGGTGCTGAAGGCGTATTCGTGGGCTCCGGCATCTTCAAGTCCGGCGACCCGGCCAAGCGCGCCGCCGCTATCGTCAAGGCCACTGCCAACTGGCAGGACGCCGATCTGCTCGCCAAGCTGTCCGAAAACCTCGGCGAAGCCATGGTCGGCATCAACGAGGACGAGATTCAGACCATCATGGCCGCTCGCGGCGAGTGAGCGCATTACCTTGGCTTCCCTCTTTGAGGGGAGCCAAGAAAGGGTGACGCTCCCGCCAGCGGGAGTCAAGGCCCAAGGAGACGACATGGTTGTAGCTGTTGAATATATTTCCAAAGAAGAATCCGCGGACGCCGAAAACGCCAAGCACGGCGTGACCGGTATCCTGGCCGTGCAGGGCGCGTTCGCCGAACATGCGGCGGTGCTGGACAAGCTCGGTGCGCCGTGGAAACTGCTGCGCGCAGCCGAGGATTTCGATGAATCCATCGACCGCGTGATTCTGCCCGGCGGCGAATCCACTACACAGGGCAAGCTCCTGCATTCGACCGGACTGTTCGAGCTGATCGCCGCCCACATCAAGGCAGGCAAACCGGTATTCGGCACTTGCGCCGGCATGATTCTGCTGGCTAAAAAGCTCGACAATGACGACAACGTCTACTTTGGCGCGCTCGACGCCGTCGTACGCCGCAACGCCTATGGTCGTCAGCTCGGTAGTTTCCAGGCCACCGCCGATTTCGGCCAACCCGACGACCCGCAGCGCATCACGGACTTCCCACTGGTATTCATCCGCGGACCGTACGTGGTGTCGGTCGGCCCCGAGGCCACGGTCGAAACCGAAGTCGATGGCCACGTGGTGGGCTTGCGTCAAGGCAACATCCTGGCCACCGCCTTCCACCCGGAACTCACGGACGATACCCGCATCCACGAGCTCTTCCTGTCGCTGTAGTCGATTCGTCTGCCGTTAGACTGGTATCCGACTGACGAATCAAGGAGACGATCTGCCATGCAGCTTGAGCTGAATCGACGCAGCAAGGTGCCGATGTACCGGCAGCTGGCTGCCGAGCTGCGTGAACAGATCGTCTCCGGCGCGATGGCCGAGGGCTACCGCCTGCCTCCCGAACGCGAGCTGTCCTCGCGTCTCGAAGTCAATCGCACCACGGTGTTGCAGGCGTATCAGCAGCTCAAGGACGAAGGTCTTATCGCCTCCAAAGTCGGCAAAGGCACGTTCGTGCTGCCGCCTGCCTCCGCAAGCCGAACATCGCACACGTCAAACAGTGACTTCGGGAATGCAATAACGCGAACAACACGATCGTCGGCAGAAATGGGAACATCGCAAGCCTTCTCTTCCGGCGACGTAGAACGTGATACCTCCACTGATTTCTTGACGACGGACCAGGGCGGCAGCTCTGCGGTGGTCCATACGATTCGTGAAAGCCGCTCGGTTCAGGGCCCGGAGCCAACCGTCGTGCGTCCGCCATGGTCGGTGTTGTTCTCTGATTATTCCAACCGGTTTACCTACCATGACATCGCCTCGGCCGAGCGGGCGCAGCGCGGCGACACCATTATTGACTTCGCCACCGGTTCGCCGAACCCGGCGGATATCCCGGACGATCTGCTGCGCAAGGTGAGCATCGAGGCTTTCGAATCGCGGGAATTCGACGGCCAACCGGAATCACCTATCGAGGGATTCGAAGAGTTGCGTGCGCTGCTTGCCGAACATATGCGCGCACGAGGCGTACAGTGCGGCGTCCGCAACGTGATGGTGCTCTCCGGCTCCGAGCAGGGCATTGACCTCATCGTGCGTGCGTTCATCAACCCCGGCGACTGCGTGCTGGTCGAACAATCCACGTTCTTCCCGGCATTGCAGACCTTCCGTTCGGCGGATGCGCGCATCATCGGCGTTCCAGTGGACGAGCACGGTATGCGCACAGACCTGTTGGACGGCTATTGCGCGCGATTCCGGCCCAAGCTCATCTACACCGTCCCGACGTTCCAAAACCCCACCGGTACCACGCTGCCGCCCGAACGACGCAGCGAACTCATCGACGTGGCGCGGCGCTATCAGTGTCTGATCGTGGAAGACGATGCTTACGGCGACCTGTGGTACGGCGGGGAATCGTCCGACGCGCATCGCCCCATACCGCTCAAAGGCATGGAGAATGCGGGATACGTGATGTATTTGTCGACGTTCTCGAAAACCGTCACTTCGGGCCTGCGCACGGGATGGGTTGTGGCCGACCCGCATGTGATCAACCGGCTGGCGGCTCTGCGGCGCATGGTCGACCAGCATACGAGCACGTCATCGCAGCGCATCTGCCTGGAACTGCTTAAAGAAGGCCGCATCGCCGAACATTTGCGTGGTTTGATCAAGGCTTACCGCATTCGACGAGATACAGCAATCGCAGCATTGGAGCAGTATGCGCCGAATGAAGTGTATTGGACCGTGCCTGCAGGCGGCTACTATATTTGGGTTTCTTTGCCGGACGGCGTGCGCTCTCTGGATGTATTGGAATCCTGCCGTTCCCAAGGCGTTACGTTCATGCCGGGCAGCGTGTTCGACGTTGACGAAATGGATGATTCCCACATCCGTCTCAACTTTGTGCGCCCGGATACTGCTGACATTGATGCCGGCATCCGAATCATTGGCGAGACGATAGCACAGATGTAGTCAAGTGACTGGCTCATTGCGGTTGTCGAGTTTTTTGATGGCTACATGCCCACATCGATGAGTGCATTCGACGAATAAATAAGCGAGGGAGCCATCATCAGTTCGCTGTGGCATGCGCATAGCGTTGTCGGACGAACGGGGCAGACCACGTGGTCGTTGCGTGATCTGGTCGATCGAGCCGGCATCGCATTGCCCCTGGCGTAGTGGCGAGGTGGCGCAGTAACGAGTCACGTCATCGCGAGCCGATGATGCGAAATGCGGAACCGGTCGCGGCCATCAACGGATATCATACATGTGGAAGCAACGATACGTTGGCGTCAGCACATCCATCTGACTCCAGAAAGGGACACGATATGACCACATCCTCCGTTTCGCCGGTGACCACTGAACTGGCGGGCAGTGAAACCGGCATCACGCTTGTCATTCACGCCGGAGCGGGCAGTCGTGGCAAGCACAGCACGCCTGAACGCATCGCCCAAGTCGAACTTGATCTGCAGCGCGCCCTCGATGCCGGATACCAGTTGTTGGAATCCGGAGCACCGGCGTATGAGGCTGTGGTCGCCGCCATCCACGTCATGGAAGACGCCCCCGAATTCAACGCCGGCCGTGGTGCCGCCCTGACCAGCGATGGCATCGCCCAGATGGACGCCTGCCTGATGACCGGCGATGGCGAGGTCGGTGCGGTCACCGGCGTAAGCACCGTGAAGAACCCGATCGATGCGGCGCGTGCCGTCAAAGAGCAGACCAAGCATGTGCTGTTCGCGGACCCGACCGATGCAGAAATCGCCGATTGGGGCGTCGCGACCGAAAGCAACGAGTACTTCATCACCGAACAGCGTCGTCAGTCCTTGGCCGAGGCTCAGTCCGGTGGCGATGAGTGGGAGAAGCATGGCACCATCGGCGCCGTGGCGCGCGATGCCGAAGGCAATATCGCCGCCGGCACGTCCACTGGCGGCATCACCAACCAGATGCACGGTCGTGTAGGCGATTCGCCGCTGCCCGGTTGCGGTACGTTCGCCAACCAGTCCACGGTGGCGGTGTCCTGCACCGGCATCGGCGAGGCCTTCATCAAGGTGGTCGCCGCCCATCAGGTGTCGGATCGTGTGCGTTTCGCCGGCGAGAACGTCGAGGATGCCGCGACGGCCACTTTGGACGAAGTCGCCGCGCATCATGGCGATGGTGGCATGATCGTTCTGCCGGCGGTCGGCCGTGGCGTGGTCGCCTACAACAGCGAGATGATGAGCTTCGGATACCGTAGCGCGCAAGGCGGTAAGGTGCAGGGCTGATTGCCCCCTGTATTGCGGCATATAACATGAATGGCCGGTGTGCTGCGGATTCTTGGTAAGGAATCCGCAGCACACCGGCCATTCATGTATGCGGCGAGTGCCGCCGATCGGTGCGGCAGTGTGCGCTACTTGGTGATCGTGTTATACGTGGGCATGTTCGTGTAATCGAACTGCACGTTCTTTACGTTCTGTGCAGACACGGCGGCGACGTTATCGCACCACAGCGGAATCGATGGCAGATCCTGGAGCAGGGTCTCCTGAGCTTCCTGCAGGGCGACGGTACGTTTGCTCTCGTCGGTCTGGGAGAGGGCATCCGCAAGTTCCTGATCGAACTTCGGGCTCTTGTAATCGCCGTCGTTGGAGCCGTGGCCGTCCGCGGAAGCGGAGGAGTACAGCGGCGTCAGGTAATCCTCTGCGGAAGGATAATCCAGCATCCAGCCGGAACGGAATGCGGTGGCGATGGTGCGATCGGTGACGCGGTCGCGAATATCGCTGAACGTCGGGTACGAATCGCCCTCGGCGTTGATGCCGAGCGTGTTCTTGATCTGGTTCGCCACGGCGTCCACCCAAGCCTTGTGGCTGCCATCGGCGTTGTAGGCGATCTTGAAATCACCGCTCCACGGGGAGATCTTATTGGCCTGAGCCCAGAGCTCCTTGGCTTCCTCGGGGTTGTATTCCAGATTGGCGGCACCCTTCAGGTCCTTGGAATATTCAGGAACCAGCGGTGAAGTGAAATCGGTGGCCACGGTCTTGGTGTCCGAGAACACCTTGTCGACGATCTGCTTGCGGTTGATGGCCATGGAGATGGCCTGACGGCGCAGCTGACCCTCCTCGTCAAAACCGAAATGATCGAGTCGTTCGGGGATGACGAAGCCCTGATACGTAGAACCGGCCTGGCTGTAAGCGGTGACGTTCTTGGCGGTGCGGAACGTCTTGACGGCGGACGACGGCACGGCGTCCAGCACGTCCAGGTTGCCGGCCAGCACATCCGCGTAGGCGGAATCCTCGTCGGTGTACACGCGGAATTCGATGCCGCCGTTCTTCACCGTGCGGCTGCCTTTGTAATCAGGGTTCTTCACCACCGTGATGCTCTTGCTGACATCCCAGGACTTGAGTTTGTACGGGCCATTGCCGATGGGGTTCTTGCCGAACGCCTTGATGTCCTTGTATGCCACTGACGGCAGCGGGAAGAAGGATTGATGCGCCAGCTGCACCGGGAACACCGAATCCGAGTGGTTGAGCGTGACGACCAGTGTGTGATCGTCCTTGACCTCCAGGCCGGACAGCTTCGCGTCATCGCTGACATTCGGGTCCTGCAGTTCGTCGTAGCCCTTGATGATGGACATGCGGCTCGCCTGCTTCATGGCGTGCTTGACGTTCGCCGCATAGCTCCAGGCATCGGCGAAGGAACTGGCGGTAACGGCCTCGCCGTTGGTGAATTTCCAGCCGTCGTTGATCACGATGGTGAACTGCGAAGCGTCATCGTTCGGCGTGATCGACTTGGCGACTTCGAGATGCTGCTTGCCGTTCACGTCATAGCTGACCAGACCCTCGAACAGGTAACGGATGACCTTGCCGCCACCCATTTCGTTGGTGTCGGCGGGAACCAGCGGGCTCTGCGGCTCGGTGTTGTTGACGGAAATGATGGCTTCTCCCGGGTTTGCGGTCGCGCCGGAATCGGACTTACTACCGCAGGCGGCCACGGAAACCAGCATCACACATGCTGCTGCCATGGCGGCGAAACGTTTGACCGGGAATAATGGGGTAACACGCAACTTCATCGCTCCTCTTCCTCGAATGAAACTATGTTCCATTGGTATGAACCAGCCACGTACGGTATTCGTGTCTGGCCTGTCACACAATGATGCAGTCGTATATACGGGCACGGCATTGCGCGGCAGTTCATTATAAGGGAGACATGCAAACTCAATGTTTCCTTGTCCAAATAAAGAAAAAACGAGCGCGGCTGATGTGCGGCACCGGTCCAAAAACTCATGTCCGCCAGCGCAACGCGACTACGTACCTTATGCCGGTCTGCGCGTAGAATGGAACGGCTGCGATATTGGGTTATTCACGGAGGAATGGATGCGACGCTGGCTGATCAATGTAGCCAAAAATGAGACGATTCTCATCGTCGCCGCAATACTCGCCCTGATTTCGTGTTTCATTGTGCCGCCGGACGCCGATTGCAAAAGCTACATTCACGCCAGCACCATCAGCCAGCTCATCTGCCTGATGATTGTGGTGTGCGGATTCCAGCGTATCGGCGTGTTCCGCATCATCGGTTCGCGATTGCTGGAGAAGGTCAACACCATGCGCGGACTGGTTATTACGCTTGTCGCTTTGACGTTCTTTTCCGCGATGTTCATCACCAATGACGTTGCGCTGGTCACGTTTGTGCCGTTCGCGGTGGCCGTGCTCATCATGGCTGGGCAAGAGGATAAGACCATCCTCGTGGTCACGCTGATGACCATTGGCGCGAACGTGGGCAGTATGCTCACCCCGATCGGCAACGCGCACAACCTGTATCTCAAAGCCCTGACCGGCATGCCGACCATGGAATTCCTCGGCATCATGGCTCCGTATTCCGGCACGGCGGCCGTGCTGCTGGTCATCGTGATTTCCGTGGTGTTTGGCAGCAAACCGGTCGGCGACCTGGGCGACCTCGAAACCGGCGTGCTGGCTCCCGAGCGCAACAAACACCAGCCCGACGAGATTCGTATCACCGGCTACGGCGCCGGTTATGGCGGCTGGCGCACCATCGTCTACTCGCTGCTGTTCATCGTCTGCCTACTGGCCGTCTCCGACGTGATTCCCCTGTGGGTGATGTGCGTGATCGTGGTCGTCGTGTTCCTGTTCACCGATCGGCGCGTATTCAAATACGTGGATTGGGGACTGCCGCTCACCTTCTGCATGTTCTTCATCTTCATCGGCAACATGAAACGCGTGCCCGAGTTCTACCAGCTGGCGCGCTCGCTGGTCGGCGGCCATCCGCTGGAAGTGGCGGTGGCGTCCAGCCAGGTCATCAGCAATGTGCCCACCACGATTCTGCTTTCCGGCTTCTGCGACCAATGGCGCGATCTGATCATTGGCACCAATTTGGGCGGCATGGGTACGCTCATCGCCTCGATGGCCTCGCTTATTTCTTACAAGAACGTCGTGCGCCAGTACCCGCACAAGAAAGGCCGGTATCTGGCCGTCTACTCCGCCGGCAACGTTCTGTTTTTGGCCGTATTGCTGACCTTGAGCTGGATCATCGAGCCGAGTTTCTGAGCCCAGCCATCTCCACCCCGCTGACGGGGGCTGTTGGCGAAGCCGACTGGGGGTGGTCTACCGCGCGTATACGGTGGGGGAGCCGGTCAGTCGGCTCATGGCCGACTGCGGGATGTCGTGGATGCGGCCGATGGTGGCATCCAGCGTGGATACGCCGGCTGCGGTGGCTGTGTTGGCTGTGGTGGATGCAGAGGTGATGCTGGATACGCCGACTGCGGACGATGATACGGCCGCAACCATCGGCTGACGATAGGCGTTGGAGTTGCGGGCCAGCCGGGCGAGCGCAGGGTGCTGCCTGCGGAACAGATTGATAAACATACCGCACACTCCTTCATCGTTGGCCGGCGGTCTTCTGACCGCCGTGGTTTCCATCCTGCCCTCCCGCGCTTGTATTCGCTATGGAGGATAGCCCCTATTGTTCCCTGAATCTGCACGATTCCCCCTCATCCTTGAGGGTGATTCTAACGGCAAAGGAATCGGCCTAATGGCCGATGCCAATCAGCGCGAAACCACCAGCGTGACGCTGTACGGCTTGATCTGCATCGCCAGCAATGAAGACGGCGACGGCAATGTGTAAGCCCGACGTTCCGGCACAATCGCCCCCGAAGCCTCGCCGCGGTATCCGATAGTGGTTTTCGCCGTCGGACTGGCGCTTAACATCGTCACCTCCAAACGCACCGGTCGCGATGGCGAGGCGCCCAGCCCGGCCAGTCCGCGCGCGATTTCCAACGTCACATCCACCGGAGAATCGGAGGTATTGACGATTTTGATGTAACGGCAGACGTCATCCCCGTCATGCCCGGTGGCACTGACATACAGATGTTTGGCGGGGCGTGACGCGGTCTGCTCGATGGATACGGCATACGTCGTGTCGCCCAGATGCGTGGAAAACAGCCGCTCCACCTCATAATTCACCGTGGGGTTCACATGCGCCGGATTGAATTCGATAAGATTCTGCGCCCACCCCTTAGCCAGGATATGCGCGAGCAGCGGCGCATAGGAGGTCATGCGCACCACGTCGGAATTGCGCTCGCAACCGGTCAGGAACGCGGCCTCGCCGAGTGCCGACTTCCACGTGTTCGCGCCTTGTTCGGTCTGTGGTTGGCCGGCAAAATAGCCGTTGGCTGAATATTCGCCGAAATAGACGCCGGCGCCGCAACGCGGGTAAGCGTCGAATCGTGACGCCTGGGATACAAACCATTCGGGGGAGTGGTAGGAATGCTCGTCGACGATAATCGCGTCACCGGTGGCGGAATCATGTGTCCCGAAATCGGTTGCGGCCAACGCTCGCGCATGGTCCCAGCTGCGCTTCATCGCCGGCTGGAAGGGGAACAGTCCGGCGCTCATCACACACAGCATATCCGGGTATCGTTCGTGAATGGCCTCGCTGATCATGTCAAACTTGGCCACGTAGTCGGCCCCGAAGTTTTCGTTGCCCACGCCGATCATGTCCAGGCCGAACGGCTCAGGATGGCCCATATCACGCCGGACCGCGGCCCACGAGCTGGACTCCGGATCGCCATTCGCGAATTCGATGAGGTCCAGGTAATCCTGAATCACATTGTTGCGGAAGGTTGCCGAATTGATATCCATGTGGCGCGGATCGCGGCCGGGCGACTGGCATGCGATGCCGGCGAACAGAGTGGGCAGCGGCTTGGCCTTGAGATCCTCGCACAGGCAGAAATACTCGTAGAAACCGATCTGATAGCTCTGCGAATAGCTGGAACCACCCGGCATCTTGAACGACCACATCGAATACTGTTGGCGTCGCGCGGCCAGAGAGCCGACGGTATCCTTCCAACGATACTCATTGCCGGGCGTCACACCTTCGACGATGCAGCCGCCGGGGAATCGCAGAAACGCTGGATGCAACGCCTGAATGGTCTCCACCAAATCGCGGCGCAGCTTGCCGTAACGCCATTTCGGGTCGCCCGCGCCCCAATAGTCCGCATCCATGAACTGCACCAGATCAAGATCGAACGTGGTGCGTTCGCCGGCGTCAATGGTGATACGGCAGCTTGCCGTAATCGGTGTTCAGGCCGGTTACGTCGGCGTTGAACCGGTACCAGCCGTCACGACCGATGGCGATGGCACCATCCGACGGATCCGGACTGATCGAAACGCCGGAATCCTGCGCATCGGCCCCATCGTCCTGCCTCAGACCGGTCTCTTCCGTATCGTCAAGCGGATCTGCGTCCACGATATACGACAATCGAGTGGTGCTGGTGAGCGGCAGACCGTACCTATCGACCACGCCGACGGACAGCTCGGCCCGCCCATGAACCGGACGTACCGCGAGACTGGCGGAATAGGTGTGGTCGGCGACGATGGAGAACGCGGGCCCGCCCCCGTTGTCGCCGCTTCCGTTATAGCCGAGGTTTTCCAGATATGCAGGGCCGGTTTCGGAAGGAACATCGGACGTGATGCGAGCGTATCGGCTATGTGCGTGAATTGGCGGGGCGGGGCAGTCGGTGGTCACCCGCTGGCCGTGAATCCCGCGTATCTCACTGCCGAGGCTGGCGGCGGAACAGTTGATGAAATCCCAGAAACGCAGGGAATCAGCCTGCGTACGCCACCGTTCGGCACCGGCCATACGCCACGTGTGATGGTCGAGATAGACGCCGTCAAAACTGTAGTTGTTCACCATGTTGGCGTTCAGCCCGCCATCCGCACCATGGTTGATGTCCTCGAAGAACACGCCGTACAGTCGCCCGCTTGTGTGATGGGTGGGGCTTCCCACGCTAATCCGCACCATGGTTTCGATTGTAAAGGGAATGGAGCGGAAAGGTAAACGGAAGAGTTCGCTCACCGTTCATGTTGCGGTCAATCCAAGTCGACTGTTCGCCGGTATACAGCCGGTAACCTCGAAACAGGAATGGAAAATACGGACGACTAGGAGCGCGGCTGTGCAATCCTCGGTGGGAATACGTGAGCGCATCGACCACGTGTATCCGTCGCTGCGTCCGGCGGAGCGCGCCGTGGCCCAGTATATTCGGGATCATATCGAGGAGGCGGCCGACCTGACCGTCGGCCAGATGGCCGACATCGCCCACGTCAGCCAGCCGACGGTGATTCGGTTCGCCCGCAAGCTCGGCTTCGGCGGTTACCGTGAACTGCGGTACGTGTTGCGCAACCCGGCCGCCGAACACAAAGTGACCTTCAATCCGCTGGCCGGATTCGGTCTGAATCCGTGGGATGGCGAAGATGAGATTCCCGGTAAAGCGGCCGATGGCGCGAAGGCGCTGATCGACGAGCTGCACAATGCGTTGGACCCCAAGGCCTATCGCAAGGCGGTCGCCCTACTCGCCGAATCGGAGTTCATTGACATTTTCGGCGTGGAGAATTCGTTGACACCGGCGATGGATCTGTTCACCAAGCTCGGCTACCTGGAACTGACATGCCGTCTCAATACCGACGCTTACCTGCAGCAGATCGGTGCCGGGCACCTGCCCCACGGCGCTGTGGCCGTCGCCTTCTCCCATTCGGGCAGTTCGGCGGATACGGTCAAAGCGTTGCGATTGGCGAAGTCGCATGGCGCGAAAACCATCGCCATAACCAATGCCATCGGCGCGCCGCTGGCCAGCTGGGCCGACGTGACGTTGCTGACGGGTCGTGACTCGCACACGATCTATGGCAATGCGATTTTCTCGCGCGTGGCTGATACCGCGCTCGTGGACATGCTGTACATGAGCGTGATTCTGTCCGACTATGGCCGGTTCTCCACCGCGCTCGACGAATCCGGTCGCATGATTCGCGATCGCGTATTCGAGAACTGAGCTGCTGCTTTATCGCGCCTTGGGCTGTATTGCTCTGGTCGTTGCTGCTTGGGTTGTTGACGATTTGGTCGTTGTCGCCCTGGTCGCTACCGTCCTGAGGCATGTGCCAGCGAATACGTAGTGGACTTGGCGTGCGTATGACGTTCGATCTTGCCGCTCAACTCCAGCTGGTCCAAGAGCTGCGTCATCTGATCCTTGTTCAGGCCGAGCGCTTTCTGCATGGTTTTACGGCTGAGCTTCACACCGCGGAACGCGAGGAAATTGAGCGTGAACTGTTCCAACGTTTGAGGCGACGGTTCCAGCGTTGCCGTATCAAGCGGGCGGATACTGGCCTGATCGTCACCGTCCGGGCGCTCGCCGAATCCACTGCCGAGAATCAGCGTCTGCAATGGCGCGCAGCCGATGATGCGTGCGCCGGCCAAAGCATCTGCAGCGTTATCCGTCATGCGCTGAATCGTGGGGAATGAGTACATCTTGGCATGCTGCGCTTCGTCAGTAGTGCTGGGCGCGGCGGAAGCATCGGTATCGGTCCGATGCGAGGACGCGGCCTCGGCCGATACCGGGATGGGCAGTACCATTGCCACCGAAGTGGGGCCCACGCGCAGTTGCGGACTGACCGCGCTCTGTGCGTAGGCGTCCATAATGCGTTGAATGCCGGTACCGCAGTTCTCGCAGAAGCCCAAATCGGCGAACAATTCAGCCAAACGCGGGGTGCGTGGCTGGCATACGCCGTTGAGTAGATCGTTGATTTCCAAACCATCGGTCAGGCCGCCGAGCGACACGATTTCCAAGCGGGAATCGAAGATATTGATCAGTGTGGGGCCGGAGTACGTGTAATCGCGATGTTCCAGTGCGTTGACCAATGCTTCGCGCAGGGCTATGGCCGGGTATTGGCCGGATTCGTTGATGCCGTTCAGCAGGGCGCTGGCTTGGTCGAGCTGGCGCAGCACCGAGCCGGTGAATGTGTGACGTTCGCGAATGGCGCTTTTGCCATTGCCCTCGAAAATGGTGGCCTTGATAACGAACGGGCATTGGTTGGACAGCAGGGTGGCAAGCGACGATTCGGTGGTGCCGGTGAAGGTGTTGTCGGTGCCGGTGTTGGTGATGCTGCCGGCGGGGGCATTACCGGCATCGGCAGAGACGGATGCAGCCATGTTGGTCACAACCGGGCTTTCCCAATCCCTGCCTTCACTGGCAAAACGACCCTGTGCGTATGTGAAAGTGAGCTCACCACTATCGCCTGCGACGGTCTGGCCCGATGCGGCGTGATCTACGTTGCTCTCCGTTGTCCCCATATCGCCGATGGTACCGGTGCAAGCCGACGTTACGCCGAGGTGTTTTACACCCCTACGGCTAGACTTACACGAGTCTGGCCCCGTAGCTCAGCTGGATAGAGCATGTGACTTCTAATCTCAAGGTCGACGGTTCGAGCCCGTCCGGGGTCACGATGTAATAAGCCCTTGGTCCCTCATCGTTTGTGAGGGTCAGGGGCTTTTGAGTATTATGCCGGTCTGGATCCGTCTGGGGCTTGAACCGCCGACCTTGAGATTAGCGGTTATATGCTTATCACTGCCATCCGGGAACACCCTTAAGGGGTGCGGCTCCTGCATAACGGCTATACACTGACTTGAGATGTGCTGAATAATAACCAGCTATCGCGCGTCCGCCAATGGCGACGAACGAGGGGAAGAAGGGCCCGTGCCGCGAGCAATCATCGAGGTAAGAAACCTACGCAAGGAATACCCCGTCGAGGATGAGACGGTGGTGGCGCTTGACCGTGTCAATCTCAGTATCCCGCAAGGCCAGATCTGCTGCATTTTCGGCGAATCCGGCTCCGGCAAATCCACGCTGCTCAACCAGTTGGCCGGCATGGAAAAACCGACGCGCGGCGGCGTGAGAATCGGCGGCGTACCCGTCAGCAAACTCGACGAGCGTGAGCTGGCGGCCTTCCGCCAGAAGCATCTCGGCTTCGTATTCCAGTCGTACAACCTGCTACCCAATCTGACCGCGCTCGAAAACGTGGCAATGCCGCTGATGTTCCGCGGCGTGCCCAAGGAACAGCGCGAACGTGCGGCGCGTGGCGTACTCAAACGAGTCGGGCTCGGCCATCGTCTCAGCCATTACCCGCGCCAGATGTCGGGCGGCCAACAGCAGCGCGTCGGCATCGCCCGGGCGTTTGTGACCAAGCCCGAGGTGGTGTTCGCCGATGAGCCGACCGGCAACCTTGACTCCAAAACCAAAACCGAGGTCATGACGATGATCTGCGCATTCGCCCATGACTTCAACCAGACCATCGTGCTGGTCACACACGATCCGCAGATGGCCTCATACGCCGACCGCATCGTCACCTTGCTCGATGGCCGCATCACCAGCGATCGGCTCAACACCGACCTTTCCCGCCCAACTGTTCCGTCCACGCCGTCCGCCCCAACCACACCAACTACACCGTCCACGCCGTCCGCCCAAAGAACCCAAGGAGTTGACCGATGAAGCACCTCTCCCACCGCACCATCGCCATCATCGTCGCGTTGCTCTCCACGCTGTCACTGGCACTTGCCGTCATCTCCCTTCCGCACCAGGCGTACGCGGTCGACGGCACAGACGGCACAAGCGGCACGAACAGTACGTCTCAGGGAAGCGACGGCGATTCCGCGCCAATCGCCGGCCCGGTGCCGAACATCATCGTCACCAACTTCACCTATGGCGGCGATTCCGTGGCCGCCGGCGCCGATTTCAACCTCGACTTCACCTTCCAGAACATGGGTCAGGTGGCGGTGACAAATATGGTCATCACCGTGGACGGCGGCGAGAGCTTCGCTATCGCGGGAGGCACGAACACGTTCTACGTCGACGCGCTGTGGGGCGGTTACGCCATGACGCAAAGCGTGCCGATGCAGGCGCTCGCCTCCGCGAAAAGCGGTGCCCAGCCCGTGACCGTGAACTTCCGATACGAGTATGTGGACGCCAGCGCCCGCTCCTCAAGCCAGTCCGATGTCAAGATTTCCGTGCCAGTCAGTCAGCCTGACCGGTTCGAAATCAGTGATCCCGTAGTGTCCGACCAGGTGATCGCCGGTCAGGAAAACACGGTCACGATGGAATATGTGAACAAGGGCAAGGGCGATATCGCCAACGTCGAGGCCACGATGGAGGGCGAAGGTTTCGATGCCACGATGAAAACCCAGTACATGGGCAATGTGGCTTCCGGCGCCACCGGCACGATTGGTTATGCCTTTACGCCGCACGCGTCAGGCGAGCTGAAGACCACGCTCAAAGTCACGTACGAGGATTCCGACGGGCAGACCAAAACCAAGGAATTCCCGCTCACCATACCCGTAACCGATATGCAGCCGATGGATGATTCCGGCATGGCCGATCCGAACATGGACCAGAGCGCCAATCAGGGATTGCCGGTGCTGGTGTATGTGGTCATCGTCGTGATCGCCGTGGTCATTATCGTGGTGATTGTGCTGCTGGTGCGTCGCCGGCGCAAGCAGAAGGCCAAGAAGAGCGATATTGATGAGGACTGGGATGATTGGTCCGAAGGCAAGGATGATAAGACCGATACCGGCGTGACGGATGGTGCTGCGGCAGACACCGCTCCTATTGCACCAGCCTCACCGGCCTCACCAGCCTCACCGGCCGGCCCGTCCCACAAGGCCTGAAAGGCCCGACCATGCGATTCGGCGACATACTGCGGCTTTGCAGACAAAACCTATGGCGGCGTAAATCCCGTACGATTCTGACCGTGCTGGGCGTTATCGTCGGCTGCTGCTCGATTGTGCTCATGGTCTCTTTGGGCCAAGGCATTAACGAGCAGAACGAGAAGATGCTCAAATCGATGGGAGATCTGTCCATCGTTACCGTGTACACCAACGGTCATGTCGGTCCGATGGGCGGTGGCGGTTCGTCCGAGATGGGCGATACCAAGCTCGACGACAAGGCCGTGGAATCCTTCCGCGCGATGAGCGGCGTATCCGGCGTGACGCCGATGATGAACTTCCCTTATAACGTGGCGGCCAGAGCCGGCGCGGGCGGCCGTTACCTCTACGATTACGTGCAGATCATGGGCATCGACATGACCCAGTTCGACCAGATGGGCTACAAGCTCGTCGGTGGCGAGAAGCCGGTCAAAAAGGATCAGGTGCTTGCCGGCGAATGGTTCGCCTATGGTTTCATGGACACCTTGAAGAACGGCGAACAACGCACCAGCACACGCGGCGGTCAGTATTCCTCATGCACGTTTAACCAGACCACCGGCCAGTGCGAGGAAGACCAGGACGAGGATCCGTTCTTCGACCCGCTCGCCACGCAAATCAGTCTGACCACCGGCACCAATTATCAGGGCGACCAGTACACCATGAACATGTACGGCGGCGGTGGCGACACAGGCGGCGCGGGCGGCAGCGCCGCGGATCAGTCGGAAAACGTCACCCTCGATGTGCGGGCTTCCGGCATTGTGGCGGGCGACTACAACAAAGGCTATGCCACCTCCGACGGTCTGGTCATGGATTTGCAGGCGTTGAAGGAACTGGCCGCCAAAGTCGATCCAGCCGCCGCCAAAAAAGCCACCGCCTATGATCAGGTGCTGGTCAAGGCCGCCGACCTCAAGTCCGTGCCCGAAGTCGAATCACAGATCAAAGCGTTGGGCTACGAGACCTCCTCCTATGAAGACATGCGTAAGTCGTTGGAAGAACAGTCGCGCGCGATTCAGCTGATTCTGGGCGGTATCGGTGCGGTTTCGCTGTTGGTTGCGGCCATCGGCATCGCCAACACAATGGTTATGTCCGTAACCGAGCGCACGCGCGAGATCGGCATTATGAAGGCGCTTGGCTGCTACGTTCGTGACATTCGCGTCATGTTTCTTGCGGAGGCCGGCGCGATCGGATTCTTCGGCGGATTGATCGGCTGCGTGCTGAGCGGACTGATATCGCTGGGCATCAACGTTGCCGGCGCGTTGTATGCGGGCGGCATGAGCGGCGGCATGCCTGGCGGTATGGTCAGCGGTGCAGGCGGGGGCTCCGGCGACGGTACCGGTGGCGGAACCTCTATCTGGACCATACTCTGGCAGGCGATAGTTGGTGGCGAGAATGTGACCCGTTATTCGGTGATTCCGTGGTGGCTGTTCCTGTTCGCCGTACTGTTTTCCACGCTGATCGGCTTGCTGTTCGGCTTCGGCCCGGCCAATAAAGCCGTTAGAATCCCGGCCCTAGACGCCATCAAAAACAACGAGTGATCGCCTCTGTCACCTGCTCCACCGTTAGTCCATAACGTTCGTTCAGTTCGCCCAGCGGCACGCGGTCGGTAAATTCCTTGGCTGCGCCGAAGTTCAGCACACGAGGATTACGGCTGCCGTCCGAGACATGATGATTCGCATAGTATGCGGTCACTTTCTCGCCCCAGCCGCCTTCAAGCTGCCCGTCTTCAAGGGTGATGACCTGCTGGTGGCCATCACGCAACGACTCCAGTACGTCTGAATCCAGCGACGTGCACTGGCGCGGGTCGATAACCGTTGCCGTGATGCCATAATCGGCAGACAATGCGGCGGCCGTCTGCTCCGCCAACGGATACGCATTGCCCAGTCCGGTAATCGCGACTTGCGAGCCCGTCTGATTGACCCGCCAATCCAGCATGTGACGCACACCGGCATGCTGAGCCGTTACGCTAACGGTCCCGCGGACTGTTGCGGCAGATATGCCCCCGCTGGCGGAGCTGACGGAGACTGGCAGCGAAGTTGACTGGGGGCGGTCAGCGATCTGCCCACCCGTCACCGGCAGCAGTGTCGCATCCCGTTCCGCCGTCAGAATCGCCTCGCCCGGCACTCGAATCACCACCGGACCAGCAGGGGCGTCCGCCGAACCGGCCGGCGCGGTAGCCCATGCCAAATCAGCTAGATAGTCGCGAGCCGAAGTCGGCACCAGCATCGTAGCCCCTGGAATATTGGAGAACATCGTCACGTCATACGCGCCGGAATGCGTATTGTCCGAACCGGACAGGCCGCCCAGAAAATCAAGTACCGTGACTCGCGAACGGTTCAGGCTCATCTCCTGGAAGAACTGGTCGTACGCGCGCTGGAAGAAGGACGCCGTGGTGGCCACCACCGGCGTGCCACCCGCCCGTGCGATGCCGGCAGCGTACGCCACGGCATGCGATTCGGTGATGCCCGTGTCTACATAATGTGCGCCCGCGCGCTCTCGGAACTCATGGGTGATGCCGTTCGAGCCCGGCGTGGCGGGGGAGATGACCACGAGTCCCGGCTCGGCGGCGAAACGCGGTTCGAGCGCGGCCATCGCCATTTTGCCGTAATGCTTGCGCGGATCGTCCGGCTTGCCGATTGCGGCATCCGGATTCTGCCAATGCGAGGCCTCGCACTGGCCCTCATGCGGTTCATGATCGGACAGGTTGCAGTGATCCGAATGCCACGGCTCGCTGTGGTTCACGTTATCGGTGGGATGCACGCCGGTGGGGGAGTCGAGCGAAACCGGTGAGGCCGAGGCGGTTTGCCGATCTGCGTGAGTCTCCTCA
Source organism: Bifidobacterium sp. 2450 (assembly GCF_041900695.1). NCBI lineage: Bacteria > Bacillati > Actinomycetota > Actinomycetes > Bifidobacteriales > Bifidobacteriaceae > Bifidobacterium > Bifidobacterium sp. 2450. The sequence goes on from NZ_JBHEEA010000010.1 coordinate 58,563, forward strand.
CCGTCATATCCCGCGCCCTTCAGCGTATGAATATGGACCACCACCGGATGATCGATATCGCGCACTTCCTCGAAAGCTGCGACCAGCGCGGAAACATCGTTGCCGGCCTCCACATACCGATAATCCAAGCCAAACGCGTTGAACAGATTCGGCTGGGCGGTGCCGCCGGACGCGCGCAGGCGGGCGAGCGGACCGTACATGCCACCGAAATCGCCGGCAATCGACATCTCATTGTCGTTGAACACAATGATGAGATTGCCGCCCTGCTCAGCCGCGTTGTTCAGCCCTTCAAACGCCACGCCCGAACTGAGCGAACCGTCCCCGATCACGGCGATCACATTGCCGATGCCGCTGTTCGGGCCTTCCATATCGCGGGTTTTCGCCAAACCGCAAGCCAATGAAATCGAGGTACCGGTGTGACCGAGCACGAACTGGTCGTGTTTGCTTTCGTCCGGATTGGTGAAGCCGGTCACCTCGCTGAAACGGTCCGGGTCCAGATAGGCGGCGGCGCGGCCCGTGAGCATCTTATGCACGTAGCTTTGGTGGGATACATCGAACACGATGCGGTCACGAGGCGAATCGAATACGCGGTGCAGGGCCACCGTGGCCTCCACCATGCCCAGATTGGAGCCGATATGACCGCCGTGTTGGTGGCCATATGCCAGCAGCGTGGCACGAATCTCACGGCAGAGTTCGGCGAGCTCGTTGGGAGCAAGGGCCTTGACATCGGCCGGGCTGGCAATGCGGCTCAACAGATGGGAGTCGTCGCCATGGGAAGGGGTAATGCTCGGGGGTATGTCGTGAAGGCGCGCGATCCCCTCGGCAGCGCCGGAGACGGCGAAGGAATCGCTTGAATCAAATCCGTTTCCTGACGCGTTGCGCATACCCTCGAATCTCCCTTCGCTAGTCTTTCCCGAAGTTGAATGCTAACGCCCGGCATTGTCCGAGGTCCACATGACGAAGCAATGCCCCCAACATCTCCGTAAATGGGTGATTCGTTCGCTGCGCGATGTGGGACAATGAATGCGGTAATTCCTTTTGATACCAAGGAGCGCGCAATGAAGGCCGTATACGCATCCACCGTCAACCATGCCGATCCGCTTGCCGCGTTGGCGGTGGGCGAGCAGCCCGAACCCCAGGCCCGCCCGTTCTGGTCGACCGTTTCGGTGCGCGCGGTGACCGTAAACCATCACGACGTCTGGTCGCTACAGGGTGTGGGTCTCGCCGCCGAGCAGACGCCGATGATCCTGGGCACCGATGCCGTGGGCATTCTGGACGAGGACATTCCCGGCAAGCATGGGCTCAAGGCCGGCAGCGAAGTGGTGCTGTACACGTTCGTCGGCACCGATGGCGCGGGCGTGGCCCCGGGCGAGCGCCGCACGATCCTCTCCGAGAAATACCCCGGCACGATGGCCGAGAAGACTGCCGTGCCGTCCGCCAACGTGTTCGTCAAGCCCGCAAACCTCACCACGGCTGAGGCGGCCGCACTCGGCACCAGCTGGCTGACCGCCTACTCGCTGTTGTTCGAGGCCGCCGGCATCAAGCCGGGTGACTCCGTGCTCATTCAGGGCGCGGGCGGCGGCGTGTCCACTGCGGCCATCCAGCTCGCCCATGCCGCCGGTCTGGAGGTGTTCGTCACCTCGCGCGACGCGGACAAGCGCTCCAAGGCGCTGAAACTTGGCGCGAACGCCGCGCTGGAGACCGGTGCGCGGCTGCCGCGCAAGGTCGATGCGGTGATCGAGTCCGTGGGGGCGGCCACATGGGGTCATTCGGTGCGGTCGGTGCGGCCCGGCGGCACTATCGCCATCTGCGGCGCCACCACCGGCGACCAGCCCGGTGCCGAACTGACCCGGTTGTTCTTCCAGGACATCCGCGTGCAGGGATGCACGATGGGTTCGCGCGAGGATTTCGCCCGGCTGCTGCGCTTCGTGGAGCACGCCGACCTGCATCCGGTGATCGATTCCGTGGTCGACGGATTGGACTGCGCCTCCGAGGCGTTCGCCAGAATGATCGCCGGCGACATGTTCGGCAAGATCGTTATTGAGCTGTAAGCCTCACAGAATTATGTATTGAGAACGATTCGCTGCGTGGCTTAACTTCGCTATCAGGAGTACAGTGGGCCTTATTCTCAATAACTAGGGAGTAAATGATAATGGCAAATGAATCCAAGCCCGAAGTCGCAGTGGTCATGGGATCCTCCAGCGACTGGGAGACCATGAAGCGCGCCTGCGACATCCTCGACCAGTTCGGCGTCGCCTACCACAAGCAGGTCATCTCCGCGCACCGCACGCCCGAGCTCATGGCCGAGTTCGCGCACAACGCCCGCGCCAATGGTCTGAAGGTCATTATCGCCGGTGCCGGCGGTGCCGCCCACCTGCCGGGCATGATCGCCGCGCAGACCACACTGCCCGTAATCGGCGTGCCCGTGCGCTCCCACGCCCTGTCCGGCTGGGATTCGCTGCTGTCCATCGTGCAGATGCCCGGCGGCATCCCGGTGGCCACCACCGCCGTCGGCAACTCCGGTGCCACCAACGCCGGCCTGCTCGCCGTGCAGATGCTCTCCGCCTTCGAGCCGGAACTGGCCGACAAGCTTGAGGATTACCGTAACGAACTGAAGGAAAAGGTGGCCGAATCCAATGCCCAGCTTGTCTGAAGAAACGGGCGGCCGCGTCTCCATGCTGATGCCGGGCTCGACCATCGGCATCATCGGCGGCGGCCAGCTCGGCCGCATGATGGCTCTGTCCGCCCGCTACATGGGCTTCCGCGTCGGCGTGCTTGACCCAACGCCGAACTGCCCGACCGGTCAGGTGGCCGACTTCCAGATCACCGCCGAATACGATGACAAAACCGCCATCCATGATCTGGCCGTGCAGTCCGACGCGCTCACCTACGAGTTCGAGAACGTGGACGCCGATGCCATCGACGAGGTGCGCGGCATCACCGCCACCCCGCAGGGCACCGACTTACTGCGCGTGACCCAGCACCGTGTGCACGAGAAGCAGTTCATCAACGACCACGGCACCGCCACCGCACCGTGGCGCGCCGTCAACAACTTCGATGAGCTTGACGCCGCCCTCGACGAGATTCATTATCCGGCCGTGCTGAAGACCGTGTCCGGCGGCTACGACGGCCACGGTCAGCTCGTGTTGCGTTCCGACGCCGACTTGGAGAAGATCCGCTCCCGCTCCGACCGTGGTGGTGGCTTCCCGCCGAGCATCCTGGAAGGCTTCGTCGACTTCGCATTCGAGGCTTCGATCCTGGTCTCCGGCAACGGCAAGGACTTCGTCACTTTCCCGATTGTGCGTAACGAGCACCGCAACAACATCCTGCACATGACCATCGCCCCCGCCGAGGTGTCCGAACATGTGGCCCGCGAAGCGCATGAACTGGCGATTCGCCTGGCCAAGGGCTTCGAACTGGCTGGCACGCTGGCCATCGAACTGTTCATCACCAAGGACGATCAGGTCATCGTCAACGAGCTCGCCCCGCGCCCGCACAACTCCGGCCACTACACCATCGAGGCCTGCTCGATGGACCAGTTCGGCGCCCACATCCGCGGCATCGCCGGCTGGCCCCTGCCCAAGCCCAAGCTGCTCTCGCCGGCCGTGATGGTCAACGTACTCGGCCAGCATGCGGAACCGACGCGCGCGCTGATCGCCACCCACCCGGAGTGGAATGTGCACGACTACGGCAAGGCCGAAGTGCGCCACGACCGCAAGATGGGCCACATCACCGTGCTCACCGACAACCCTGCTGCCATGGTTGCTGACCTTGAGGCCACCGGCTGCTGGGACGACCTGAAAAAGAAGGCGTGAGCTTACCGATGGTTGAACATATCGAACGCCAGACCAAGCAGAAGGACGCGATTCGCGCCGCCTTGGTCGACTGCGAGGAGTTCATCTCCGCTCAGGACCTGCACCGCAGGCTGGAGGACGAAGGCTCGAAAATCGGCTTGGCCACCGTATACCGCCAGCTCAACGCCTTGGCCGATGCCGGTGCCGCCGACACGATCCGCCTGGACGGCCAGCAGCTGTTCCGCCTATGCGGCGACGACGGACATCACCACCACTTGGTGTGCAAGCAGTGCGGCAAAACCGTGGAAATCGATCCGCCCGGCGAGGCTTGGCTGCGCAAAATGACCGACGGCCACGGCTTCACCGTCGAATCCCACACCCTGGAGGTCTTCGGACTATGCCCTGATTGCCAAAAGGAGCAGAAAGCGCAGAAGGCTCAGAAAGCAGTGAGCGAATAACAAATGGGATCGGCTTCGAAGCCGATCCCATTTGTTATTCCGCTGCTATTCCACCGACTTCAGGGCGCCGAGCATGTCGACCGTCTTCAACCGCCGGTAGACCAGCACGCCGAGGCCGCCGAGCACCGCGCCGACCACCACGATTGGTGCCACGAATACCAGCCAGCCGAGCGACGGGTCGAACATCACCTCGTCCGGCGGCACTTCGGTGATGATGTACCGGTGCAGGCCGGTACCGAAGCCGTAGCCGCACAGGATGCCGAGTGCGGAAAGCAGAATCGTTTCGCGATAGATATACATCGTCGTCTCGTTCGAGTGGAAGCCGAGCACCTTGATGGTCGACAGTTCGCGGATACGTTCGGAGACGTTGAGATTCGTCAGATTGTAAAGAATCACCACGGCCAGCAGCCCGGCCACGAGAATCAGCACTTCCATGATTTGATCCAGCGAGTCGACGATTGTGGCCACCTGTTTCTTCGAGGTCGTGTTCTGCACAATGCCCTTCACGCCGTCCAACTTCATGAGCTTGGCGCTACGCGACTCCACATTGGGGGTCTTATGGTTCTTGAGCCGCACCATATAGGCGTTCGACTGGTACTGCTCGCCGAACACGTGCTTATAGCCACCCGAAGGCATGAACATGAAATGCCCGATATAACATTTCGGTGATGCCGTCCACGCGCACCTTGCGCTCGGTGCCGCTCGAATCGGTGACGGTAATCGTGTCGCCTACCTTGGCGTCCATCATTTCCGCCATACGTTCGGAGATGATCGCACCACGGTCGGTGAGCACCTGCGGCTTGTGCCCGGTGCGCGAACGCAGGGTGATGTAGTCGCCGAAATTGTAGGCGTCATCAGTGGCGATCAGGGTAATCGACTGTTTGTCGTTCTCCTTGCCGGCCACTTTCGACATCTCCTCGTAGTAGATCGGCGCGGACTCGGAGACGGCCCCGCCCTTCATCGCCTTGGCCACTTCGGCGCGCTGCTCGTCGTTGTTGTCCGATTTCTCAGCCACGATCATGCCGTAATGGATCGGGTCCTCGAACTGGCGGTCGTTGATCTGCCCGGTGGAGGCCTGCACGCCGAGCCCGGCCGTGAGCAGCGACACCGCGCCTGCCACGCCGAAAATCGTCATGAACATGCGCGCCTTGTATCGGAACAGGTTGCGCGCCGTGACCTTTTACGTGAAACTCATCCGGTTCCACAACGGGGTGATGCGCTCCAGGAAGATCTTCGAGCCTTTGGCGGGCGGCTTCGGCAGCAGTAGGGAAGCCGGCTTGTCGCGCAGCTCGCGTTTGGCCGCCACCCAAGCCGGTATCACGGCGCTCGCCCAGGCCAGCAGGAACGCTACCAGGGTGATGGCAGGGTGGAACGCCAGCGCGATGCGCGGCCATGGTGAAGCCGTTACTATACGCATGGTTCACGATAATCGGCAGCATCGTATGCCCGGCCGCCACGCGGATGATGGTGCCGATGGTGGAGGCGGTGAATCCGTAGAACAGGAACTTCTTCATGATGTCTCGGTCGCTGTAGCCGAGCGCCTTCAAGATGCCGGAATTGGTGCGCTCCTCATCCACCATGCGGCCCATGGTGGTCAGCATCACCAGCGCGGTCACAAAGTAGAGGAACACGGGAAAGATCATCGCCAGTTTCTTGACGATGTTCGCGATGATTTCATACACGCGGTAGCCCTCGGAAGTCAGGCATTCGCGCCGCCCATCGATTGAGTAGGCCGGCACTTCGAGCGTGTCTACCTTTTCGCGCGCCAGTTCGATGTCGTGCTCGGCGGCTTTGATCTTCTTTTCGGCGACGGGCCTGGCATCGTTGAATTCCTGAAGCTTGGCGTTGTATTCGTCTTTGGCCTTGTCGATGCTGCGCTGGCCCTCGATGAGTTCGCTGGTTCCATCGGATACGCTGCCAGAGGCCATGGAAACGGCCTGCCCTAATTCGGTCTGCTTGGAAGCCAGCAGATTGGCGGCCTGCGAGATGGCGGCGGCGTTTTGCTGATACTCTTGCGAACCTTGACTGAGTTGCGCGGCACTGTCATTCCACTGCTGCAAGGCGTTGTTGTACTCGTTCAGCTTGCCTTTGTATTCCGTTACGGCATCGTTATAGGAGCTTAGCGCACGATCATATTGTGCCTTGACGCTGTCATAGAGGTTGCCGGTCAGTCCGGTGTTCTGCCACTGCTGCAAGAGCTGACCGGTTTTATCGAACACTTGCTTGGTCGTGTCCAGCTGTGTACGGGCCTGATCCAGTTGCGTTTTGGCGGAGCTCAACTGTTGCCAGGACTCGGTCAGCTGGCCTTGGCCTTGTGTCAATTGCTGGGCTCCGGCGGCGAGTTGCTTTTGCGCACTGGTGAGTTGGGAATCCGCAGAGGCGATTTGCGCGGTGGCGCCAGATAACTCTGCCAGTGTGGATGACGCCTGATTCACAGCTTGTTCGCTGCCGCTGGCCAGTTGGTCCTTGCCGTTTTCGATTTGGTTTTTCGCGTCGTTCAACTATTGCTGGGTGTCTGTCAGCTGCTGCTTGGCGTCATCGACTTGGGCCTGGGCCTTGTCGATTTGCCGGCGGCGTTCTTCGCGAATCGAGTCTTCGCGGGCTTTGGGTTGGGGTCCGCCAGTCGCTTGGTCAGCGTGGCCTTGTGCTCGGAAACGCGGTCGCGATATGTGGTGCTCCAATACTCAAGGCCCTGCGTGTCCTTGAAGGTCACACGGCCGATCATGGCGACTCCCGAATCAAAGGTGGCGGGGAAGACTACGGCGTACCCATTGAGTTCGCCGCTGCCTGCGGTCGACTGGCCCATATTGAGGTTGGAAATCGCTTCGCTGGAATCCACAAAGCCCACCACGGTGAACTGGGTGCGCTTCAATACGGTATCGCCGGCAATATCCGGCTGCTCGGTGACCTTGATGGTGCTGTCGATGGCGTATTTGTCTTGCTCCGCCGAATCAAGGCGATTTCGTTTGCGGCCTTGGGCAGACGACCTTCAGACACGGCAAAGGTGGAGACCGAGTCCGGTTTGGAGAACACGCGCAGGCTGTGATTGCTGTTCTTGATGGTCACGTCTTTGAAATAGCCGAACTCCGCATCTTTGACGCCGGGCGCGCTGCGAATAATGTTTTCGCCAGCTTTGGTCAGGCCATAATCGCTGATGACGGTTACGTCAGCGAGATTGTTCTGATTAAAGAAGTCGGTGCCGGTTATTTGCATGTCCGGGCCGGTGACGAACAGGCCTACGAGCGCAAAGGGGCCAAGCGTCATCAGGCTCACGATGGAGGCGAATCGACCCTTGGATTTGGACATGGTGACGCGGATGTCTTTCCATAGCATGCGCTTATGGAATGACCCGTTGCGTCGGCGGTTGCGCTTGGCCTTGTGCGCGTGGGGCGTTCTGCCGGGCGCGGTATAGGAGTCGTTTGCTGAATTTGCGGCGGAATCGGCTGCGGAGTCGGCTGCGGAGTCGGCCGCGGGCGTAAGGTTGGTCGTTTCGGTGAAATCGTTGAGATCGGTCATACTGCTTACCACTCCAGATCCTTGATATCCATCGGATGCTCGTTCACTTCGATCGATTTGACGCGCGCGTCATGCATGTGGATCACGCGGTCGGCAATCGGCGCGATGGCGGAATTGTGCGTTACAATGACCACGTTCGCACCCTTCTTACGGCTCTGATCCTGCAGAATCTGCAGCACCTGCTTGCCGGTGTTGTAGTCCAGAGCGCCGGTCGGCTCGTCGCACAGCAGAATCTTCGGGTTCTTGGCCACCGCGCGGGCGATGGCCACGCGTTGCTGTTCGCCGCCCGAAAGCTGCGCGGGGAAGTTGTTGATACGGTCCTGAAGCCCCACGTCGATGAGCGCTTGGGGCGGGTCCTGCGCGTCTTTCACGATTTCGGAGGCGAGCTCCACGTTCTCCTTGGCCGTGAGGTTGGCCACCGGATTGTGGAACTGGAACACGAAGCTGATGTCGGTGCGGCGGTAGTCGGTGAGCTGGTGGGCGGTGTAGTTGGAGATGTCCTTGCCATTGATGATTACCTGGCCTTCAGAATTGGTGTCCATGCCGCCCAGGATGTTGAGCACCGTGGATTTGCCGGTGCCGGATGCGCCGAGGATGATGGCCAGCTCGCCCTGCTCGATGCTGAAGTTGACGTCGTTATTGACCGCGATGGTGGTGCTTCCCATGTGGTAGCGCTTGAAGCTGTGGACCATTTCGATGTAGGCCATGGTTAGTGACTCCCTTCACGTTGAATAGACAACATGTTGATTTAACTGATTTAAGATTGTATGGAGAGAAAGAAAGGGCGGTCAATCACCATAGATCGCGAAATTGTTCATTTTGAACAGTTTTTTGGGAAGTGTTTATTTTGGTATTAAATGAACAACATGTTGATACTATTGGTAGTCAGTACGTGAAGAAATGACCAAGGAGTAGGACTGTGTCTGAGAACGGTAAGCGTAATACTGCTACTGAGACAAAAATCAGAGCCGCTTTCACCGAACTGATGCAGACCAAGGGGTTTGATGGCATGTCGATAAGTGCCATCGTACGGCTTGCGGGCATCAATCGAGGTACTTTTTACCTGCATTATCTGGATAAATTCGACCTGCGGCAGCGGCTCATCGACGACACCATCGCCGATCTGACGCAGATTCTCATCACCGGGCCGGACGATGAGGGCCGCGGTCCGGTGAGCGTGGAGGACTGCTTTGAATCCGAGTCGATTGCCGAGGCGTTGCGCTATGTCAAGCGTGAGTATGCGTTCTTCGACGCACTGTCCCGTTCGGGCAACGATATGCAGATGTATGACCGGGTCAAGGATGTGTTGAAGCAGATGCTGCTTGAGCAGGCGGCCCGTGTGGGTGCCGAGCTGAGCTACAGCGGCATTCCGCGCGACTATGCGCTGGAAATTCTGGTCTCCGCCGTCTCATCGATTATCTGGCTATGGATCCGGCGCGGCTGCAAGGAGACGCCCGAGCAAATCTGCGCCATCATCGAGAAAAACAAAACCACCGCGCCCGTAGACATCATACGGTAAGCGCAGTGGTTCGTGCCGGAATTTGGCTCCCCTCCCTGAGAGGAGTCAATCCGCAGGAGAAATCGGAAACCTAAAACTCAGGCAGCCAGCTCGGCCTTGAGTTCCTTGAGGTCGGCCAGGATCTCATCGTGGCACTTCTCGTTGGTGTCGAAGGCGAGGTGGCAGAAGGCGCACTCGTGGCCTTCGCGGTTCTCGTGGCAAGCGTGCAGGCAAGCCTTGCCCTCGCACTCTTCGGTGTGGTTGTGCTCGCAGTCGGTGTCGTCGCAGCAGTTGCCGGTGAAGCAGCAGCCGCAGCAGCCACAGGCGGCCACGCCGTGCTCGTGCCTGGTGACGTCGAACTTAGCCAGCGTGTCCTTGCAGGCGGCGAAGGTGCCCTCTTCGGTAACGATCTCGTAAGCATGCTCATCGATGGTCTTGATAGTCATTGTTGTTCCTTTCAGCGTCTGTTCGTCTGCGACTATAGAGCGCAGACGGCAGCGGCGAAAGTTAGTGAAAGTGATTATCAGGCCCATTGCTGCTATTAAGAGCAATGAGACCTCATGCAGTTTTGTGTCGGTAACGGGCCGATTGTTGGCCGAGTGTCGACGCCTGGTATAGGTGGTGGCGGTACCAATCCAAATATTGGTGGAACGACGACGATGAGCGTGTCTGGCATCGGTGCTACGCCAAGCGTTGGCAATCTAACGATGCGAGTGGAGCTTATATCGTCGCTATTGCGCCAAGGATTGGAAGGGCACCGATGCTGGAGGCCAGTAGCGTCGGGACTGCGCCATTATTTGTTCGAACGCCGACGGCCAGTATCGTCTGGCGTCGTCAGTGGTTCATCCTTTGGTGAGCGCCGACGTTGAGAGGCGGTTCGGTGGCATGCTTCGCCGCACACTTGGGGCACAGGCCGAAAATCTCCAGTTCGTGGGCGACGTTCCGGTACTTCAACTGCTTGGCGGCTTTGTCGATCCACTGCTCAAGTCCGGGAATCTCGATTTCGATGGTCCGCCCGCATTCGCGGCATACGATGTGATGGTGGTGATGCTGGTCCGAGCACTCGCGGTAGAGGGCCTCGCCGTTGACGTGGATTACGTCGAGCTCGCCTTGGGAGGCCATCATCTGCAGATTGCGGTAGGCGGTGGCTGTGCCGATGCGCGTGCCGCGCTCGCGCAGGATGTCGGTGATTTCCTGGGCCGTGGCGAATCGGGATAGTTCCGCCAGGACCTGGGTGATGAGGAGTCGGGGTCGCGTCACGCGCCGAGTGGTCGCGGTTTGCTCGATGCTCATGACGTTCTGCCCCTTTTCGCTAACAAATGATATTCATTATCGATATTAAAGCAAATCAGGTGCCCAGCATGTTGTCACATAATTTGAATCAACTGGCAGAAATCCCGCGTTTCAACGAGGCCTGCGCGGGATTTCTGCCAGTTTTGAGCCTTATAAAGGCAGAGCCCCCGCGTACCTTTCGTTATAACGCGGGATTTCTGCCGATATGGGACGAGTCATGGCGCAACGCAGTGCTTTCCATTTCGGGAGACGCGTCCTTTACTGCCAGTAGAAGTAGCCGGTCGGGGCGGCTGCGGCTTTGCTGGCCGACCGGACCTGCAGTATCAGGCCTTGGCGCTCGTGACCGGCGGAGCCGTAGGCGCCCTGCTTGATGACGGCGTCGACGGTGACCCAGTCGTGATTGTGCAGGGTGCCGGCCTTGCCGGAGCTGGCTATGAACCCGAATGGGGTCATGTCGAGAATGCAGCAGGACATGAACTGGCGGGACAGCTCGAACTCGTCCGCGCCGAACGTACGCGACTTGCTCACAAACCCGGTGACCTGCACATGGTAACCGACGTAACGCTGCGGATTATGGTCGATATGCTCGAACCATGAGCCGAATTCGTCGTCGCTGATGGTCAGGGTCTTGTTCGCCGTGTCGAGTCCGTGCAGCTGCGAGACGCCATCAGGCTTGTGCGAGCTGCGGGGAATGACGATAGCGCGGCCGCCGGCGTACTCGTCGAAGCCGCCGCTGCCGCTGCTGGGCTGGAACGGCACGGTGATCAGCAGCGCCGGAATAATCAAGGCGATCAGGAACCGCAAAACCGAACGCTCCGTGGCGTGGAACAGTCCGAGCCATGCTGCGGTCGCCAGCACGAACAGCAGTACCGCACCGATGATGAGATACGGCAGCGAACGCGGCGTGATCAGCGTGGTGTATGATCCGCCCACCACCGCATAGGCGATGGCCGCGCCCAGCACCGCGAAACACAGCGCCTCCACGCGGTCGGGGAGTGTGACCTTGCGCTTCATGGCTACGCTCCCATCACCAGATGGGCGGCAAGCGCGGCGAGGAAGCAGGTCGCCGCCACGGTCGCGATGAACCGAATGATGAACCGTGGCCGGCATTCCGTGGCCAGCATCAGCGTGTTCTTGAGGTCGAGCATCGGACCGAAGACCAGGAAGGCAAGCATGGCGGAGACCGGCAGCACGCCAATCATGCTGGCGGCGATCACCGCATCGGAAGTAGAGCACAGCGAACACAGGAACGCCAGTCCCATCGCCGCCAGAATCAGTACGATGACACCAGCGTCATCGAGCGTGCTTGAACCGTTGGTCAACGACGGCAATGCGGTGCGCATGATGGAGGCGACGATCGTGCCGAACAGCAGAATCGGCATCATCCGCATAAAATCGTCATGCGTATGCCGAATGAAATGCGTGAACCGCTCCAATCCGCGCCCCGTGCCCCCGCCGGCGGGGGCTGTCGGCAAAGCCGACCGGGGGTGGCTCTCAGGCGAATCACCCGTCGCCCCTGCACAATCCTCGCAAACCAACGACCGCCCAATCGTCAGCGGCCTCTCACGCACCGCAGGGGAGCGGAGCGGCCACACCGCGAACGACACCCCCGCGACTATCGCCACTACCATGCCCAACCCCACGCGGGCCGCCACCATCCATGGTTTGTCGGTGAATGCGAACCATGTGGACCATATCGCCATTGGATTCATCACCGGCACTGCGCACAGAAACGTCACCGCACACGGCAGCGGCAGGCGTTTGCGCATCAGATTCGCGAACGTGGGCACCACCATGCAATCGCACACCGGTAGGCACAGGCCGGTCACCAATGCCGCGGCCAGTCCGCCGGCCAACGATTTCGGTATGTGGCGGGCCAGAAAATTGGCGCTGACGAACGTGCTGACCGCGGCCGACATCATAGCGCCTAGCAGCATGAACGGAATCGCCTGCAGGATAAGCCCCGCGGCACCGGTGCCGATACGCACCAGCGGAACCGGAAACCCACGCGACTCGAGCATCGCGGAAGCCGCAATCAGGAACGCCACCAGCGGCGTGCCGATAATCAGAAACAGATAGTTCGCCGAATGGTCCTGTTGCGCGGTGTTCACCTGTTCCGTGCGCTGCGTGCGAGGTTCTTTCATACGAATATCACCTGCCATATCGCCGTCATATTAGCACCGTACGCATGATAGTGGTCGAGATAATATGCGAGTTCCCCGCATGCCGATGGTACACATCGATATGCGGGGAACTTTGCACATGGTTGCCTGGGCCGATGGCGAATCAGTGGGCCAGCATTTCGGTGGCCACTTCCTCCTTGTTCATGGACGCCGGGTAATACGTAGGCCAGTTGTCCATTTCCTTGAGGGTCTCTTCCTGGGAATCATCGCCCATGAAGATATGGAAGTGTGCGGCCTTGGCCGGTGCGATGCTGTGATCGGAGAACTGCACGATCTTCGGCGCGCCCTCGGGCACATCGCCGGTGGCGGTGAACAGGAATCGCACGCCACGGTTGCCCTTGGCATAGTCGAGGATCTTGTAGCCGCTGTACCCATAGGTCGCGGTGGCCGTCTTGCCGCCCCGGGTGAAGCTCATTTGGTCGCCCTTGATGGCGATCTTCTCCACGTCGGTCTTGTAGCCGACCTCGTAGTACTTGGTGTATTCGGCGGCGGTCATGTCGCCCTTCTTGGCTTTGGCCTGCATCACCTTGTCGAGCGTGCCGTCCTGGAGCAGCGGGTAGACGGACTGCCATTCGCCCTCATAGTCGGACAGGTTGCGGTCCTTGACGTCCTGGGTCAGGAAGTAGCCGTTGGTGGTGTCGGTGGCCAGCGCCTGGTTGGCGATCAGCGTGAGCCAGCCGAGCAGCGTCTTCTGCTTCTCCGGTAGCTGTTCGGTCACGGAGATGACCGTCTTGTGGCTGGATTGCGCGGCCTCGTCGAGCTTCTTGGCAAAGCCGTCCATCTCCTGCGGATTGACGATAAGCAGGTCCACATCGTTGCCGGACACGATGTTCACCGCGTTCTTGAGGTCGGCGGCGGACGGTTCGGCGCCGCTGTTCATCGCGTTCGTGTAGGTTGCCGGGGTCATGTCGACCGCACCGATGTATTCCAAGAGGTAGCTGATGATCGACTCGGTGGCCACATAGCGGCGCTGCACGTTGGCGGAGCGCGCCTTGTTCACCAGGGTCACGAAGTCGGCGTACTCGCCATTCCACTCGTTGAAGTGACGTTGCGCGGTGGCGGCGGTGGCGGAACCGGCCCCGGCCTTGTCCGCGTAGGCGGCGTTGATGGCTTCGGCGGCCTTCAGCACGGCTTCCGGACTGAACCACAGGTGCGGGTTCGTAGCGCCATGGTGGTGATGGTGGCCTTCCTCGCCCTCGGCGTGGTCGTGGGAATGCTCGTGCTCGTCGGTGGCGGTGATGCCCATGAGGTCGCCCACGTTCACGATGGTCTGGCGTTTCTCGTCAAGCTGCGCCTTTTCCGCCCAACCGTCGTAGCCGGCGCCGTTGAGCACCACGATGTCTGCCTTGGCGAGCTTGGCCAGATCGGATGCGGTGGCCTCATAATCGTGCGGGTCGACGGAGATCGAGTTGATGAGCGAAGTCACCTTGGCGCACGAGCCGCCAAGTTGTTGGGCGAGCGAGCCCCACTGGTTGACCGAGGCGACCACGGTGAACGTGGCATCGCAGGAATCGCTGGTCTTGTCTGCGGCCGGGTTGGCGGAGTTGCTGCCGGCGGAAGCGGCCGAATCCGAGCCGCTTGGCCTCAGAAAAGTGAATGCGCCAAGAATCAGGCCGCCCAACACGGCACCGACAATGAACGCGACGATAACGCCGACGACGGTGTTGCGTTTGGTGGTGCTGGGTTTGGCGGAACCGGCGGATGTGTTGGTACCGGATGCGCTGTCGGTCGGATGCTTAGGGTTGCTGGCGGAGGGCCGGCTGGTGTGCTGATCAGTCATACTCTGACTTTCTACCGAGTATTCTTCTCTCGAAAAGAATGATGATTATTAATGTATTCGATGTTGTGCGGACGACGGTTGCAATTGCGCTGGCAGGCAAACGCCGCGCCCGCATGTGGTCAGGCATGACAACGGCGGCTCGTTTTTCGTGGGAATGGCGGTGCGCGAGAGGAATAGGAAAGAACGCGCGCCGTGTTTTCCGAGGAAAACGAAGCCGTCACTGCCATGTTGTTACGAGACTTGATGGATTGTGGAATCCATGATGTTGGTTATGGCTTCATATGCCCCTTTCGTACGGCTGCGGCCAGATTCTGCGGAACCTGAACCACTCCGCCTTCGGGCGTTCGGACCGTGGCCAGCTGAGGCACCTTGGCCTTCCAGTTGGAGCGGCGCGAACGCGTGTTTGCCCGGGACGTCTTGTACTTGGGCAGTGCCATCAGCCTTGCCTCGCCTTCCAGTGGGGATTCTTCTTGTTGATTACGTACAGGTGACCGCGCCGGCGGACGACATAGGAGCCGTCCTTGCGGGCCAATGAGCGGACCGATGCCTTGACCTTCATGTCCGTTCCTTTCTTCTTGTGGACGGGAATATGTGTGAACTATTTCTCGCCGTAGCGGGCGTTGAACTTCTGCACCTGACCGGCGGCGTCGATCACCACGTTTTTGCCGGTGTAGAACGGGTGGCTGTAGCTGGACACCTCCACATTGACGAGCGGGTAGGTGTTGCCGTCCTCCCAGTCGATGGTCGGCAGGCTTGCGGCCTTGGCCGCCAGCGTGGACTTGGTGAGGAAGTATTTGTCGGCGGAGCGGTCATAGAAGACCACAGGACTGTATTCGGGGTGGATGCCCTCTTGCATGGTTATGGACCTTTGGTTGTGTGATGTTGTGCGGTGATATGGATGAGAATGGCGTTGGATGCGCGGGCGTAATCCGGTGAATTAGATGGCCTGAGACGGCTTGACGGCCGGTTGTGCCGGCCCGATCACCAGCTGGACTTCACTACGCCGGGCAGTTCGCCCTTGTGTGCCTTCTCACGCAGGTTGATGCGTGACAGGCCGAACTTGCGGTTGTAGGCGCGCGGACGGCCGTCGATGGAATCGCGGTTGCGCAGACGGGTGGGGCTGGCGTCGCGGGGGAGAGCCTGCAACTTGCGCATCGCCTCGGCGCGCTCTTCGGCGGTCAGATGCGGGTTGACGCTGTCGCGCTTGTATTCGGCGCGGCGCTCGACGTACTTGGCAACCATGCGTTCGCGTTGCAATTGTCGGTTGATTTTACTGGTTTTGGCCATGTCTAGCTCCTTGATAAGGCTCCGGTGGGCGTTGTGGTGGCATCGGCCGGAGCTGGGACGAGTGCATTCGTTCATTGGGCGCATGCCGCAGGGCTCGGGAGATGAGTTCATGAAATGGTGATAGGGGAAACCGCCGGAATACCAACAAGGAAACGATTCCGGCTGGTGCTTAAGCCTCTTCCTCATCTCACGGCCGATGCCTAATGAACGAACAGATGGATTAGCGGGTCTCTCGGAACGGCACCCGCTTGCGGACCACCGGGTCGAACTTGGTGAGCTCAAGACGGTCCGGCGTATTACGACGGTTCTTGGTGGTGGTGTAGGTGAATCCGGTGCCGACCGTGGACTTCAGGGTGATGACCGGGCGGATTGCGGAGGAGTTGCTTGCCATGAGTGGTGCTTTCTATGTGTGGGTGTCACGCTGTCATGTCGCGTATGCCGTGTACGTCGCGGTGCCATGTGGGTGATGCAGCTCGTTAGCGCGGTTTGTTGCTGCGGTTACGCGCCGGCACAGTGGCGGGCCTACTGACTGCCCGAGCGTTGGGGTGATGCCGCGGCCGGTTCAGTTGGTGCCCTGATTGCGGCGGATGCGGGCGATCGCCGCTTCGATGCCGATGCGGTCGATGGTCTTGATGCCCTTGGCGCTCACGGTAAGCGTGACGTGCCGTTGCAAGGACGGCACCCAGTACTGCTTGGACTGCAGGTTCGGGGCGAAGGTTCGGCGTGTTTTCCTGTGTGAGTGGGAGACGCGGTTGCCGACCCCGGCGCGTGTTCCCAGAATTTGACATGTTTTGGACATGCCTGCGACTATAGCATAATGATAACCATTATCAAATTAGAAAGGCTGTCATGATCCATCCGGCATTGCAATCACAGGGAAACGCGGAGGGGCGCACGCCCGTGGTGCTGCTCACCGGCGTCGACCGCCTGAGCCTGGGCTCCGTGGCGTTCTCGTTGGTCGATTCCTTCCCGTCCGTATGCTCGGTCGCCTATGACGTGCGCCCGAACGACGCCGTGGAATCCGGTCTCGATATCGTGCGCAACGTTGCGAAGCCCCAGGCGAGCGGGGTGGTGTTCGGCGAGTCCGATTCGTTCGGACTCGAGGAGTGCTGCATGAGCTGCACGGTCAAACATGACCTTGAACGGACGCTCGGATCGCTGCAAGGGCATGACGGCGCGTTTCTGGTCTCGCTGCCTGTGGGCCTTGAGGCCACGCCGGTTGCGCGGTACCTGGCCGATTCCTTCCGTCTCAACGAGTGGAGTGAGTCGATGTTCGTGGGTGCGGTGGCCAATGCTGTAGGCCTTGACGAATTCGAGGAGCGGTTCTTCGACGACGACCGCCTGTGCCTGTACGGCATGGGCGAGGAGGACGGCGTCTATGACGAGCGTTCGACTGGCGCGGTGGTCTCCCGCCTGATCCGTGAGGCCTCGTGCGTGCTCGAACTGCCGGTCATCGGCGCCGGATGTCTGGCCCGTCATCTGGATACGGATGGGGAGTGTGCCTGCCGCGATATCATCCGGGCGATCGCCTCGCGCGATGCGCTGATATGTGAGGATGCCCACACCGTGGGGCTCGCCGACCTGGTGCAGGCGTCGGTCGGTGCCGCGATGCCGCTGTGACGTGCGCCATGGCGCCGGCGATGGCGGCGGCAGGTGCAGCAAACGGCAGAAATCCCGCGTCCGAACGAAGGTGGCGCGGGATTTCTGTCGTTTCTGAGGCCTTAAACGGCGGAACCTCCGCGTGGGTATCGTTCGGACGTGGGATTTCTGTCGTTTCGTCTGCCGAAAACGGCGGGACTCCGCGTTGCTGTCTTCGGGGGCTCGGGATTTCCGTCGGCGGCGCGAGCATGTGCGAGCAACACGCCGACGTAAATACAAATGATAATAATTCTCAATACATGTTATTCTGTCGTATCGGTGGCCGGGCAATGATGCAGCGACAGCAGCATCGCCCGACCAAACAGCTGAATTAGAGAGGAAAATCCAATCATGTCCATCATGTCCATCATGTCCAACGCCAAGCGCGCGCTCGCTATCGCGGCCGCCGCGGCGACCCTGTTCTCGATGGCCGCCTGCGGTTCCAGCAACGCCGCCGGCGGCAAGTCCGATTCCAGCAGCGCCGCGTCTTCCGGCAAGATCGAGGTCGTCGCCTCCATCAACCAGTGGGGTTCCGTGGCCGAAGACCTCGGCGGCAGCAACGTCGAAGTCACCAACATCATGACCAAGACCAACGTTGAGGCGCACGATTACGAGCCCACCAGCCAGGATGTCGCCAAGTTCGGCACTGCCAAGGTGGCCGTGGTCAACGGCGCCGATTACGACCCGTGGGCCACCAAGGCCGCCCAGTCGACCAAGGCCACGCTGGTCACCGCCGCCGAAACCGCCGGCATCAAGGAAGGCGACAACCCGCACGTCTGGTTCTTCGCCAAGGTGCGTTCCAACACTGCCGACGCCATCACCGCCGCCTACCAGAAGGCCGACCCGAGCCACAAGGACGACTACGCCAAGCTCAACAAAGAATGGCACGCCAAGGAAGACCAGCTTGAGTCCAAGATCAAGGAGACTTCCGCCAAGACCGAGAACCTGCCGTACGCCGCCACCGAATCCGTGGCCTGGTACTTGGCCGACGACCTCAAGATGACCGACGCTACCCCGAAGGGCTACGCCCAGGCCTCCGCCAACGAGAGCGAGCCGACCCCGGCCGACATCAAGGACTTCCAGGACACCCTGAAGGCCGGCCCCATCAAGATGCTCGTCTTCAACAGCCAGGAAGCAAACTCCACCACCGACCAGATCACCGGTGCCGCCAAGGACGCCAACGTGCCGATCGTGGAGCTCACCGAGCAGATGCCGAAGCAGTACACCAACCTGCTCGACTGGATGAGCGCGCTGGTCGACCAGTTCGCCGCCGCCGTGAAGTAATGCGGCAGTAGCCGGCAATCCGCAACAGCAATAAGGGGATAATCAAGTCAGATAGCGAGGCGTTGCTTAGGGGAGAACAGAACGCCTCGCTATCAGGGAAGGCTCCTTATATATCAGGGTGCTTCGGGGATGTCCCGAGGCACCCTTTGCGTTAGGGTGAATAGTTAGGAAACGGTAAGAAAAATAATGGAACTATGGATTTTCCAAGGTTCAGCGGCAACAATATGCCCTTGAAAAGTCACATACGGAAACAGGCGAATGAGCGAGAACATTAGTAGTACCACCACAGTGAAACCCCATTTCAAGCTTTGGGCCAAAAAGGCCGAAGCCAATGAAGTCACGCCCCAGCACCCCCACAAGCCCTTCCCCGGCTGGGTGTACGGCGTGCTCTTCGTTATCTTCGACATCATTGTCGTGACGGCGCTCGAAGTGGGCGTTTCGTCCAGCTCTACCCGTGTGCAGCTGTCCAGTCCGACCGTCGGATTCGGCTTCGTGAGCAAGATGTGGGCCGACGGCAATTTCGTATTCATGCTCAACGTGATACTTGTCGCGTTGCTATACCTCATGTTGCTGATGCTGTTCAACCGGTTCTGGACGGCAAGCATCGTGATTCTTGCGGTCGGAATCATCGTGGCCGCCATCGAACATTTCAAGGTCGAGATCCGTTACGAGGCCATTCTGCCCGCCGATCTAGGCTTCCTTGGCTCGAACACCGGCAACATGCTCACCTTCATTCCGGCCGGTGCGCATGTGACCATCCTCGTGGCACTCGGCGCGTTCGCCGTACTGCTCGCGCTGATTCTGGTGCTGCGTCATTTCGATGGGCGCAAAGGTCGCATGATTCGTACGGATAACCTGAGCCTGAACCTCACCTCCCGTCTGATTTTGCTGCTGCTGCCGATTCTGGTGTTCGCGTTGTACTGCATTCATGTGAGCACCACCGATTCGCCGGCCAACAAGTTCTCCCGCACCTTGGGAGACACGCCATCCATGTGGGATTCCGTGTATGACGCGCAGCGCAATGGTCCGCTCGTGGCCTTCACCCGCCAGCTCAACCCGAAGATTATGGACAAGCCGAGCAACTACTCCGAGGAGACCATGAAGAAGGTCGCCGCTCGCTATCAGAAGGAAGCGGAGACAATCAACACCTCCCGCACCAACAACCTCACTGATTCGACAGTGGTGTACGTGTTGTCCGAATCCTTCTCTGACCCGAGCCGCGTGCCGGGACTGAAGACCAATAAGGATTCGATGCCCAACATCCGCAAGATCAAGGCGGGCACCACCTCCGGTCTGATGCTCTCCTCCGGCTACGGCGGAGGTACGGCCAATCTCGAATATATGGGACTTTCTGGCCTGAGCATGGCCAATTTCGATTCCTCCCTGTCCAGCCCGTACCAGCAGCTGGTCCCGAGCCAGCATTGGACCCCCACCATCAACCAGATGTGGGGCGCGTCCGCCAACTCGCTCGGCTACCACCCGTACGAATCCAGCATGTACTCGCGTGCCACGAACTACAAGAAGTTCGGCTTCTCGCACTTCTACACGTTGACCGGTCCGGACGTGATCAAGTATCAGGACAAGATCGACGAGTCGCCGTACGTCTCTGATAAGTCTTCCTATGATTCTGCGCTGGAAGGCATCAAGTCCGGTAAGACGAACAAATTCATCCAGATCATTACCATGCAGAATCACATGCCCTACCACGAGTGGTATGAGAATAACGACTACACCGCCGAATCCACCACGGGTACGCCACTGGGTAATGATGAGCAGCAGTCGATTGAGACCTATCAAAAGGGTGTGGAGATTACCGATCAGGCCACTCAGGAGTTCCTGAATGAACTGGATGCGCTGGATAAGCCCGTCACCGTGGTATTCTATGGCGACCACTTGCCGGGCATCTACTCGTCCGCCAGTGAGGGTGACAATAACTCCTTGGCCCTGCACCTGACCGATTACTTCATCTGGTCGAACAAGGCCTCTGGTTCCCAAGGCAATAAGGCAAGCGATGCAGCCTACTCCTCGCCGAACTTCTTCGTGGCGCAGGCCGCCGATCATATGAACGCCAAGGTCAGCCCGTATCTGGCGTTCCTAACCGAGATGCATTCCAAGATTGCCGCTATGGAACCGCCTGTGGTCAACAAGATCCAAGGCTGGGATCGTATCCCCGAAGGCCAGAACATCTACCTTGATCAGAACGGCAACCCGATGTCCACCGATGACTTCGACAAGGAAACCAAGCAGTTGCTTGCCGACTACAGGCTCATCCAATACGACATCACCGCCGGCAAAAACTACCTCAAAGACACTGATTTCATGACGTTGCCGTAAAGCAGACAGTCCGGCCGAACCGTAAAGCGGATAGCCCAGTGGGCTATCCGTAGGTGAGGGGAGCGGCTGTGCCGCGACGGAAAATCCGGAGGATTTTCGGTCTGTAGGCAACGTGCGAACCGACAGGCGAGCCAGCAAAGCGCGGGCAAAGCCCGTCTAAAATTGCAGTACCGTTGCCGTAAAACGTTGTGAGCTCCCTCTGACGAGGGAGCTGTCGAACGAAGTGAGACTGAGGGCAGATATCCCCGAACGCAAACCAATCACTCCCGCCCTACAATAAAGCCATGAAGCGCATCGCTGTGAGTCATGGCTGGCAATTCCGCTCAATCAAGGACCAATCCAATGGGGCAGCGTGGCAGCCAGTCACACTCCCGCACGATGCGATGATCCACGAATCGCGCGACCCGCACACCGCCAACGGCTACAACACCGGCTACTATCCGGGCGGCACCTACGAATATCGAATGACTATCGAGCTGACCACACCGGCACCATCGCCAACGCCCAACTCTGGTCCCCAGATTCGCCTACACGCTACACCGCACGCACCGAATTGCACGACGCAAACGGCACCTTGCTCGACACCCATGCCGAGCGTTTTGGTATCCGCGCGCTGACCTTCGATGCACGCCAAGGCTTGCGAATCAACGGCAAGTGCATCCTGCTCAACGGCGGCTGCGTGCACCACGACAACGGCATTCTCGGTGCGGCGACCTTGCCGCAAGCCGAATATCGCCGCGCGCGCATCATGAAAGAGCAAGGTTTCAACGCCGTTCGCTCTGCCCATAATCCGCTGTCCAAGGCCTTTCTCGATGCCTGCGATGAGCTTGGTCTGCTGGTTATGGACGAGGCATTCGACATGTGGTGGATACATAAAACCAGCTACGATTATGCGGCGTCTTTCCGTGACCATTACGCCGACGACTTGGCTTCGATGGTGCGCAAAGATCGCAATCATCCCAGCGTAATTCTGTATTCGATCGGCAACGAAATCGCCGACACCAAGTCGCCGCGCGCCGCCGAAGCCGCCCGCTCCATGGTCGGCATCATCCGCTCGCTTGATGCCGAGCGGCCGGTCATCGATTGCGTGAACCCGATCTCCCTGTCCATCGCAGCGAAAACGCAGGCCGGCGTGGACGAACACGACGCCAAGGTCGAGGGCGAGCCCGGCCTCAACACCACGCTCGAACACGCTTCCGGTCCCGCCATGCTCACGGCCATCGACCGACTCATGCCCGCCGCGCTCGTCACCGGCATCATAGACCGACAGACCAACGCGGTGTTCGACGAGGTCGACGTGGCCGGGCTGAACTACTGCCGCCAAGGGCCCGAATGGTTCCACCGCCGCCACCCCGAGCGCGTGTTCTGC
Organism: Bifidobacterium sp. 2450; assembly: GCF_041900695.1. Classification (NCBI taxonomy): domain Bacteria; kingdom Bacillati; phylum Actinomycetota; class Actinomycetes; order Bifidobacteriales; family Bifidobacteriaceae; genus Bifidobacterium; species Bifidobacterium sp. 2450. Next base: position 80,997 of record NZ_JBHEEA010000010.1, read on the forward strand.
GCCAGCGAAACCTATCCGCAGGAAATCGCCGACACCTGGCCGGACATCCGGCACCTGCCGTACCTGATCGGCGACTTCGTGTGGACCGGGTGGGACTACATCGGCGAAGCGTCCGTAAGCGCCTGGGTCTACTCGAATCCCGAACCATACGGATGGATGCGCGAATACGGCAATCGCATGGCGATTCGCGGCCACCGGACCGGGCCATATCGCCGGTATCCGGGACTGCTGGGCGGTTCCGGACTGATTGACATCACTGGAGAACTGACCGGGCAGATGCTCTACCGGCAGATTGTCACCGGCGCGCGTCGTCGCCCGGCCATCACCGTCAGGCCCATGCAATTGCTGTACGGCGACGGCGCGACCCACACGGGTCGTGCATCGCGATTTATCGAACGTGGTCATGACGGCGTGGCCAGTTGGTCATGGGAGGGCTATGAGGGCCGCGACGCCATCGTGCAGGTGTTTTCGGGCGGCAAAACCGTGCAGTTGACGCTGAACAGGGAAGTCGTTGGCACCGCGCCCGTGCGCCGATGCATGGCCGAGTTCCACGTGCCGTTCGAACCGGGGGAGCTGACCGCTGTGGCCTACGATGCCGCCGACTGCGAACTCGGGCGGGACACGCTGACCTCCGCCGGGCCGGAAACATCGTCACCACACGATTCGAGCGCGTGCCCAATCCGTATCCGCAAGACGATGCGCGCTGGGACAGCACCGAGCTGTGGTTCGAATCCATCGCGCTGACCGATGCGAACGGCATCGCGCATGTCACCGATGACCGCCGCATTGTGGTTGATGCAGGCGGGCATATCGCCGTCGAACCTTCTGTCGAAGCTGTGGGTGTGGAGGTACAAGTGGACTCTGTGGCCGCACAACACGACCTGCCTGCCAATGCCGAACTGCTCGGCGTGTCCAGCGCCAATCCCATCACCGTCGATGCACTCGCCGACAACACCTGCACTACCTACTTCGGCCAAGCCCAAGCTATTTGGCGAGTATCAACCGAAACGTCGGGTATTGTCTGCAGCACAAACGCCCTCATGCCATCGTCATGACGGTACGATAGGTACAGTCGATGCCCGGAAAACCGACCCGGGCATCCTGCGGGAAGGATGTGCCATGGTCAATACGGATTTCGCTCAGTTGCGTCACGCTTACGAATCCGGGTGTACGCGGCCATTGGCTTGGCGACGGGCGCAATTGGATGCGCTATGCCGTCTGGTAACGGACAATCGTGATGCTTTCGTGGCTGCGGCCATGGCCGATTTGGGCAAACCCGCGGCGGAAACCATACTGATGGAGCTGAATCTGGTGGCCGGCGAGGCGAAGTTCGTCCGCAACCGGCTCGGACTGTGGGCCGCGCGCCATCCCAAGGCGATGCATTGGATGCTGCAACCCGCCGCCAGCTGGACGATCGCTGAACCCAAAGGCGTGGTACTCATCATCTCGCCATGGAACTACCCGGTGCTGTTGGCTCTGGAGCCAATGGCCGACGCGCTCGCCGCTGGCAATGCCATCTGTCTGAAACCCTCTGAACTTTCGCCGAATACCTCGCGTCTTATCGCCGAACTCGTGCCGCAATATCTTGACCCCGCGGCCGTGCGCGTGGTCGAAGGCGGGCCCAAGGAAACCGGCGAACTGCTGAAATGCCCGTTCAACCATATCTTCTACACCGGCGGCGGCCACGTCGGCAAAATCGTCATGCGGGCGGCGGCCGAGCACCTAACGCCGGTTACGTTGGAACTTGGCGGCAAATCATCGTGCTTCGTGGACCGTACGGCGGATATCAATGTGGCCGCACGACGTATCGCATGGGGCAAGTTCACCAACGCCGGCCAGACCTGCGTGGCACCCGACTATGTGCTCGCCACGCCGGACGTGGCCGAAGCGCTGGCCGAGCGCATCGCCGTAGCCATCACCGAATTCTATGGTGAAGATCCGAAGGCCTCGCCTGATTTTGGTCGTATTATCAACGATCGTCATTTTGAACGACTGTGCAAGCTATTGCCGGTCGGCACCGTGCCGCCTGAGGAGCCGAGCTCGCCGCTGGTGCAGGTGGCATCGGCGGTAGGCGCGGCCATGGATATGGTTGGGCGGCGCTTCAATGCCGTGTCCGCCGGACGTGCAGGTGCGGGGGAGACGGCCGGCGGTGGTGTTGGCGGTACGAACAATGCGGCGAAATCTGCTACCGGTCCGAATGCGGCAGCCGTTGATGGCGGAGTGGCGGTTATGGCCGCCGTTGAGCCGAGCGAGATTCACAAGGTGCCCGGCGTATTCGATTCGGCTGGGCGAATCGTTTGTGGCGGCAAGGTCGATCGCGCCGCCCGATATATCGCGCCCACCGTACTGTACGGTACGTCGCCAGATGCGCCGGTGATGGGGGAGGAAATTTTCGGCCCGATTTTGCCGATTCTGGTGGTCGAGGATGCCGAGTCCGCAATCCGATTCATCAACAAGCGGTCCCGGCCGTTGGCTGCATATGTGTTCTCGCGCGATCACGAGGTTCGGCTGACTTTCGAACGTCAGACCAGCTCCGGAGCCTTGGGATATTCGCTGCCGTTGGGTCACCTGCTGTCCAGCCGACTGCCGTTCGGTGGCGTGGGCGCGTCCGGCATCGGTGCCTACCACGGCAAAGCAGGTTTCCTCACCTTCAGCCACGTCAAAGCCGTGGTTACCAAGCCGCAATTCCCCGACACTCTGCGCCTCGTGTACCCGCCCTTCAATGAAGCCAAGGCCAAACTGTTCAACATCATCGCCAAATTCAGCTAGCGTGATATCGCTCGCTGATATTGGGTGATGGCGTTGTCGTAGTGACGTTCGCTGTCCCGGTAGACACGTCAACCGATTGACATGTCTACCGGGACAAAAATATGCGGCAGATGCGCCGCTTCTGCCACTTCAGCTTGCTGAACGTGGGATGATGCGCGCGGTAGCAAGGCGCGGAAGACGAAGGCATACGAAGGTACGTCGAGTCTTCCGTAACGCAGCTAACGCTCCATCATTACGCGTTCAGGGCTTTGAAGCCGATGTCGTGGCGGTAGAACAGTCCGCGCAGCTCGAGCTTGTCGATGATTGCGTAGATCTTGTCCTGGGCGGACTTGATGTCCGGAGCGGAGGTTTCGACGAGCAGGACGCGGCCGGAGTTGGCAATCAGACCACCCTTGTCGTTGGAGGTGATGCCGGCGTAGTAGACGTGCGAATCCTCGTCGACCTCGATCTCGGGCACACGGGCACCCTTGATGACGTTCTCCGGGTAGCCGTTGGAGGCGATGACCACGCCGAGGGTGGCGTTGGACTCATCCCAGGTGAATTCGGGGGTCTCGCCGTCGAGAATGGCGGAGATGCCGGCACCGAGGTCGGAAGTGAGCTTCGGAAGCACGACTTCGGTTTCCGGGTCGCCGAAACGAGCGTTGAATTCGATGACCTTCGGGCCGTCGGCGGTGGCGATCAGGCCGGCGTACAGGATGCCGGTGAACGGTGTACCTTCCTCGGCCATACCTTCGACGGTGGGGCGCACGATTTTCTCGATGGCCTCGTCAATCACGGACTGCGGAATCTGCGGCACCGGGCTGTAGGCACCCATGCCGCCGGTGTTCGGGCCCTCGTCGCCATCGTGGGCGCGCTTGTGATCCTGAGAAATCGGCATCGGCCAGAAATCAGTGCCGTTGACGAAGCTCATCAGGGAGAATTCCTGTCCATCCAGGAAGTCCTCGATAACGACCTTGGTGCCGGCAGAACCGAAGCGATGGTCGATGAAGATGTCCTCAAGTGCACGCTGAGCGGTGTGCTCGTCCATCGCCACGGTCACGCCCTTGCCGGCGGCCAGACCATCAGCCTTGATGACGATTGGAGCGCCGTGTTCATGCACGTATTCCTGTGCGAGCGCCAGATCGCTGAACGTCTTGTATTGGGCGGTCGGGATGTTGTGGCGGTCCATGAGCTGCTTGGCGAAGTCCTTGGAACCTTCAATCTGGGCTGCGGCCTTGGACGGGCCGAACGCCTTGATGCCGGCGGCGGCGAAATCATCCACGATGCCTTCGATGAGCGGGACTTCCGGGCCTACGAACACCCAGTCGTAGCCGTTGTTCTTCACGAAGTCGATGAGCGCGGCATGATTCGACTGGCTCAGCTGCGTGGTGCGGATGCCATCCTTGAGCATGCCCGGGTTGCCGGGCGCCACGGTGACTTCGTCAACGCTCGGCGACTTGAGTAGCGTGTACGCAATGGTGTGCTCACGAGCACCGGAGCCGATGACCAATACTTTCTGACCCATGTTTTTCCTTCCTAAAGTCTTTGGCTCCCCTCTTTGAGGGGAGCCGGTATCTGGAGCTACTTCAGTACGATTTGCGTGCCGGTGGTGTCGGCGGCGATCTGGCCGAGCACGTAGGCGGGCTCGTTGTTGTCGGCGAGCAGCTTCAGCGCCTCGTCCTTGCGGGCGGGGTCGACGGCCAGCACCATGCCGATGCCCATGTTGAAGATGTTGTACATCTCCTTGTGGTCGATATTGCCGGCCTTCTCCAGCACGTCGAAGATCGGGAGCACAGGCCAGGTGCCGAGCTCGATCTCGGCGGCCAGGCCGTCCGGGATCATGCGCGGGATGTTCTCGATGAAGCCGCCGCCGGTGATGTGGGCCACGCCTTTGACCACGCCAGCCTTGAACAGCGGGGAGAGGGCCTTGACGTAGATCTTGGTGGGGGTGAGCAGCACGTCGCCGAGCTTTTCGCCGCCCAGCTCGTCGAGCTTGGTGTCAACGGTGTAGCCAGCCTGCTCGAACAGGGCCTTGCGCACCAGGGAGAAGCCGTTGGAGTGCACGCCGGTGGAAGGCAGACCGATAAGCACGTCGCCCTCAGTGATGGTGGAACCGTCCACAATGGCGGACTTTTCGGCAACGCCGACCGAGAAACCGGCCAGATCGTACTCGTCCTCGTCGTACATGCCCGGCATTTCAGCGGTCTCACCGCCGACCAGTGCGGAACCGGCCTGCACGCAGCCGTCGGCCACACCGGCCACGACCTGCTCAAGCAGGGCCGGGTCGTTCTTGCCGCAGGCGATGTAGTCAAGGAAGAACAGCGGCTCGGCACCTTGGGCGGCGATGTCGTTGACGCACATGGCCACGCAGTCGATGCCGATGGTGTCGTGCTTGTTGGCCAGCTTGGCGACCATGAGCTTAGTGCCCACGCCGTCGGTGCCGGAGATGAGGACCGGCTCCTTGTAGCCCAGGGAGGCCAGATCGAACAGGCCGCCGAAGCCGCCGATGCCGCCGACCATGCCGGGGCGGTTCGTGCGGGCCACGTGCGACTTGATACGCTTGACGACTTCGTACCCGGCTTCGACGCTTACGCCGGCGTTCTCATATGCTTGTGGCATTTGGTTGGCCTTTCTGTTCTGTTTTCAAGCTCCCTTGCCGGGGAGCCACCTGCAAAAAGCGGATTTTCGTTTGTACTAAGCTCCCCTTGTCAGGGGAGCTGTCAGCGAAGCTGACTGAGGGGTAGTCGTAAAGACCAATGACTGAGGTGTAGTCGAAGGACCGGCCGAACCTACTGCACGTCCGGCTGCACGGTGTTGTACTCGTTGCCGATGTACTTGCTCTTGTACAGCGCGAATTCAGGCAGACGCACACGGTCCTCGGGCGTGAGGGACTTCAGGAAGTCGGCCTCGTAGTCGTCAAGGGCGGTGGGGTAGTCGCCGTTGAAGTAGGCGACGCACAGGCCACCGTATGGGGCGTCGGCGTTCAGTCCGATGGATTCGACCAGACCGTCGAGCGAAAGGTGGGCCAAGGAATCCGCGCCGATGTATTCGCGGATTTCCTCCACGCTCATCTTGGCTGCGATGAGTTCCTTGGTGGTGGAGATATCGATGCCATAGAAGCAGGGGTACTTCAGCGGCGGGGAGCTGATGCGCATATGCACTTCAGCGGCGCCGGCTTCCTTGAGCAGCTGCACGATGCGCTTGGACGTAGTGCCGCGCACGATGGAATCATCGATAACGATAACGCGCTTGCCTTTAACCACGCTGCGCACAGCAGAGAGCTTCATACGCACACCCTGCTCGCGCAGTTCCTGCGTGGGCTGAATGAAGGTGCGGGCCACATACTGGTTTTTGATTAGACCCATTTCGTTGGGCAGGCCTGCTGCTTCCGCATAGCCGGATGCGGCGGACAATGAGGAGTTCGGCACGCCGATAACCATATCGGCCTCCACCGGGGATTCGGCGGCGAGACGTGCGCCCATGCGCTTGCGGGCGGAGTGCACGTTGACGCCATAGATATCGGAATCCGGGCGTGCGAAGTAGATGTATTCCATCGAGCAGATGGCCAGCTGCGTGTTGTTGGTGTACTGCACGATCTTGTAGCCATGATCGTTGACCACCACGATTTCGCCCGGGCGAATGTTGCGCACCAGCTCGGCGCCGACGACATCCAGTGCACAGGTTTCGGAGGCGAGCACGTAGGCGCCGTTCTTCATCTTGCCGAGGGAGAGCGGGCGGAAGCCGTTCGGGTCGAGTGCGCCGATCATGGCGTCTTCGGTCATCAGCAGGTAGGCGAAACCGCCATGCACTGTGTTGAGCGCTTCCTTGAGCTTGTCCATAAAGGTGCGCTGCATCGAACGGCGAATCAAGTGCATCAGCACTTCGGTGTCGGAGTTCGAATGGAAGATGGCGCCTTCGTCTTCAAGCTTGCGGCGAAGTGACGGGCAGTTGGTCAGATTGCCGTTGTGGCACAGGGCCACGTCACCGTCATGGAAGCGGAAGATGAACGGCTGGATATTATCCGTGGTGCCGGATCCGGCTGTGGCGTAGCGTACGTGGCCGATGGCGCAATTGCCCTTCAGTCGTTCGATTTCGCGCTCATCGCCGAACACCTGGGTGAGCAGGCCGAGTCCGCGATGGCCGGTCAGATGGCCGTTATCGTTGGAGACGATGCCGGCACCTTCTTGGCCACGATGTTGCAGTGCGTGTAAGCCAAAATAGGTGAGTCGTGAGGCGTCGGGGTGGCCCCATACGCCGAAGATGCCACATTCCTCATGAATGTCTTCGAGTTCAGCCGACAAGCCAAAGCTCCTTTTTCAAACAGGGGATTAACTATCTGTCAACCCTACCAATCGGCGGCTACATCGTGTGTTGTGGGGTGGTGGTGGAGTCTTCCCGCTGAGGGAGGAACAGACAATTAAGAAAGATGGTGTTGTGGACTTCCGTGTGAGGAGGAAGTCCACAACACCATCTTATCGGGACAGGGATTGCTTCGGTCTATCCGTTTAGCTGCGAAGCAGTATTTCGGAGAGGACGAATCGGATGCTTGCGGGCATATGCGAATCGGAACAGTCTTCCATATCGGAGCTGCTGGCATGTTCCATGGCGTCGAAGCTGAGTAGAGCACGCGGACCGTCATGGTGGATGGCCGCATATGCGCGTTCCTTAGTCAAATAACGCATATTGGTATGCAGCATATTCCCCATGGTACGCATGCATGCCGCTGCTCTGCCGTTGCGCGTGTGGCGTGGGTGAAGAGCGTGCTTGGGCGCGTTGCGTGCGTCGACTTCGGCAGCTCCGAACAGGCATGTCATATCGAACAAATGTTCGACTATGTTGATATGATGGTCGGGCCAGCGGTGGTAAGGAGGTGATGGCGATGGGCGGCGGAACGGTATCGACGCAACGTGAGCATACCTATATTGCCATTGATCTCAAGTCCTTCTATGCCTCGGTGGAGTGCGCGGCTCGTGGGCTCGACCCGTTGACTACGCATCTGGTGGTGGCCGATGAAACCCGCACCGATAAGACAATATGTTTGGCGGTCTCACCCTCGCTGAAGAACTATGGCATTCCCGGTCGTGCGCGGCTGTTTGAGGTAAAACAGCGCCTGAATGGAGTCAACATCGAGCGCGCGGTCCATGCTCCCGGCGGCCGATTAATCGGGGAGTCCTGTGATGCGCGCGACCTGGAACGCTCGCCGAGACTCAAGGTCTCGATGGTCATCGCCAAGCCGCGCATGGCGCACTATCTGGAAATCAGCGGGCAAATATATGGCATCTACCTCAAATACGCCGCACCCGAGCACATCCATGTCTACTCGATTGACGAGGTGTTCATCGACGCCACGCCATATCTGCGCTCGCTGGGTATGGGGCCGCATGCGATGGCGCGAACCATCGTGCGCGAAATCCTCACCAAAACCGGCATCACCGCCACTGCCGGCATCGGCTCCAACATGTATCTGGCCAAAGTCGCCATGGATATCGTCGCCAAGCACATGCCCGCCGACAAGGACGGCGTGCGCGTGGCCGAACTGAATGAAATGTCATATCGTCGGCTGCTTTGGGATCATCGTCCGCTCACCGATTTTTGGCGGGTTGGGCGCGGCTATGCCAAGAAGCTCGAGCATGCCGGACTGATGACCATGGGCGATATCGCCCGATGCTCGGTGGGTCGTGCTTCGGATTACTACAACGAAGACCTGCTGTATCGCATGTTCGGTGTCAATGCCGAACTGCTCATCGACCATGCGTGGGGCTGGGAGCCGTGCGAAATCGCGGATATCCGATCCTATGAGCCAGGTGCGCACAGCATCAGCAGTGGGCAGGTGCTCACCGGCCCCGCCGACTATGCCACGGCCCGGCTGATCACCAAGGAGATGGCCGATGCGCTGGCCCTCGATCTGGTCGATAAAAGCGTGCTGACGAACCGACTGACGCTCGCCGTCGGCTATGACATCGGCAGTCTTGATTCGTCAAAGCTTGATTCGTGCGCTGATTATGCGATGAAACGTGCCGCTGAGCGGGCAGCGAAAAGCTATCAAGGGCCGGTGGTCATCGACCGATTTGGGCGCAAGGTGCCCAAGAGCGCGGTCGGATCGATTGGTTTGGGTGATTTCACCTCGTCGTCGGCACGTATTCGTGAGGCCATGACGATGTTGTACGGGCGCATTGTGGATTCACGCTTGCTTGTGAGGCGGTTGACCGTCATCGCCGATGATGTGGCCACTCCGGAAGAGCTGGCCACCGGCAAACGCTATGAACAGCTCGACTTGTTCGGTGATGACGAGGCCCAATCGTATGGATCCGATTCCGCCAGCGAAAAAGATGGAGAGCATGATATCCAGCGTGCGCTGCTGGATGTGAAACGTAAATTCGGCCGCAACGCCGTCATCAAAGCCATGGATATGGAAGACGGCGCCACCGGTCAGGACCGCAACCGTCAGATCGGAGGCCATCGCGCGTGACCCTGCAAGAGACCCGTGCATACGACGACATCATCAACCTGCCACACCATCAGTCGTGCAAGCATCCGCACATGTCCCGCCACCAGCGGGCCGCGCAGTTCATGCCGTTCGCGGCCTTGACCGGATACAACCAGGTCATTGAGCAAACAGCAAAAAACGCCGAAACCGCCATCGCCCAGGCCGAGGCCCAAGGCGATACCGATTTCGGCGTTTAACAATCGCTCCCGTTGGAGGAAGTCTCAGATTCGTCAGCCCACGTGACGCTCAAAGCGGTGGAAGCCAGTGATCTTGTCGATCTCGGCCATCGCATCGGCTGGAATCTTGAAGCCGGCGGCCTTCATGTTGTTCTCCAGCTGGCTGGGCTTGGAAGCGCCGGCGATCACACAGCTGATCTCCGGGTGCTGCAGAATCCAAGCCATCGAAAGCACCGGCAGATTCGTGCCGAGCTCGTCGGCCACCTTGCGCAGCTGCTCCACCTTGTCGAGGTCCTCGTCGGTCAACAGGTCGTTGATCTGGTGGTCGGACTGCCACGTGGCGCGCGAACCGGCCGGCAACGGCTGGCCCTTGCGATACTTGCCGGTCAGCAGACCCTGCGCGAGTGGGGAGAACGTGGTGATGCCGATGCCGAGCTTGCGGCAGGTGCCCATGATCTCATGCCCGATATAGCGATCCTGCAGGTTGTACTGCGGCTGAACCACGGTGATCGGGTACAGGTTGTAGCGGTCGATAATGCGCTGGGCCTCTTCGAGACGGGCCGAACCCCACTCTTCGGAAACGCCGTAATACAGCACCTTGCCCTGGGCAACCAAATCGCTCATGGCGCGCAGCGTCTCGGTCAGATCGGTGGTCTCGTCGAATCGGTGGCAGAAGTACATGTCCAGATAATCAGTCTGCATATTCTTCAGCGTCTGGTCGATGCTTTCGAAAATGTGCTTGCGGGACAGGCCACGATCGTTCACGCCTTCGCCGGTGGGGAAGTAGACCTTGCTGGAGATGACCAGCTCCTTGCGCGGATACTGCTTGAGCACCTCGCCAAGGAAGCGCTCGGCCGCGCCGCCCGAATAGGCGTCTGCGCAGTCGAAGAAGTTGACGCCGTTGTCGAAGGCAAGCTTCACGGTCTCCTTGGCCACATCCTCAGCCGCCGTGTCCTTGAGATCCGTGACCCAGCTGCCCAGCGCGACTTCACTGATCTTCAGTCCCGACTTGCCGACGCTGCGATACTTCATGTGTACTCCTTGATAATCAATCGTCACCGCCGTCTCTTCATGGCCGGACGTGAACACTAACAATTCGATTAAAACAGTTCAATCCCACTTGAACGCAAGTTGGCGGCTATTGCGACACGCCGGTGGTGACTTCGCGGGCGCAACGAATGAAATCGTCAATGACGCTCCAGCGGTATGGTGTGGCCGAAACGCCGAATCGGATGGCGTATTCGGTCTCCGGCCCGCAATCCAGCACACGCAAGGTGCGCAACCATTCGGCGCCGAGCAATGCGGGCAGGAATCGCTCCGGGCACAGGCATGCGCCCATGCCGTAATGGCATAGTTCCAGCAGCGTCAATATGTTGTCCGAACGGGCGGCGACTTTCGGCTCGAATCCGGCGTGACGGAACAGAATCTCGCCGATGCGGCCATCGATGTCCTGCGGATTGCCCAGCAAAAACGGGCAGTGCGCCGACGAAGATAGATCGCCTGAAGCAATGGCGCGTTCATCTGGAATCGTGTTGGGAATGGCGGAATCGTTGGCAATATTAGTCTGGCTGTTCGCGGTTCCGGTGGTGACTAAATCCAGCCATAATGATTGCGCAATAACCAGTACCATACGTTCGTCGTAGGATCTGGGATTATCTTGAGTCATGGCTCGTGCGAATAGCGTTGATGTTTGCAACCGCGGGTCATGGGATGAAATCTGAGATGAGGTCGTAGCCGGAAGAGGAGAGGGTCGCATGCTGGAAGCGGGCGCGATGTTGCTGTTCTGTGCGGTGCTGTTTGCCAGCGTCGCCCTCGGCTGGTCGATTATTCCCGCGCTGTTCGTTGGTGTGCTGCTGTTCATGGGGTATGGGCTGGTTCGCCGGTGCTCGCTGCGCGCGATGGCGAGCCGTGCGGCCGGCAGCGTACGGTCCGCGGGGACCGTGGTGGTGACCTTCGTGCTCATCGGCGTACTGACCTCGCTGTGGAGGGCTAGCGGGACCATCGCCTTCATCGTGGCCCATTCGACCGCGGTAATTCACGCCGCCGCGGTGATTCCGCTGTCGTTTCTACTGTGCTCGGCGATGTCGGTGCTGGTCGGGTCGTCGTTCGCCAGTGCGGCGACTATGGGCACCATCTGCATGTCGCTGGGATTGTCGATGCGGGCGAACCCGGTGATGCTCGGTGGCGCGATTCTTGCGGGCGTCTATGTGAGCGATCGTTGTTCGCCGGTTTCCACCAGCGCCTTGCTGATCAAACAGCTTACGCATACGAACCTGTTCAATACTATTGCCCGCATGCTGCGCACTGGTGCGGTGCCGTTTGTGCTGAGTTGTGTGGTATACGTTGCGGCTGCGGTGGCGGAGTGGCTGGCTCGGCTAGAGCGTCTGTTTCAACCAACGCAAGCAGCATAACCGATGTCGGCGGATTGTTCTCATCGGCCTTCGATTTGCATTGGCTTACCCTAGTTCCAGCATTACTGGTCATCGTGTTGGCGTTGCTGCGTGTGGACGTTCGGCTGCTTATGCTCGCCAGCATTGCCGCCTCGGTCGCGATATGCGTGGGCGTGCAGCACATGGAATGGGCGGAACTGTTGCGGCTGCTTGTTTTCGGTTACCATGCGCAAAATCCGCAGGTGGCCGCACTGCTGGACGGCGGTGGTATCCTCTCCATGCTCACTGTGATGGCCATTGTCTGCATCTCTTCCGCTTACGCCGGCATTTTTGCCGAGACGCGGATGCTTGCTCGGTTGCAGCAGGTCATCGAGATGCTCGGCCATCGCCTCGGCGCATGTGGTGCCACCATGATTACCGCGACTTGCGCGGCGGCGCTCGCCTGCAACCAAACCCTCACCATCATGCTCACTCACCAGTTGTGGGGTGGGCTGTACGGCGACGACGAATCCGAACGCTCCGCACAAGCTATCGATTTGGAAGACAGTGCCGTGGTGATCGCTCCGCTGATTCCTTGGTCGATCGCCGGTGCAGTGCCGCTCGCCACCATCAACGCGCCCACGTTCAGCTTGGCCGCCGCGACCTTCCTCTACCTGCTGCCGCTCTCGCGGATGCTCGCCTCGGCTGTACGCCGCCGGCACATTGCAACTACTAATATGTGAGTAATTATTGTCTTTTTGGACCGAAATTGCTAATATATTAGTATGTTTTCTTTGTTGGATGAGCCTATGCCTGGGGATGTTTCGGCTGCGATTGCCGAACGCATGGTTGCCAGGCGCAAAGAGCATAAGTTGTCGCAAACGGCTCTGGCTAGAAAATCCGGCGTGAGTCTTGGCTCAATCAGGCGGTTCGAGCAGCAGCACGAAATCTCATTGACGGCGCTCATCAATATCGCGTTTGCGCTGAGCTGCGAGCAGGATTTTGAGACACTGTTTTCACATCCGTACTATGCAACTATCGATGATGTCATTGCTGCGCGGGAGAGGGGAGCGCGATGATCATGCGAAGAATTTCTCTTGTCTATATGATCGTTCTCGCCAAGCGTGGAGATTGTCGCCTGGATATGATTTGACAGAAAATCCCGGGACCAACGGCGAGCACACCACTTCGGTTAATGGTAAGGGGAAGAACATCACTGTTGCGGATTTGGCTAGTGTCGGTGTGAAGGCTGGTATTTCGCGGGCGCGCTGTATTGCTATTGCCAATGAGATGCAAGGTAGGATTCGTGATGCTGGGTTTGCCGTCCGAGATTGATGGTTTCGCCATGCTTCTAGTTTTTCCAATACGCATTCTCTAGTACGTTTGCCTTTTGAAAAGCTTCGCGATAGGCGGTGATAAGGTCCGGCAAACGCATTGAGGCGTTGGCCGGGCTGGTGGAGGGCAGTTGGGTCATGCCGATGGCGATACAGGCTTCGGTCAGGCGCGGCTCGATAAGTTTGCGGTAAAGTTGCGCTGATTTCGCGCCGGTTGTGAAGATGTGGGCGATTGGAGCGCCGCGCAAGATTGGTGCCAAGTCGTTGGGCTCGGCATTGCGGATGCTGGCATCGCTAGCTCCGGTGATATCGCAAGAAGCAATGACATCCCATAACGCAATGTGGTGGCGCAGAGCAAACGCACGACGGGGCTCAGGTAAATCGCCGACAGCGTCAGTAGGATCAGCGGAGTTGACAAACAGCGCCTGCATCACCGGCCAAAACCGGTTCTGCGGATGCATATAGTAAAACGCCGACGCTCGGGATTTCGGACTCGGCATCGATCCCAAAATCAAAACCCGGGACTCACCATCCCACACCGGCCCAAACCCATGCTCCACATGTTCGCTCATAGGCCCCATATTATGCCGTTTGGTCTTGAAAATAGTCCGGGGGGAGAGGACGGTTAATGTCATATTCCCCCGAAGAGAAGAAGGATTTACAATGAAAAAAATGTGGAAGAAATTGCCAGTGAAGACACAAGCCATTCTTATTGGTGTTTTAGTCGTCGTTTGCGCAATTGTTGCGGTATTTGGATATCAGGCAGTTGACAATATGCTGCATCCTCAGGCGACTTAGCGAGACACTCCCCGGTGATTGAAAAGATGTATTCACCTATTGCAGAAATGGACTCGTATACGGTGAATGTCCACACAACAGAGCCGAAAAAAATAGGCTACATCGTTACCAAGCGCTGTTACTCATGCTATGAGGCATGAGTAACAGCGCTTTTTTATGGTATAGCAAGGTCAATTATTTATCGTCAAAAATCAGTTGGGAACTGATTTATTCTTGGAGGTTATGCGATAACGCCTGAGATTTTGCGCACTTTGGTTTGGGCTTGAGATAGGGGCATGGCCCGTGTCCTGTGTACGATTTTCAGTCGCCAGACATTAGAAAACCGCGATTGGAAACGAGGGCACGAAGCCATGTCACAGCAGATTCTACAGGTCGACCAGGCCATGTTGGAAACCACCCTGGACCGGATGGTCCGCAAAAGCGTCGAGGAGACCCTGAACGCGATGCTCGACGCCGAGGCCGACGAGATCACCGGCGCCGCGCGCTACGAGCGCAGCGGGGACCGCAAGGCGTACCGGGCCGGCCACTACGAGCGCGACCTGACCGTCAAGGCCGGCAAAATGAGCCTGAAAGTGCCGAAACTCAAGGGCGCGGTGTTCGAGTCGGCCGTGATCGAACGATACCGTCGGCGTGAGGAGAGCGTCGAGGAGGCCTTGATCGACATGTACCTGGCCGGCGTCTCCACCCGCCAGGTCGATGATGTCAGCCGGCTCCTGTGGGGCGACCGCATGCCCTCGCAGACCCTGAGCGACAAGCTCAAGCGCGTCTATGCGGATATCGACGCATGGCGGGGCAGGCCCCTCGAACAGGATTACCCGTACCTGTTCATGGACGGCGTGTGGCACAAAAGGTGCTGGGGCGGGTCCGTGGAGAACGTGAGCATCCTGGTGGCCATCGGCGTCGGCATGGACGGGCGGCGCGAGGTGCTTTCGGTGGCCGAGGGCATGAAGGAGGACGCGGAAAGCTGGCGCGAATTCATCAAAGGCATGCTCGCACGAGGCCTCAAGGGCGTGAGACTGGTGACGGGAGATCGGTGCGCGGGGCTGGTCGCCGCCGCGGGCGAGCTGCTGCCCGATGCCCGCTACCAGCGGTGCATGGTGCATTTCGAGCGCAACATACTCGCCAGGGTCAACCCCGGGAACCGCGACTGGGCGGCCGACGCACTGAAGGCCGTGTTCTCCATGGAATCACGCGACAAGGCGTTGGAGAAGGCCGAATCCGTCGCCCGGGACATGGAATCCAGGAAACTCAAGGAGGCCGCCAAATGCCTGCGCGAGGGCATCGGCGAGACCACGACCTACCTGCTCGACGACTACCCGCGCGAGCATAGGCGTCGGATCCGCACCAACAACATGATCGAACGGCTCAACCGCGAGATCAGGCGCAGGACCCGCGTGGTCGGCTCGTTCCCCGACGGACGCAGCGCGTTGATGCTCGTCTGCGCGAGGGTCCGCTACGTGACATCCGACGAGTGGTCGACGCGCCGCTACCTCGACATGTCAAGGCTCGGTGAGACCGTACCAGCAGCGAACTGATCACCGCCACAGGGACGGGCGAAGACCAAAGTGCGCAAGAGTTCGGGCACTACC